>JANMKG010000361.1:0-13708 GCA_031371915.1 Chitinophagaceae bacterium | reverse complement strand
TGCCGATACGATTTTAGAAATGCCTGAAGGATTTGAATTATTGGCAACAACAGAAAGCATCCCTGTTGCGGCCTTTAAGAAATCTCCCAACGGTATATCCCACTCACCACTCGCCATCCCCTATTTCCCACTCTACGGTGTTCAATTTCACCCGGAAGTATACCATTCCAAAGAAGGGAAAAAAATATTGCGGAATTTCCTCGTGGATATCTGCGGTTGTTCGCAGGACTGGACACCGGCACATTTTATTACAGATACGGTGGAAGCCCTGAAGAAACAGATCGGGGACAGGAAAGTAGTCATGGCGCTGAGCGGCGGGGTTGATTCAACCGTGGCAGCAACATTGATCCACCGTGCCATCGGGAATAACCTTTATGGTATTTTCGTAGACAACGGGGTTTTGCGGAAAAATGAATTTGAATCTGTTATTAAAACCTACAATGAACTTGGCCTGAATGTAAAAGGTATCGATGCCAAACAACGGTTTTATAAAGGACTTGCGGGTAAAACAGAACCCGAGGACAAAAGAAAAGTGATCGGCAGCTTGTTCATTGATATATTCCAGGAAGAATCTAAAAAGATCGAAGGTGTTGGTTTACTTGGCCAGGGAACTATTTACCCGGATGTGATTGAAAGTGTTTCCGTACATGGCCCTTCAGTAATGATAAAATCACACCATAACGTGGGAGGGTTGCCTGAACACCTGCACCTTGAACTGGTGGAACCGTTGCGATCCCTGTTTAAAGATGAAGTAAGAAAAGTTGGCAGGGAACTCGATATCCCCCCCGGAATGATTGACCGTCACCCTTTCCCAGGTCCCGGTTTGGCGATCCGGATTTTGGGAGAAATTACAGAAGAAAAGGTACAGTTGTTGCAGGAAGCAGATTACCTGTATATAAAGGCATTAAAGGATAACAACCTCTATGCAACGGTTTGGCAGGCAGGTGCTATCTTACTGCCGGTCAAAAGTGTCGGGGTCATGGGTGATGAAAGAACCTATGAATTTACCGTGGCATTGAGAGCGGTAACCAGTGTGGATGGAATGACAGCAGACTGGGCACATTTACCGTATGAATTCCTTGCTTTTGTTTCTAACGAGATCATAAACAATGTAAGAGGGATCAACCGGGTAGTGTACGATATCAGCAGTAAGCCTCCTGCCACGATCGAATGGGAATAAGACAATTGACAATGGACAATAGACAATAGACAATCGGCAACTGTAATTTGAAAAAATATGATAGAAAAGAAAATACAATATTCAAAATCATTTTTGTTGAATATTGCCTGTTGCTTATTGTCAATTATCGCTTCTGCACAAACAGGTATTCTCAAACACAGGATCGCCATTTTCACACCGCTGTATCTAGATTCCGCTTTCGATGGAGATGATGAATACCGTTATGCAAAAAATGTATTTCCCAAGTTCATTAATCCCGGGCTTGAATTCTATGAAGGAGCCCAGTTGGCCCTCGATTCCCTGAATAAAGAAAAAGCCCCGCTGGAAATTTTTATTTATGATACGCGTTCGACGACAGAATCTTTGTCCCAGCAACTCGATAAGGCAGCCAATGACAGCGTGGAACTGATCATGGCTTATTGCAGTGCTGCCGAGATAAAACCTCTTGCTGACGCAGGTCTTCGCACCAATATACCGGTTATCAACGTAAACCTGCCGAACGACGGGGGTGTTACTTCGAATCCTTTTTTCGTGGTGTTGAATCCTACTTTAAAGACACAGTGTGAAGGCATTTACAGGTATAGCCAGAAATATTATTCCCTTGAGTCCATTGTCGTGTTCAGGAAAAAAGGGCAGCTCGAAGACCGCATAAAAAGCTACTTTGATGATTTTGGAAAAAACACAGTGTCTGTCCCGCTGAAGATGAAATACGTGGACCTTCCGGATAGTTTTACGGTGAACCAGTTACGGCCCTACCTGGATACAACCGACCTGACACTTTGTATTGCCGGCAGCCTGGATGAAAATTTTGGAAAACGCCTGACCCAGCAACTGGCCCTGCTGAAAAAACAAAATTACCAGGCAACCGTGATGGGAATGCCTACCTGGGATGGGATACCGTTCAACAAATCCGAGTACAAAGGCATCGAGATCATCTACAGCACTCCTTTCTATAATGCCAAGATCGACAGGATCAGCCAGGCCATTACAAGTCATTTCAACAAGGTCATGTTTGCCCGCCCCAGTGATATGGTTTTCCGGGGTTATGAAGTGACCTGGAAATACAGCAAGCTTTTATTGCAATACGGGCATGACCTGGCTTCCAACCTCGCGAATAAACAGGCAAAGGTTTTTACGGATCTTGATATTCAGCCCGTCCTTAGCAAGCAAAATATGACGCTGGATTATTTTGAGAACAAAAAACTCTACTTTCTCAAATGGCAGGATGGTGTATTGAAAGGGATTTTTTAATCTCTTTTTTGTCTGTGATTTCCTCCTTTATTTTGCTTTGTGGAAGTACAGCATACCAGCGGATATAAAGTGATCAATAACTGGCTTGAAGCAAAGGCTTTTAAGCCTTTTTTATTCCAGGAACAAGCCTGGCAACATATCATCAATGGGGAAAGTGGCCTCGTGAATGCCCCGACGGGTTGCGGTAAAACATTTTCCGTGTTTCTCGGTTCGCTGATAAGGTTTATCAATGATCACCCCGGCGATTTCAATCAAAGAAAAAATAATGGTTTACAATTACTCTGGATCAGTCCATTACGGGCGCTGGCCAAAGATATTGGCAGGGCCATGGAAGAAGTGATCGCTGAATTGGGTATGCAATGGAAGGTGGCGATACGAAATGGGGATACCCCTGTCAGCGAAAGGGCAAAACAAAAAAGACAAATGCCCGAAATACTGATCATCACACCGGAAAGTCTTCATTTATTACTGGCACAAAAAGACTACCCGGCTGTTTTTCGTTCCCTTAAAATATTTGCAGTCGATGAATGGCATGAGTTGCTGGGTTCAAAGAGAGGTGTGCAGGTTGAACTGGCCCTATCAAGAATAGTCAATTGCACAAGCTCCCCTGTTGCTGTTTGGGGGATCAGTGCCACGATCGGCAACCTGGACGAAGCAAAAGAAGTATTGCTTTCACCCCTGAAAAAAGAAGGCGTTATTGTAAAAGCCAACCTGCAAAAGCAGATAGAAGTGGAATCTATCGTCCCGGATGAAATAGAAAAATATCCCTGGGCAGGTCATCTTGGTATTAAGCTGGCGCATAAGATCATTCCCATCATCCAGGAGAGTCGCACCACTCTTATATTTATCAATACAAGAGGTATGAGTGAGCGATGGTACCAGACCTTACTCGATGTTTGTCCTGACCTGGCCGGATCGATCGCTCTTCACCATGGCTCTATTGACCTAGACCTAAGGACCTGGATCGAAGAGAACCTTCATTCGGGAAATCTTAAAGCCGTGGTGTGTACAGCCAGTCTTGACCTGGGTGTTGATTTTCGTCCCGTGGAAACAGTGATACAGGTAGGTTCACCCAAAGGTGTTGCCCGGTTTTTGCAAAGAGCCGGCCGGAGTGGTCATAGTCCTGATGCCATAAGCAAGATCTATTTCTTACCCACGCATTCACTGGAGTTGATAGAAGCGGCAGCACTGAAATCAGCCATGCAGGAGAACCTGATCGAAAGCCGGGTGCCCATGCTGCTCTGTTATGATGTGTTGTTACAATACCTGAATACCATCGCTATTTCAGAAGGCTTCCTGCCGGAAGAAACCTACCAGGAAGTGGTCGCTACATTCTGTTATCGGGAACTGACCCGCGATGAATGGGCACAGTTGCTTCATTTCATTACAGAAGGCGGGAACGCCATGCATCAATATGATGATTTTAAAAAAGTGGAAATAGAGGAAGGTATTTACCGAGTCAAAAGCCGGAAAGTAGCCATGCGTCACCGCATGCATATCGGTACCATCGTCAGCGCTTCGATGATGAAAGTGAAATTCATCAGCGGTGGTTACATTGGCGTTATAGAAGAATATTTTATTTCCCGGCTTGACCCGGGTGATGTATTCACCTTAGCAGGCAGGAACCTTGAATTCCTGATGATAAAGGACATGACCGCATTGGTAACGAAATCCAATGCAAAAAAATCGATCATACCTAGCTGGGATGGCGGACGCATGCCCCTGAGCGCCAACCTTGGGAAAAAACTCCGGGAGGCGCTTGACAGATCCACGACACCAGGGTCACAGCCCGTAAAAGAACTGGAAGTGCTAAGACCGCTGTTTAGTTTACAGGAACAGCTCTCGCATGTACCCAAAGAAAATGAATTGCTGATCGAACAAATAGAAACAAAGGATGGCTTCCATCTTTTTGTCTACCCTTTCGAAGGAAGACTTGTCCATGAAGCCATGGCTGCTATCCTTACTTTCCGTATCAGCCGTATCCGGCCGATCACTTTCTCTTTTGCCATGAATGATTATGGTTTTGAACTGTTGAGTGACCAGCCTATTCCCGTGGATGACACAAATGTGTACGAACTATTCTCGCCGGACGACCTGCTCAATGATATCCAGCGGAGTGTGAACAGTACGGAAATGGCGAAAAGAAAATTCAGGGATGTAGCGGTCATCGGTGGGTTAATCTTCCAGGGAATGCCCGGTGAAAAGAAAAAAGCAAGACATCTGCAATCTTCTGCCTCACTTCTTTTTAATGTATTCAGCGAATATGACCCGAAAAACCTGTTACTCCGTCAAGCTTACCAGGAAGTGCTGGACCAGCAGATGGAAGAAGCCCGGTTAAGAGATATGCTGGAAAGGATCCAGCGATCCATTATCATTATCACTTTTCCTCAACGCCTTACACCTTTCTGCTTCCCGATCAAAGTGGACAGTATGCGGGAAGACCTTTCTTCTGAAAAACTGGAAGACCGTGTGAAAAGGATGCAGCAACAACTCGAAATAGCCGGCTGATTTTGCTGTAGATTTGCGCACTTCAAATGAAAAATCCTGTTCCGCATATTGTCCGTGGTAATACTTTCTGGGTTTCCCCTGAACGCTGTTTATTCTGGGAAGAAAAGAATACACTCATACTGGCTGACCTCCACCTTGGTAAATCAGGGCATTTTCGTAAAGAAGGAATTGCCGTCCCCCAAAACGTCTATAAAGCAGATCTGCAGCGGCTCATGGCCCAATTGTATCTCTATAAAGTAGAGCGGGTGATCATTGCCGGAGATCTTACCCACAGCAGCGTCAATAGGGAGCTGGATCTTTTTTTAAAATGGAGAAAGGATTTTTCACTCCTGCAGATCGACCTCGTAAAAGGCAACCATGATATTCTCGAAGACAGCTGGTATGCCGAAGCCAATATACAGGTGAGCAACTGGAAATTATCAGAACCTCCCTTTATCTTTCTTCATGACCTGAAAGCAGAGAAAAATTTAGCGGAAGAGGAAAAAGACCTGTATCGTTTTACCGGTCACGTTCACCCGGGTATCACATTAAAAGGAGCAGGAAAACAAACGCTGCGATTCCCCTGTTTCTATTTTACCAAAGAGTATTGTGTACTCCCGGCATTCAGTCGTTTTACGGGAACGTTCAACGTAAAACCTTCACCCGGTGAAACAGCTTTTGCGATCGTTGGAGACAGTATAATGAAATTTCCTTAACGTTTTTTCCGGAGCTGGTTGTAATCAAGGAAATAAATGAACCGAACGGTAAGTTCATTGCCATGACGAAGGTCAAATATCTCACCCAGGTTATCCAGGTAATGATTCTTGCCGGCGGGAGTAACACGCTCTTCATCTCCCAGCCAGTTTTTGTAACCTATTATAAAACGGCTGCCAAGACGAAAATCCCAGGTAAGGAAAGCATCCGCGTTAAAAATATTTACATTGTCATCCCGGTTATTGATGAAGGGACGATCCAGCAAGTTTCCCTGCATGTCCACGTTATGAAAACTCCTGTAATTCACTTCGTTCCAGTAATGACGAACCCTGAGTGTCAGGTTAAGTCTTGATGTGAAATTATAAATACCGGACAGGACCGGTATAAATTCTGTTACATCGCGGAACCCTACGATCGGCTCGCCATTGAGTTCACGGGTGAAAGCATAACCAAGGCTATTGAATTCCTTATGCCCGTCCATTTGCAGGTCAAGCGTGAGACGATTACTGAAACGGAAACGAAAACCAAGTCCTCCACCATAATAGGTATTATCATACTTAGGAGAGCGGGCAAATACCCCGCTGAACCGGACATATAATTTTTTCCGGCTGTCAGTACTCCCGCCTAAATCAAAATAGTAGTTCAGGGGGAGACCGAGGTAACGTCCATCCGTTCTCAACTCAAAATAATCCCTCACTTTAAACGGGGTTAATTGGGCGTGGGCAGACAGGTCCCAGAAATTCTTAAATATCCAGAACGACGACGCGGTTATATCATACCGGTTGAAATCGTAAGGCTTGTAGATATATTGCAAACGGTTATCCAGCGTATAACTATACTGGATAAGATGCTTTGTTGGATTGAAATGATTGTAGCTGACATTGAAACGGTAACTGATCTCATTGGGAGCAGGAAGGATACCGAGGTCATTGGGATCATAATTCTTTGATTCTATATTCGCTAATGCATAATATCTCCAGCTGCCCCCTACTTTACCGTATTTGACGGTAGTATTATATCCATCGTAAGGATTGGTGCCCCATATCTTGCTGTAACGGGCCGTTCCATTAAAAACGCGGGTACTTGTTTTATTGTAGAGGGCAAGATCAAGAGCTGTTACATTGGCATCCCGTGCATCACCATTCCGCATCACATTTGTATTCGTAAAAGTTACAAAAGACCTGCCTTTTAATGCCTGGTCCAGCACCACAATATTATAATTGGTTAGTTCAGAAGTACGTATAACAGAATCTTTTCCCGATACTGTATTATGTATTTTCGCATACATGGGTGCCGCGACCGCATTGAAAATGCCGATACCAAGTTTATTTTTATTCCGGCCGGAAAATTTGGTCGCATTATATAATTGCGACGTGGAAGGATTTCTTTTAATTTCCCAGTCAGGGTTCGATGCCACAAGATCACGTACCCCGTTGTAACCGGCGGGTGTGCTGCCGACTCTCCGGGAATAGAATAAACCAGCCTTATTAAAGATCTCCGTTCCTTCCGTGAAGAACTGCCGGTTCTCCTGGAATTTTACTTCATAAGGAGTAAGATTATTGATCACATTGTCTGAAACCACCTGTCCAAAGTCTGGTATCAAGGTCGCATCCAGCGTAAAACTCTCGTTGATACCATACTTCACATCCATGCCCCCGTGCTGCAGCCAGTCACCTGAAAAGCCAGGTCCATTCGTTTTGGGAATACTCCTGAAACCCGAAGAGATATAAGGTGAAAAACTAAGACGTAACGGTGGCTCCAGGTCTTTTAATCCTGTATAATTACCAAACTGGTTGACAAAACCATTTACCTCCGGGTTAACAGCGTTCCAGAAACAATTTTCGTTGGTACTTCTTATCAGCCGCAGGAACTGGACACCCCAATCCTGCAGGTCTTTTTTTGAAAAGCGCAGGGAAATATAAGGGATCCTCATTTCAACCGTCCAGCCATCAGGTTGCATTTGCACTTTACTTTCCCAGACTGCATCCCAGGTCTTATCACCATACTCACCAAAACCACCTCCGAGGTTGGGGCCCAGCCGGGCATCCGACTGAACATTGGCAGAAGTGACGAGAAACTGGAAACCATTCTGGTTATCATTATAAGGATCAAAAAAAACAGAAAAGTAGTCAACATCCTTGAGTTGTTCAGCATCTCTTGCAGTGATCTGTTTCCTGATCAGTGAAGGATCATCGTATAAATAGGCACCCACATAAATGGCGGTATTATCGTAAACTACTTTTACAATTGTCTTTTTTGAAGCAGGTTGCCCGACAGCAGGATAATTCTGGATAAAATTTTCTGCCACCGGAACATTGGCCCATACCGGATCCGTCAGGTGACCATCGATCTTTGGTGCCTGTGATACCTTAATAGCCTGTAATGATTTTTCCTGTGAGAATCCTGAAATACAAACCAGTAAGAAGGGTAAGCAGATATAGTTCCTCAGTTGCATTGCCATTTTTGCAATTCACAAATATAACTGAGAATTGTCAAGGCCGAAAAGCTATCGCATAAAAACGCAAAAAGCCGTAAATTCCTGAAAGGCAGTTAGTTCATCCTCTTTTTCAGCGAGGTCACCTGCTCTTGCAGATCACTTACAATATTGGTAAGCTGGTTCATGTCCCATCGTTGCTGGGTATTGGCTTTGGAGATAACCATTTGTGCCTGCCACATTTCCAGTATTTCCTCTGCATTAACGGTATAAGGATGGAAAGTAGGGTTATCACTTACCAGTGTCAGTTTGTTCTTTTGCCGCCCGTTCTTCTGTACTCTTTTATAGACCACTCCTTCATTACGGGACACCACGATACAGGCCATATTATTCTTTACTTCATCCAGGTTATCTACTTTTTCTCCCACGATCACAGAGCCGCTTGGTGTGGGAAGCATGGAATCGCCTATGATCTCGAAAGCCCTGTAATTACCGCCGGATAACATGGGCAGGGTGAACGTATTGAGTTCATCGATGAATTCAGGATCTGCATAACCTGCGAGATAACCCGCCGCGGCTTTCACCGGGACAAAAGGTATATCAGGCCGGCCCATGGCGAGTTTCATGGCCCTTCGTTTGGCGAGATAATTACTTTTATTATCACTCAAATCCTTTCGGAGTATTTCATCGAGTGTTAATTTGAATATATCACAGACCACTTCCAGGACATCGATCCGGGGCTCCGCTCTTTCTTCCTCATAAGCACCCAGGAGTGAACGCTTGATATGAAGTTTGTTAGCGAATTCTTCCTGTGTCCAGCCACGGAGCTTGCGCAGGTATTTCAGGTTTTGATTGGAAACTGCCATAGAAACCTAATTTATTTAGCTGCAAAATACTAATTTATTTAGAATTTCAAAATTTTTAGCCGCGAAATTTCACAAAATAACACGAATAAAGCTTTTGATAAGGTTTGCATGCCTTCACTATTTAAGTATCCATTCATGTTATTCCTGCAATTCGTGGTCTCTCTCTTTGGTTAAGCGGGAAAAAACCGGGATTTTTGTATAGTATGGCAACAAAGAAAAACCCCGCTCCTAAGAAAAGTTCTGCTGCAAAGAAAAAAACAGGCGGCAATTCTAAAAAAGAAAGACCTGTTATCCTGATCACCAATGATGATGGCGTTACAGCACCGGGTATCTTGAACCTGGTGGAAGCCGTAAAGGACCTTGGCAAAATTGTAGTAGTAGCACCGGACAAACCGCAATCGGGTATGGGTCATGCCATCACGATCGGTCAGCCATTGAGATTACATAAATTACATACTGTAGATAATGTAGAAACATGGTCCTGCACCGGCACACCAGTAGATTGTGTAAAGCTGGCGGTAGATAAGATACTTCACCGCAAACCGGATATTTGTCTCAGCGGGATCAACCATGGCGCCAACCATAGCATCAACGTGATCTATTCCGGCACTATGTCGGCTGCGGTTGAAGCGGCTATTGAAAGTATCCCTTCTGTCGGGTTTTCCTTACTGGATTACCGGATCGATGCCGATTTTACAGGAGCCCGGAAATATGTAAGGATCATCGTGGAAAAAATGCTCAGCAGCGACCTGGATAAACATACGGTATTGAATGTGAACATCCCTGCAGTAGCCCCCGAGTTACTGAAAGGTTTTAAGATCTGCAAACAGGCTTATGCCAAATACGAGGAAGATTTTATCGAACGGAATGACCCTCATGGCCGTCATTATTACTGGCTCACCGGCGAGTTTGTAAATTTTGATAAAGCAAAGGATACCGATGTATGGGCTCTCGATAATAATTATGTAAGTATCGTACCCGTACAATTTGATCTTACGAATTACGTTCTAAAAGCCAAACTGGAAAAAACCTGGAAATAAGCCATTCCATACCTAACCAACAACACCTCCAATAATGTTTTTAACAAAAGATAATCTCCGGCTGGGACTGATCCTTGGTCTTATCGGTCCGCTCATCGGGCTATTTATCGTGTACCTGGTCAAATTCCCTTCTTTTAGTTTTAAAGAATTCCTGGATTATTTTATGCACGATAATAAAGTGATCACGAACGTGGGAACATTCTCCCTGTTGGCTAACGCGGTCCTCTTCGCGATCTATGTCCATTTTGATAAATCACAGACCTTTAAAGGCATTTTTATCATTACGCTTTTTTATGGTGTGGGGATACTCATCCTGAAGCTGTTTAATTAAACTCCCGGGAGTTTCTCGCAGCGGACGCGGAGGAGCAGCGTACGCAGCGTTCGTTATCCTTTGCGTTCGCCGCGAGAAACATCTTAGTATCTTTATTAAACACTTACCTTTCTTTCATGAAATACTTTTTTCTTCTCCCGCTTTTCCTCCTCATACATGGCAAAGCCCCTGCACAAACAGACAGCAATCTTCTTTATAAAAAAACCAGTGCGATGATCCCTATGCGCGATGGTATTCGCCTGTATACTACGATCCTGGCACCGGTAAACCCTGGCAAAAAGAACCCGATACTCATCACGAGGACACCTTATGGCGCCAGTTTTCCCATACCGGATGATACGATAGTGAATATAAAGCCCACTAATTTCAATAATTATCTTCTTGCCAAAGAAGGATACATTTTTGTGTTCCAGGATATCCGCGGAAAATATAAAAGCGAAGGGACTATGGAGATCCACCAGCCGCTGATCCATGCCACGCAAAAAGGAGCGATCGATGAAAGCACTGATACCTGGGATGCGGTGGACTGGCTGGTAAAAAATATCCCGGATAATAACGGCAAGGCCGGCATATTCGGCGTTTCTTATCCCGGTTGGTTAGCATTGGTGGGTTCAGTTGATCCGCACCCGGCATTGAAAGCCGCTTCCGAACAGGCTTGTATGGGCGACCTGTTCCTCGGAGATGATTTCCATCATAACGGCGCTTTCCGGTTGAGTTATGGAATGGAATACACCTATGAAGTGGAATTTGATAAAACGACGGATAGCGATTTCCCTTTTCCGCAATTTGATCTCTACGACTGGTACTTGCGTCTCGGCTCCTTAAAAAATGTGAACGAAAAATATTTTCACGGTAAAATTCCTACCTGGAATAATTTTGTAAAACACCCCAATTATGATGAATTCTGGAAGAAGAATTCTCCCCTTAGCTATATCCGGCAACCGCAGATCCCGCAATTACATGTCGGCGGGTACTATGACCAGGAAGATATCAACGGTCCGCAACTGATGTATAGTCATATGGAGAAGCTGGATTCCTTCAATCGTAATTATATTGTGCTGGGTCCCTGGAACCATGGTCAATGGGCAAGATCCAAAGCAGACAGCCTGGGAAAAATTTCCTTTGATAGCCCAACGGGTCCTTATTTCCAGTCCTTGCAAAAAAAATGGTTTGATTATTGGCTGAAAGGAATTGGCGATGGAAAATTTGAGGAAGCGAATTGTTTTCAAACCGGGGCAAACAAATGGAAAACTTATAGCAGCTGGCCGCCTAAAGAAGCCAATATTCAAAAGTTATATGCGGGTCCGGGTAATAAAGCCTCTTTTACCAAACCTGCAGCCGCCACTGGTTATATCAGTTATACCAGTGATCCCGCCAAACCAGTTCCCTACCGGGTGCAGCCGATCGAAGCTACCTATGGAACAGGTAGCCGCTGGCGTCCCTGGCAGGTGGAAGACCAACGTTTTGCTACCACCCGGCCCGATGTAGTAAGTTTTGTGATGGATTCACTGACTGAAGATCTTACGGTAACCGGGAAGATCATGGCGCATTTGTTTGCCAGTACTTCCGGCACGGATGCCGACTGGATCGTAAAACTGATCGATGTATATCCTGCCTTTGATCCCAAAAACATATTGATGAGTAATTACCAGCTGCCCGTTGCGATGGAAGTATTTCGCGGACGTTTCAGGAAAAGTTTTGAGAACCCTTCTCCCCTTACACCCAACAAGCCGGAAGAATTCCTGGTCGATCTTCATGATATCAACCATGTTTTCAAAAAAGGTCATCGTATCATGATTCAGGTCCAGAGTACCTGGTTCCCGCTGATCGACCGTAACCCGCAGAAATATGTGCCGAATATTTTTGAAGCGAAGGAAACGGATTTCATTAAAACGGAACAAAGGGTTTATTTTAATACGTATATCGAATTACCTGTAATAAGATAATAGATAATAATTAATAGATAATAGTGCTAAAAGATTGATATTTTTTTAAAGGATTGCTACTGCTTTAAAGAACTATTATCTATTATCTGTTAGTTATTATCTATTCAATGTTATTTTTGTTTCTTCATGAGGTATTACATCATAGCAGGAGAAGCATCTGGCGATCTCCATGGCAGCAATCTTATCAAAGAGCTGAAAATGCTGGACGTGCTGGCCACCGTGCGCTGCTGGGGTGGTGACAAGATGCAGGAAGCCGGGGGCGAACTGGTCAAGCATTACCGGGAACTCGCCTTTATGGGTTTCGCGGAAGTGATAAAGAACCTGCCGACTATTTTTCGTAACCTCAGATTCTGTAAACAAGACATTCTCCAATACAAACCCGATACACTAATCCTTATTGATTACCCCGGGTTTAATCTCCGTATCGCGAAATGGGCCAAACAACAGGGATTGAAGGTTATTTATTATATCTCCCCGCAGGTATGGGCCTGGAAAGAAGGCCGGGTAAAAATGATGAAGCAATGCATCGACAAGATGCTGGTGATCCTTCCGTTTGAAAAGGAGTATTATAAAAAGAAATGGGATTGGGAAGTGGAGTATGTCGGACATCCTTTGGTGGAAGTGATCGAGAAAAGCACGATGTACGGTGTACGAAGTACGATGTCTGAAAGACCGATCGTTGCTTTACTGCCAGGGAGTCGCAAGCAGGAGATATTAAAGAAACTTCCGATCATGCTGGAAGTGAGTAAGTCCTTCCCATCGTATCAATTCATTGTCGCGAAAGCGCCGGGGCTGGAAGAAAGTTTTTATAATGACCTGTTGAAGGGCCATTCCAATGTTTCATATGTTACGAATAAGACCTACGAACTATTGGAGCAATCAAAAGCCGCATTGGTCACTTCGGGTACGGCAACACTGGAAACAGCTTTGTTTGCTGTGCCGGAAGTAGTTTGCTATAAAGGCTCTTATCTCTCCTACCAGATCGGCAAACGCCTGGTAAAAGTGAAATATATTTCTTTGGTGAATTTGATCATGGATAAGTTGGTGGTAAAAGAACTCATCCAGGACGAGCTAACGGCCGCGAACCTGGAAAAAGAATTAGGAGAATTGCTCACCAACAACAGCCGGAAAGAACAATTACAAAAAGATTATGCGGCTTTAAAACAATTATTATCCAAAGGCGGGAATGCTTCGGCACAAGCAGCAACGGCGATCATTCAATTCCTCAGGTCAGCAACTTAATGGCAAGGATGATCAGGCAGATGAGAAAGATAAAGATGCTGATCCGGTTGATCCCGTGCATATACCCGATCCATTTATCTTTTGGCCGGTTCGGGTCTTTTTTTCGGAGGTAGAGATATTCTGATATTTGTTTCCAGACGCCCATGGTATAAAGTTACGATCTCCTTAATAACCCTCAATTGGTTAAAAAGTTCCATCTTTTTTAAATTTTTAATAT
>JANMKG010000343.1:0-3437 GCA_031371915.1 Chitinophagaceae bacterium | reverse complement strand
AAAGAGCTGAAATCATTCCGGAAAAACCTGAACGAAGAAGGTTCCCTGGAAGCAAGCATTGATATTGCCAGCGCGGCGATCACGGGTAGCTATACACTCGAAGTGTATACATCCACCGATGTCCTACTGGCCTCGAAGAATTTCTCGGTGGAAGAATTTGTGCCCGATCGTATAAGGGTAAGCACGAAACTGGATAAGGAATCCCTCCGTTCAGGTGAGACAGCCAAACTTTCCATCAATGCGATGAATTTCTTTGGGCCCCCGGCTGCCAACAGGAAGTACGAGACCGAGATACAGGTGAAACAAAAATATTTTACAGCCAAAAATTTTGATGGCTATGATTTCAGCCTGGCCAACCAGACAAGTTTCTTTGACAAACAAGTAAAGGAAGGTACCACCGATGCAGAAGGCAATGCCATTATTGACTATGCAGTACCGGCAACCTACGCCAATATGGGAGTTCTTCAAACCAGTTTTTATACCACAGTTTTTGATGAGACGGGCCGCCCGGTGAGTCGTGCAACAACAGTAGATGTATTTACCCAGGATATCTTTTTTGGCATCAAGCAGGATTGGTTCTACTATTACCCGTTAAACCAGCAAGTGAAATTCAACCTCGTGTCCGTAAATAAAGACGGGAATGTTACCAATTCGACGGCCAGGATAGAAGTCATTAAACATGAATACCGCACGGTTTTGACAAAAAGCGGGAATTATTTCAGGTATGAATCACAAAAAGTAGATAAGCTGATGATCGAACAACAGGTCAATATTGGAAACAATACCATCTATAGCTATATTCCAAGAAGCCCTGGTGATTACGAGGTGAAGGTCTATCGCCCCGGGGCCAATAGTTATGTCAGCCGGAGTTTTTATAGCTATGGAAGCTATGGCGGTAACAATAATTCATTTGAAGTGAATAATGAAGGGAATATCGAGATCGAGATAGATAAAAAATCCTATACTACCGGTGAAAGTGTAAAAGCATTATTCAAAACTCCCTTTAGTGGCCGGATGCTGGTTACAATGGAAACAGATCACCTGGTTTCACAGCAATATGTCGATGTTGCCAATCGTTCTGCCAGTCTTGACCTTAAGCTGAATGCTGATCATGTACCAAATGTATACATCACAGCTACGCTGATCAAGCCACATGAAGTATCTGATATTCCTTTAACTGTAGCACATGGTTTCAGGAATGTGACGGTGGAAGATAAAAGCAGGAAGATCGCGGTGGATATCCAGGCCCAGAAAACGGTGCGATCAAAAACACACCAGAAGGTAACAGTAAAAGCTGCCCCCGGTAGTTTTGTCACCCTTTCTGCTGTTGATAACGGGGTACTGCAGATCAGTGATTTCAAAACACCAGACCCTTATGATTATTTCTACCAGAAAAAAGCTCTGCAGGTATCAGCATTTGATCTTTATCCTTTATTGTTTGCCGAAGTAAGAGCGAAAATGAGCAGTACGGGTGGCGATGCGGATATGTCCATGGATAAGAGAGTGAATCCCATGCCTGCGAAGAGAATAAAAGTGGTCAGTTACTGGGGTGGAATCAAAAAAGCTAATGGAAGTGGTATTGCTGAATTTGAATTTGATGTTCCCCAGTTCAGTGGCGAATTAAGACTGATGGCCGTTGCTTACAAAGGACAAAATTTTGGCGCCGTGGATAATACAATGACCGTAGCTGACCCGATCGTCGTCAGCACGGCGCTGCCAAGATTTTTAAGCCCGGGTGATACGGTGAATGTTCCGGTTACGTTGACCAACACTACAGGGAATGCCGCCAATGTAACAGCGACCATTGCTGTCGAAGGCCCTATGAAAATAGCAGGTAGCAACAATCAATCTGTAACACTCGCTGCAAAAAGTGAAGGCCGGGCTATCTTTAAAGTCGTGGCTGATCCTACAATAAATATTGGTAAAGTAACGGTGACAGTTAATGGTATGGGAGAAAAATTCACTGACGTCACTGATATCTCTGTTCGCCCACCTTCCACCCTCCAAAAAACAACGGGGACGGGTTCGATTGCTGGTGGCAGCACACAAAAAATAAATATCGGTTTGAGTGATTTTATACCTGGTAGCACCAGTTACAATTTAGTAGTAAGCCGTTCCCCGGCGCTGGAGCTGGGGGAGCAATTAAAATACCTGGTTGAATATCCCTATGGATGTACAGAGCAAACAATTTCAGCGGCTTTTCCACAGTTATATTACAGTGACCTTTCTGACCTGATGCAGCTGCACAAACAACAGGAGAAGCTGAACGCCAACAGCAATATCATGGAAGCTATCCGAAAAATAAAGATGCGGCAGTTGTACAACGGCGCCGTTACACTCTGGGATGGAGAAGGAAAGGAAGACTGGTGGTCCACGATCTATGCCGCGCATTTTTTGCTTGAAGCAAAGAAAGTTGGTTTTGATGTAGACAATAGTTTACTGGAGACCATGCTGAATTATATCAACAACAAACTTAAAACCAGGGAAACGATCAGCTATTATTATAACCGTGACCAGAACAGGAAGATCGCGCCGAAGGAAGTGGCCTATGGGTTGTATGTTCTGTCATTGGCCGGAAGAACGAATGTACCTGCCATGAACTATTACAAGGCCAACCCGGCGATCCTTGCACTCGACAGCCGCTATCTATTGGCAGCGGCTTATGCTACAGCGGGAGATAAAAAATCTTTTAGCACACTCCTGCCGGCTTCTTTCAGCGGGGAGGAATCGGTAGCGCAGACAGGTGGTAGTTATTATTCCGATGTACGGGACGAGGCCATTGCCCTGAATGCGTTGATCGATGTGGATCCCGGGAATGCACAGATCGGTACAATGGTAAAACATGTAGCCGATAAACTGAAGAGCAGGAGATGGTTAAGTACCCAGGAAAGGGCTTTTGCTTTTCTTGCGATCGGTAAACATGCCAGGGCGGCCAACAATTCAACCGCAACGGCAGAAATAAAAGTGAATGGAAAGACGATCGCCAAAGTAGATGGAGGACAGTGGACAGGTGATATGAAAGCGCTGGGCGGAAATAATGTAGATATCGTCACAAGAGGTAATGGCAGACTGTATTATTTCTGGCAAGCTGAAGGTATCAGCGCCAGCGGTGCTTATAAAGAAGAGGACAGTTACCTGAAAGTCAGGAAACGTTTCTACGACAGGAATGGCAAACCTATTACGTCCAATACTTTTAAACAAAATGATCTCATCATCATTGGGATCACGCTGGAGCGTTCATTCAATACACCCATCGAAAATGTGGTCATTACAGACCTCTTACCTGCCGGTTTCGAGATCGAGAACCCGAGGACAAAGGAAATTCCCGGCATGGACTGGATCAAGGACGCGATGACACCTACTGCCCTGGATGTACGTGACGATAGAATTCATTTCTTCGTGGATGCGCAAAATAATAAACAGACCTATTATTATGC
>JANMKG010000321.1:0-2412 GCA_031371915.1 Chitinophagaceae bacterium | reverse complement strand
CAAACCAAAAACTATAAACTACTGTATGATTACTTCATTGATCACTTTCTGTTTCAACGATTCATTCACTCTTTGTTTGATCTTCTCTTTTTGATACTTAAGTTCGTTCTTAAGGGGCGCGACGGAGGTAGTAATGATCAGTTTATCCCCGATGATCTGGAGCTTGTCGGTATAGCGGGCCACGGTCTTTCCCATGATCTCTTCCCACACATCTTCGATCTGCAACGCCTGTATACCACCCTTGATCCGGCTGGTTTCCAGGAATTTTTTCATCGCATCACCGAGGGAATATTCGCTCATAACACAAAGTTAGATAATAGATAATAACTGATAGATAATAGTTGTTACTGTTTGAACAAACGCCCTGGAATAGTTAATATCTTCAGCCTGAAAGAACTATTATCTGTTATCTATTAACTATTACCTGTTATCTATCATCTCATAAAGTGATCAACTGGTAGTTAACTGAAAGCTTTTCCAGGTGCGATCGAAGTCTCTCTTCATTCGTATCCGTAATAAACACCTGCCCTTCATTTTCCACGCAGACCTTCTGCAGCAGGTTCCCGATACGGTCCTCATCAAGTTTTTCAAATACATCATCCAGCAGCAGGAGGGGAGCGAAGCTTTTTCCTTTCTGCAATATTTCCATTTCAGCCAGTTTCAGTGCGAATAATAAACTCTTGCGCTGTCCCTGTGAAGCAATATTCTTAAACAATTGATTCCCCAGTTGTATATCGAGGTCATCCCGGTGAATACCGGAAGTGGTACGCTGGGCTAAATAATCTCTCGCCCGGTTTATGGTTAACAGGTCCTGGAAAGTTGCCTGTAATAATTCACTTTCATAATAGACGTTGACGTCCTCATTTTTTTGGGCAATACCCTGGTAAAGATGTTTCGCAACCGGGAGAAATGAAACAAGGAATTCTTTCCGCCTGGTAAAAATAAACTCCCCGGGCCTGGTCAGTTGTTCATCAAGCACATCCAGTAACGCCAAATCCTTGTCACCGGTCTCGGCAAAATTTTTTAACAATGAATTCCGTTGCTCCAGCACTTTTTTATAAATAATCAATTGCTGTAGATAATCCCCATCCAGCTGGCAAAGAAGGGCATCGAGAAATCCCCGTCGTTCTTTACTGTCGCCCGTTATGAGTTCGGCATCATCGGGTGCAATGACCACGCAGGGATAGCGGCCGATATGATGAGAAAATTTATCATAGGCAGCATCATTCACCAGGAATTCTTTACGACCGGTCTCCCTAAGGATGCAAACAGCTTTTTCCTGCTTATCCTGCAATTGGAAATTTCCTTCCAGGCGGAACCCGGTATTGCCATGCTGTACATTGTTCCCGTCCAGCCTGGTAAAATAGCTCCTGGTAAAACAGAGGTAGTGGATGGCATCCAGCAGGTTTGTCTTGCCTACGCCATTTTTGCCACAGATCCCGATCACCCGGGCCGGGAAATCAAAGGACCGGTTACTATAGTTCTTGAACTGGACCAGCGATATGTGCTGAAGGCTAAGCATTAAGGGACTGCAAGATAGCAGGGAAGCTTCAAAATTGATGAGTAGAATTCCTGCAGTAGAAGAGTGCGACCCGCCTGCCAAAGTCTTGTACGGCGGGCTGGCGCAAGGGACAATGACCAGGGCGGGGACGCCGGTTACATCCTCAAAATCACTGCTTTAAAATTCCTTTTTTCCCCTTATTTTTGCGACTCAAATTTTTAGCCTGTGGCTACCAAGTTTTCGAAAGAAACCTACCTGTACTGGTACGAATTAATGCAGCTGATCCGCCAGTTTGAACTGATGTCGGAAGAGAAGTACAAAATGGATGGCAAGATCCGCGGTTTTTTCCATGCTTATGTAGGCCAGGAAGCCATTGCCGCGGGTTGTATGACGGGCACAAGACCTGAAGACCTGTTCATCACGGCTTACCGTGATCATGGACTGGCCATCGCTAAAGGTGTTTCCGTTAACAGCTGTATGGCCGAGCTGTATGGCAAAGCAACGGGCTGTGCCAAAGGAAAGGGCGGAAGTATGCATTTCTTTGGGAAAGATGTGAATTTTTTTGGTGGGCATGGTATCGTAGGAGCGCAGATCGGAACAGGAGCAGGGCTGGCTTTCGCGGAGCAGTATCGCGGTACTGATAACGTAGTGCTTTGTTTCTTTGGTGATGGTGCCGCAAGGCAGGGAATGTTGCATGAGACATTCAACCTGGCTATGCTGTGGAAATTACCAGTGATCTTTATCTGTGAGAATAACAATTACGCCATGGGTACTTCGGTAGAGCGTACTTCGAACGTTATCGATATCTATAAACTGGCTGATGGTTACGAAATGCCCGCAGATACGATCGATGGGATGAGTCCTGAAGCAGTGCATGAAGGGATCGGCAGGGCGGTGAAAAGAGCCCGGGA
>JANMKG010000302.1:0-6676 GCA_031371915.1 Chitinophagaceae bacterium | reverse complement strand
AGAACGTAGTAAAGACATCCTCCCAGCGCCAGGATGGTAAAGGAACGAACGAGAATTTTATTTTCCAGACCGATTATACCAATCCGCTGGGTGAAAAATCAAAGATCGAGATGGGCGCCCGGGTGGCGATCCGCAAAGTGGATAATAAAAATAATTTTTATTTCATCACTTCAACCGGGCTTGCTGTTTATAACCCGCTCGCGTCAGTCAATTATAACAGTACCGATAAAGTATATGCCGCCTATAGCACTTATTCCAACCAGGTGAAAAATTTTGGTTACCAATTAGGATTGAGGGTGGAAAGTTCCGATTACCTGGGAAGGTTACCCGATAAAGGACAGGAATTCAATATCAAGTTTCCCGTAAGTCTTTTCCCCAGTGTTTTCCTGAGCCAGAAGTTGAAAAATGACCAGGAGATGCAATTAAACTATACGCGGAAGATCAACCGTCCCAATTTTTTCCAGTTGTATCCCTTCACAGACTATTCCGATTCACTTAATATCAGCCGGGGTAACCCCAACCTGAAACCGGAATTTACCAATTCAGTTGAATTCTCCTATCAAAAAACTTTCAAGAAGAACAAGGACAGCTTCCTTGGTTCTGTCTACTATAAGAATACCAATGACCTGATCACCCGTTTCCAGGTACAGGAAACGGTCCCTGATACGATCCTTGTAAATACCTATATCAATGCCGCCTCGAGTTATGTAACAGGGCTCGAATTGACATTAAAAACAAAAATGACGAAGTGGTGGGATATGACGACCAACATGAACCTGTTCACCTCTAAGATCAATACCGGTATTGCCGGTCAGCCGCAGCAGGACCAGTTTGCCAGCTGGTTTGGAAAACTGAACAATACATTTAAACTCTACAAGAATTTAACCATGCAGGTATCCGGTGAATACCAGTCCAAAAGTATCTTACCTCCCGGGGGTAGCGGCGGTGGTGGCCGTGGTGGGGGTGGTATGTTTGGCGGCGGTGGCGGTATGTTTGGCCAAACCTCTTCTTCGCAGGGCTTTGTGAGGGCTAATTATTTTCTGGATGCTGGCTTGCGGTATGAATTCCTTAAGAACAAGCAGGCATCACTTTCACTAAATTTCAACGATATATTCAAGACCCGTCGATCAGATGTTCATTCGGAATCTCCCTATTTTACCCAGGATGTATTACGCCGTCGTGACCCCCAGGTTGCCCGGCTTAGTTTCAACTGGCGTTTTGGAAAGTTTGACGCTAACCTGTTCAAACGTAAGAACAATAAGAATCCCGACAGTGGCCTCGATAATATGAACATAGGGCAATAAAAGATTAAATAGTTTAAAAGATGAGGGTTTTGCATATTTGCAAAACTCTTTTTCTTTTTGTTTATTCACCCTGTTTTGAAGAGAATCTATTTTACCGTAACGAATGATCTTTCCTATGACCAGCGCATGCACAGGATCTGCGATTCACTGGTGGAAAACGGTTATGCCGTGACCCTGGTGGGAAGAAGATTACCAGCTTCGCTCCCGCTTACCCGGAAGAAGTTTACCCAAAAAAGGATCCGCTGCTGGTTCAAGCGGTCAAAATGGTTCTACGCGGAATACAATATCCGCCTCTTTGTTTTTTTATTATTCAAAAAAATGGATGCGGTTTGCGCCATTGACCTGGATACGATTCTTCCTTGTCTTTATATTTCCCGTTGGAAAAAAATACCCCGCGTCTATGATGCGCATGAATTATTTACCGAGTTGAAAGAAGTGATCACCCGCCCACATGTTCAAAAGAGATGGATGAGGATCGAAAAGAAAACAGTCCCGGAATTCAAATGGGGTTATACCGTAAGTGATAGTATCGCGGAAGAATTCAAACGCCGCTATGGCGTTAACTATGCAACTATCCGGAATATGCCCTTGCTCCGGGAAACCGGAACAAGCGATGCTTCCAGCGAATTCATTCTCTACCAGGGAGCTGTCAACGAAGCCAGGGGACTTGAATACCTTATCCCTGCCATGCAATGGGTCAACCATAAACTGCTGATCTGCGGTGATGGGAATTTCATGGACCAGGTAAAGAAAATGATCATTGAATCCGGGTTGCAGGACAGGATTGAACTCGCAGGAATGCTGCCCCCGGAGCAGCTCCGGGCTATCTCGCAAAAAGCCAGGATCGGGGTGGCTTTCCCGGAAAAAGATGGATTGAATCAATACTTCGCCCTTCCCAATAAATTCTTTGATTATATCCACGCGGGGCTGCCGCAGCTAACGATGAACTACCCTGAATACGAAAAGATCAACCGGCAATTTAACGTAGCTGTACTTATTGACACACATGACCCCAAAAGAATAGCGGAAGCGATAAACAATTTACTCCTTGATGATGTTTTACTGGAGAGGTTGAAGCAAAACTGCCTGCTGGCAAGAAAGAAATTAAACTGGCAGGAGGAAGAAAAAAAATTACTGGCATTTTACCAATCTCTCTTTTCCCATTGAGCAATCATCTTCATATCGTATGTCTTGACACTCCCTGGCCGGCAGATTATGGCGGGGCTATTGATATGATGAACCGGATCAGGATGTTCAAAAAAATGGGTATCTCCATCCATCTCCATTATTTCTGCTATAATGAAAGAGGAATGCCCAATGAACTGAACCAGTTTTGTGAAAGCATACAGGTTTATGAAAGAAAAACAGGGCGTAAAGGCTTCTCTTCACAGCTACCGTATATCGTTGCTTCAAGGATGAGTGAAGGCCTCGTAAATGATCTCCGGGGTGACACTCACCCGATCCTGCTCGAAGGACTACATTGCAGCGGCGTGCTTTCCCACCTGGACCTTGGTGCAAGAAAAGTAGTAGTGAGAATGCATAATGAAGAAAGCGTATATTATAAGGAGCTGGCAAGAGCTGAATCTTCTCTTTTCAAAAAAATATATTTCCTCCGTGAAAGCAGGCTGATCAAAAAATATACGCATCATCTCCCGGGACAATGTATGTATGCCTGTCTTTCCGCGGAAGATATTCATGCATTCAAAGAAATATATCATTTACCCGACGTAAGGATGATCCCTATTTTTCCTTCCTGGCAAGAGGTCAGCGGGGAAGAAGGTATCGGTAATCTTTGTCTTTACCATGGCAACCTTTCTGTTCCAGAGAACGAGAAAGCCGCC
Organism: Chitinophagaceae bacterium; assembly: GCA_031371915.1. Lineage (GTDB taxonomy): Bacteria > Bacteroidota > Bacteroidia > Chitinophagales > Chitinophagaceae > JJ008. The sequence goes on along the minus strand of JANMKG010000302.1, from coordinate 3,531 downwards.
ATCTGGTTGTTACAAAATGTATTCACAAAGATCAGGAAGCCCTTCGTGATCGCCGGGAAGAGCCCTGGCCGGCGCCTGCGAAAAATGGCGCATCTCTGCCAGCATACCTGCCTGGTAGCCGATCCTTCTGAAACAGAACTGAATGACCTTATCCGCAAAGCGCATATCAATGTACTTCCCTGTTTCAATAAAAGGATTACGGGTATCCGTTTAAAACTCCTGCATGCTCTTTATGAAGGCCGGCACTGTATCGTGAATGAACCAATGGTGAAAGGAACAGGGCTGGAAGGAGCTTGTCACACCGGTACAACCGCCAATGCTTTTGCTTCCATCATCGCGCAATTATACCAGCAGCCATTTACGGGTGAGGAAATACTCCTGCGGAAACGTTTACTGGGAACTACATATGATAACGAGAAAAATACCCGGGAGCTTATTCAATACTTATGGTAGCATTATCGATCACCCTGCCTCTTTCTGTCCGTATCATCCGGGCCGGGAATTTTTGTACCACGATATAATCATGTGAAGCCATTACAATGGCAGTATTGTAATCCTTACAAATACTAAACAGGAGACTCATGATCTCGTCCGAGGTTTCGGGATCAAGGTTACCCGTCGGCTCATCCGCGAGGATCAGTTTGGGTGAATTCAATAGAGCCCGGGCCACATCCACCCGCTGTTGCTCCCCACCACTCAATTCAAAAGGCATCTTGAACCCCTTAGCTTTCAAACCGACTTTATCAAGTACGTCTGCGATCTTTTCATCCATCAGCTTTTCATCCGTCCAGCCGGTGGCCCGTAATACGAACTTGAGGTTATGGTTAACGTTACGATCGGTCAGCAGTTGAAAATCCTGGAATACTACACCCAGGTTACGACGGAGATAAGGAACTTTTTTCCAATCCAGGCCGCGGAGGCTGAAACCGGCCACGGTCCCCTCGCCTTCTGTCATTTCCAGTTCGCCGTATAATGTTTTCAGGAGACTTGATTTGCCGGTGCCTGTCTTACCAACGAGGTAAACAAATTCGCCTTTGTTTACTGTCAGGTTCACGTCCTGCAGGATCAGGTTATTGCCCTGGTAAATATTGACATTGTGTAATTCGATAATGGGTTCGGCCATCCTAATGGGGTTTGCTGCAAAGTAAAGGAAACTAGCTTAACAAATTAAAAATCCAGCTCCCCATTTTTGGTCTTTATCAACAGTGATTTCCCGGCTCCATCTTCTACCCGGCCGATCACTCTTGCATCAACGCCAAATCCTTTTGAAACGGCGATGATCTTATCAGCATCCTTCTTATTTGTATAGATCTCCATTCTTGTACCCATATTAAAAACCTGGTACATTTCGCGGTCATCGGAATGACTGGCCTCCTGTATCAATCCGAAAATGGGAGGTGGTTCAAACAGGTTGTCCTTTATGATACGAACATTATCCGGTATGTAATTCAGGCATTTGGTCTGGCCGCCACCGCTGCAATGAACCAGGCCATTGATGGAACCAAAATGGTTCTCCAGTAATTCTTTCATAACAGGAGCAAAGGTCCTGGTGGGACTTAAGAGAAGCTGGCCGATGGTGCTGGTTGCTGGATGCTGGTTACTGGTTACTGGTTGCTGGTTGCTGGTTGCTGGTTGCTGTCCTTCGCTTTGCTTCGTTCCACTCGCAACGACGTGCTCAGGATGACGACTGGCTACTGCAATTTCATCAGTGATACGGTGTGGACCAATATAAACCACCGATTCATCCAAAGCAGTATCATAACTTTCGTGAAACCTCGCACCATAAGTTTTATGCAATAAATCATGCCGGGCCGAGGTTAGTCCATTGCTGGCGATCCCGCTGTTATAATTTTCTTCATAAGCGGCTTGCCCGTATCCTGCCAACCCCACGATCACATCACCTGCTTTTATCTTTTCATTCGTGACCAGCTTTGATTTGGGCCAGCGGGCTGTCATCGTTCCGTTCACCGCGATCGTCCGCACCACATCTCCCACATCCGCCGTCTCCCCGCCCATATAGGTGATATTCACCCCAAAATTCTTCATGGCATCAAAAAAATCCTGGGTGCCGTTGATAATGGCCTCCAGAACCTCTCCCGGTATCAGTCTTTTATTCCTGTCGATCGTTGAGGAAAAAAGCAGCTGGTCATAAATACCGGTACAAAGCAGGTCATCCAGGTTCATGACGATGGCATCCTGTGCAATTCCTTTCCAAACGGAAAGGTCACCCGTTTCCTTCCAGTATAAATACGCAAGGATGGTTTTGGTACCGGCACCATCCGCATGCATAAGATTCACCCATTCTTTATCCCCGCACAATACATCCTCGTATATCTTACAAAAAGCCCTTGGATAAAGACCTTTGTCAAGATTCTTTGTAGCCGCATGTACTTCTTCTTTCTGGGCAGACACTCCTCTTTTTGAATACAGGCTCATGGCGGAAATTGAGTCGCAAAACTAACTAATTCGATTCTCAATTATCACTTAGTTTTGCACCACTTTTATGAAAGTTCATTACGATATCGCGAGCTTACCGGTCTTTCAAAACGCCGTTATTACCATCGGCACATTCGACGGCGTACACATGGGACACCGCCAGGTCATTGAAAAACTCAAACAGGAAGCAAAAGCTATTAACGGCGAGACAGTGATCATTACGTTTCACCCGCATCCGCGTAAAGTGGTTTCTTCTACTATACTCGGCATCCGCCTGATCAATACCCTGCAGGAAAAACTGGAGCTGCTGGAGCAATTAGGTATTGACCATACCGTGGTGGTGCCCTTTACAGACGCTTTTGCCAATCAACCCGCTCTTGACTATGTCAGGGATTTCCTGATCGATAAATTTCATCCCCATACCATCATTATCGGGTATGATCATCATTTTGGACGAGACAGGCTGGGTGATTATCGCCTGCTTGAAAAAGAAGCAGCCAACTATAACTACCAGTTGAAGGAAATACCCAAACATATCCTGGAGAACATTTCCATCAGTTCCACCAATATCCGGGAAGCCATCCTCCACAGCGATATCGCCACGGCGGACAAACTGCTGGGTTACGAATTCTTTTTTTCGGGCATCGTGATCCACGGAGATAAATTGGGAAGAAAACTGGGTTATCCTACTGCCAATCTTAAAATACAGGATGAAGAAAAGATAATTCCGGGCAATGGTATCTACGCAGTGTATGCCGAAGTAGTGAATAATGAATTGTCAATGGGCAATAAGAACATTCCCCATAACACGAATTCACCATTGACTTTTGACCATTCACGCCACAAAGGCATGATGAGCATAGGGTTCAGGCCTACTGTTGATGGAAAGAAAAGAGTGATCGAAGTAAATATCTTTGATTTTGATAATGATATCTACGACCAGACCCTGAAAGTGTATGTCAAGAAATACCTCCGGGAAGAAATAAAGTTCGACGGGCTGGAAGCACTTGTTAAACAGATAGACCGCGATAAGATTGAGAGTCTTAAATGTTTATAGTTTATTGTTTATAGTTTATGGTTCTTTTCTCAGAAGCT
>JANMKG010000226.1:0-5764 GCA_031371915.1 Chitinophagaceae bacterium | reverse complement strand
TTCGTAATGATTGACACCGGTTATCTTGGACAATATTTCCGGGTCCATCGTTAAAGAGGGAATGATGATCACGGTTCTGGGGGCCAGTTTATCAGGAAATACATGCTCGAACTGCTGGGGAAACCGCTCCTGTATTTTTTTGAACCGGATCGCTTCCGCCACCGAATCCCTTGCCGGCAATGCAGACTTGCCATTCATGACCGGGCTATTTTTTTTAACTGCTGACATTTATTTATTTTCTTTCCCCCGGGTTAAAACCCGGGGCTATTAACATTCGACCCTTTCAGGGTCTCCAACTTCCTTATTTCTCATTTCTTATTCCTTATTTTCTAAGCTTCCACTCCCATCCACAAAGCTCCCCCAATACTATCCCTGGAGGCACCGGTAACGGAAGATAATACATTATACTCTTGCCGCCAGCGCAGCACCCCTATAAAAGCCATGATTAACGCTTCTTTGTAACTGACCAGGTTGGGATCAGGAACGATCAGGTCAATATGAAGTTGTTCCATTTTTTCCCTGAGAACCTGGATAAGGAAACGGTTAAAGGCACCACCACCAGTACAAAGAAGTTTGAGGTTTGAGGTTTGAGGTTTGAGGTTTCCTGGAATCGAAAGAGCGTTTATTATTTGTATAGCAATATGCTCGGTGTATGTTCTCAATGCATCTTTTGGTTCCAGTCCGTAGTTTTTTATGAGGGGGTAAACGATATCTATTCCGAAATCATTCGCAAGGGATTTGGGAGACGGTTTTTTATAGTAGTCCAGCTGGTTCAATTTTTCCAGGAGTTCATTATTGATCATCCCGCTTTCCGCCATCGCTCCTCCGTTATCATAAGGTTGACCCGCTTCATTGGCCAGCATATTCAATACCCGGTTGGCGGGGCAAACATCAAACCCCCAACCAGCAGAAGCTGAGATATTGGCAATGCCTCCTATATTCAAAAAATAATCATAATCATCCCATAAATATTTTTCCCCGATAGGAACGATCGGGGCGCCCTGCCCGCCAAGGGCGATATCCATGGCCCTGAGGTCTGTAACAACGGGTAACTGGGTAAGGGCCGCGATAGCTGCGCCATCTCCTAACTGGCCAGTCATTTTTTTAGCTGGGATATGAAAGCTGGTATGACCATGCGAAGCGATCAATGCCACCTGGTATTGCAGTTCGTGATCTTCAATGAAAGCATTCACTTTTTCCCCGATATAATGACCAAAATCCGTATGCAGCAGCTGGTAATCCAGTGCTGTTAAGGAAATAGCATTTACCAGCCTGTTCCGCCATTCCTCTTCATAGATATAACAGGCTGTTTGTTTGATGGAATAGGTCCATTTGCCTCCCTGTTCCTGGAACTCCGCGAAAGCGATATCCAGCCCGTCCAACGAACTGCCACTCATTACACCTATTGCCCGGTAAACCATGAATCGTAATTTAGATTAAGTTTGTAAAAATATATCATCCTTTGTCACCCTGAGCCTGGCGAAGGGTGAGAAAAGTAAATTTTCAACATGATCGTCAACCTCAGCCAGCAACATTCCCTCATCAGCAATTGGGTGGGTGAACTACGCAATGTAAATGTGCAGGCGGACAGGATGCGTTTTCGCCGCAACCTGGAACGTATTGGTGAAGTAGCGGCTTACGAGATCAGCAAAGTTCTGCCCTTCGTGGAAACAGAAATACAAACTCCGTTGGGTATCGCTGAGCACAAAGTTTTGAAAGAGCAACCCGTACTCGCTACGATCCTGAGAGCCGGTCTCCCTCTTCACCAGGGACTGCTGAATTATTTTGACCAGGCTGACAATGCCTTTATTTCTGCTTACCGCAAACACAATAAGGACGGCAGTTTCGAGATCAGTCTTGATTATGTATCCTGTCCCGAACTGGAGAACAGGGTGGTGATCATTTCCGACCCGATGCTGGCCACGGGCTCTTCACTTGTAAAGACTATTCATTTTTTAAAAGTCGAAGGGCATCCGCGTGAAATTCATATCGTGGCGGCCATTGCCTGTAGCGTAGGTATCGAATATGTTCTGCGCGAGGACCCTTCTGTCACCGTCTGGTGCGGTGATATTGATGAGGAGCTTACCGCGAAAGGCTACATTGTACCAGGGCTGGGTGATGCCGGGGATTTGGCTTTTGGGACGAAGGTACAGATGTGAAAAAAGCTGTTAGCCATTAGTTATTAGCTGTTAGTAGATTCTTAGGAAGGAAAACCCGGTTATATTTTGAAGCACTAATAGCTCATAGCTAACGGCTAACAGCTCTCCCTTGAGCAGCTATTTTTTCCTTTTCCGGGTCTATAAATTGTCGTATTTTTCCTCCTGATGTAATCGGGATCGTACCAGACGGATGGAGCCGCAGGAAAGGCCGGGCAATTTCAACGAGGTTAAGGCGTTTACCAACCAGGATGGGATATGATGATTCATCTGTCTGAACAGTGAAAAAACTATAATTGCTGAGATGAAAAAATTTCTTTTGACCCTTACGATTTGTGTTGGAATGATGCGTGTGGTTGCTGCCCAGGACCCCAACTTTTCTCAATTCTTTGCTTCCCCCCTAACCCTTAACCCGGCACTGACAGGTAAATTCGACGGTGTTTACCGGATTGCGGGTAATTACCGCAATCAATGGCCGACTATCAATAATGCCTTTGTTACAAAAACAGCTTCTATTGATTTTGGTATTTTAAAGAACCGTCTTCCTGATATTGATCAACTGGGTGTGGGTATAATTGGGTACACAGACAGGGCCGGTGATGGAGTACTGGTAACCAATGCCGCAGGTTTATCCCTCGCCTATCACAAAGGACTCGATGAGAATGGCTACCACCAGATCGGTGCAGGCTTCCAGGGAACTTATGTCAACAAACGACTTGATGTGACCAAAGTAGTTTTCGAGGATGAACTGACACCGCTTGGTTTTGTACCCGGCACCACAGGTGAGATCTTCACAAACAAACAGATCAATGTAAGTTTTGTAGATATCAATGCGGGTATACTCTATAACGGAACTACGAACGGCTATAATAATTTTTATATCGGCGCTTCGATGTACCATATTAACCGGCCGAAAGAAAGTTTCCAGGGCGGCCAATATCTCCTGGCGGCAAGAACAACCCTGCAGGCTGGCGGTAAGATCCCGATCGGTCCTTATAATTACCTGCATGTTTCCGCGATCTACAGTATGCAGGCCAAGGCACATAATACGGTAGCCGGTGGTGCTTTTTCTTATAATGTCAACAGCAACGAGGAAAACCCGGTGAATGTTTATATAGGTGCCTGGTATCGTTTCAATGATGCCGCTATCCCCTATATTGGGCTGGAATTTTCCGGTATTCATATCGGCGCTACTTATGACGCCAATACTTCCAGCCTGAAACCAGCTTCCAATACAAGAGGCGGAATGGAAATATCTATGATCTATATCAAAAAGCCATCGGATCCCAATGCCAAGAAGCTGAACTGTCCCCGGTTCTGATAAATTTTCTTATTATAAAATAATTTGACAGCCATATCGTTACCGGCAGTTCTCTTTGTTTTTTGGTGTTTTAAAATATCTTTGTGCAAATTCCACCTGATGAAAAAACCAATACTGCTTTCTCTTACCATTATTTTATTGTCGTTGGCTGCCCGCTCACAGGAAATGGGTTATAAAACCGTTGATGTGGGCGCCGAATTCCAAATTGACGGGGATGGCGCTGCCTATAATCTCCAGTTGGCCTTTAATGCCAGGGTTCACCACTCGTTCGTCATACGTGCAGGGTATCATGACGCGGCCCGTGTAAGCACGGCACTGCACAACAGTGAAGATGGAAGCGGCTGGGGCGGATTAGTAGGTTATAGGTATTATGTTGGTGTTATGCCCCGTCGGTTTTTTATAGGCGCCAGGGCAGAACTTCGTATGATGACTATTCACTGGAGTGCTCCCCTTACAGAAAGCGATACGAAACTCACCATCTTTCAACCTTCGCTGGAAGCGGGTTATACTTTCCTCATCAATGATCTCTTCTTTATTACACCCTGGGCGGCAGGAGGTCCGCTGGTTAAGCTGAAAAGTGAAGGGGATAAAGTTAACTATGGAGAAGGCTTTAATGCCTTATTCGGGATCAGCGCCGGCTGGAGATTCTAAGACAGTTTATTCCTGCCCAATTACCTTATTTTAGCTATTCATCCACCACCAGGTAATGCGGAAACTTTTTACCAATCTTACTTTCTGGGTGCTGATCGCTATTACAGCAGGAGTCCTGGTTGGACATTTTATTCCGGAATTCGCCAAATATCCTGTTTTACAAAAACCATTTAAGACTTCTTTTATGGGGCAGGAAATAAAATTCGGCACCAGCCTGAGCGAGTTCCTTGGTGATTGCTTTATTGATGTTGTCAGGCAATTCATAAATCCTATCATCTTTGTTACCATTACCCTTGGCATTGTAAGCATGGGTAATCTTAAAAAGGTAGGCCGCGTAGGTGGTAAAGCTTTACTCTATTTTGAAGTGGTCACTACGTTCGCCCTGCTGGTCGGTGTTGTTATTGCTCTTATCATTCATCCCGGGAGTGGTGTAGATACTACCGCCGTTAAAGGCGCAGATATTTCAAAATATGTCCAGGGCAGTAAATCATTTTCCTTCTGGCAATTTTTAATACACAATTCCACCTTACTGGTACTGATCGTTGCCATCATCACTGGTGTTGCACTTAATTATTACAAGCGTAAAGAAGGGGTTATTTCTTTTTTAAAAAAAATATCGAAGTATATATTCCTGGGATTACACCGGGTCATGTGGCTTGCTCCCATCGGGGCTTTCGGGGGCATGGCGTATACGATCAGCAAATATGGCATTGAAGCACTGCGCCCATTGGCCATGCTGATGGGAACAGTTTATACAACAATGGCCGTTTTTATTTTTGGTGTGTTATATCTTATCCTGCGGATGTATAAAATAAGTCTCCTGAAATTTTTAAAATATATCCGTGCAGAATTGCTGATAGTGCTCGGTACTTCTTCTTCAGAACCTGCTTTGCCTTTGCTGATGGAAAAGCTGGAAAGAATGGGTTGTTCTAAACCGGTAGTAGGATTGGTAGTTCCCGCAGGCTATTCATTCAATCTTGATGGAACCACGATCTATCTTTCCATGTGTATGATATTCCTTGCCCAGGTTTTCCATGTGGATCTAAGCTGGGCACAAATAGGTTCAATAATCGCGATATTAATGTTAACCTCGAAAGGCGCGGCAGGAGTAACAGGCAGCGGCTTTATTGTACTGGCTTCTACACTTAGCACGATAAAAGTAATTCCTATTGAAGGATTGACCTTGTTAGTAGGCGTCGACAGGTTTATGTCAGAGGCAAGGGCCATTACTAACTTTATAGGTAACGGGGTAGCCACGATCTGGATCGCCAATAACGAAAAGGAATTTGACAGGGAAAAAATGCAAAAGGCATTTGAGGTTTAATTCTTTTACTTATTTGGTTTACCACTAACAAAAGGATTTCCCCTTATATAAAAACGGTAGGGCAATAAAGCATCTTCTCCCGCATAATCAACACCGATACGGGGCGAAGCGGCTATTGTTCTCTTATCAATTACAAATCCATCCGATGCTATGAATATTTCCTTTCCTTTTAATGAATAACCGCTATGGGAAGTGAACAGACCCATTGCTTTTGACAAATTACCCGGACCCCTGGTAAGCGTATGATCTAATTGCTTCTTCCCTGTCCTCCATAGCATCTCTTCCACCCCTTTCACCGGCTCCAGCGCCCTG
>JANMKG010000207.1:0-4686 GCA_031371915.1 Chitinophagaceae bacterium | reverse complement strand
TAGAACCGGTAATCCCTCAACACATCGATCACCAGTTCGTAAGCAGGGAAATAATAAGCGTGCTCAAACCGGCTGACGATATGGTGAACCGCTTCAATAAGCCGGGCTTTGCTGCGGTTATTCTCTACCACCCCGTCCCGGATATGCCGCACCGGGCTTACTGTGAAAATAACCTGCAGACCCGGATTGAACGCCAGCAACTGTTGTAAACAATCCTGCAGCATTGCGCTTGTTTCACTTATTTCCAGCAAATGTTTATCAAACCACTGGGCCGGCGCCCGGTGACAATTAGCCACGCCTTCCCCAGAAGTGGTTTTTGAAGATGCTGCCAGGTTCGTCAGGCGATACGAAAAAGAAGATCCAAGTGTAATAATTAAATGATCCGCTTCCTTTAAAAATTGATGAGCTGCTTGTTGTGATTCATTGATGAATGTCAGCGCTGCCGGGCGCTGTATATTTGAAAACCTCGAATGATGTTGCCAGCTATGCCAGACCTCGTTGAGCTGGAAGAGATCAGCTTCCGTGTATTGTTTTGGATGAATATAAGATAGCAGGCTTTTGCAAACACTGGCAGGATCAAATAATATCCCGTTGGGATTTTGCAGCACCGAAAATTTCAGGTCTGCCAGCGCGTTGCCGATATGTTCGGTAAAACAGGAACCAACGAGTAATAGCTTATCGCCGTAACGAACAGGTTTTACCGGCTTCTCCAGCGCTATATTCAGCATCATGTCCATGTTCCGTATTATATAAAGATTTCTCCTGCGAGCTGCAGGCTTTCGGCCAACGCGTTTTTGTCAAGACCGGTCAATAATTGTTGCTCTTCAAAGTAAGGAATCATGAGTTCTGTGTTCATATTGCCCACCAGTTCATCATCAGCCATGGGGCAACCGCCGATACCTTTTAATGCACCGTCAAATCTTTTACAGCCTGCTTTTACAGCAGCTTCCAGTTTTTCTTTCCAGTTCTGTGCAGTGGAATGCAGGTGAACGCCGATCTCCGTTCCGGGGAGGGTATCCACCAGGTATTTCGTCATATCATAAACCTGTTCTGCTGTTGCGATCCCAACTGTATCAGCAAGCGAGATGATGCCAATATCCATCGCTACCATCCTGTTCACCCATTCGAAAACAATTTCTTCGGAATAACGATCCCCGTAGGGATTTCCAAAGCCCATGGAAATATAGATCACTAATTTCTTTCCTGTCTTGATACAAAGATTTTGTATCACTTCTACCCTATCAAGTGATTCCGCGATCGTGGAATGCGTATTTCTTTGCTGGAAGGTTTCAGAAACAGAAAAAGGAAAACCAAGATAGTGGATCTCCTCGTAAAGACTGGCCTCCGCCGCACCTCTTTCGTTAGCGACAATGGCCAGCAATTTGGAACGACTGTCTGCAGTACTGAGATTCTTTAATACCAGTGCTGTATCCGCCATTTGCGGGATGGCTTTGGGGGAAACAAAACTGCCGAAGTCGATCGTATCAAATCCCACTTTCAGCAGGGAGTTGATATACTCCACTTTCTTTTCCGTTGGGATCATCGGCTTCCATCCCTGCATGGCATCGCGGGGGCATTCGATTAGTTTGATATGGCCGGTACTCATAAGTGACAAAGTTACGACGCGTAGACCTTCATCGCTAATGCAACGGAATGTGATAGTGATTTAGTTTGAAATAAATAAAAACCACGGCGACCACAAAGAGTCGCAGCATGATGAGTTTATATACTGAGTTACCCTGTGTTTCGCCGTGGTCGCTGTGGTTTATATCGAACCGAGACTTTGCCCGGAATGATCCTATTTACGGAGCACATTCACTTTATCCTGGAGGAAAGTAAAGAACCGGTTCCTTTCTTTTTCACCGGTGCCGCTGATCAGCGTGGAGCGGCTCCTGAGTGTATGAAAACCATTGAACACGCTTTCGTTGAACCTGCGATCGGTGGTCACCATATAACTAAAAACATTGTAAGGAATAAAGGAAAGTCTTGCTTGATCAAGTTGGGCTAATATGGTGTTACTTCCCAATACAACTTCATTGACATAGAATTGCACGGAAGCCCTGTGTACGATTTCCGGGTCCCCGGGCATGAACTTCACTCCCCGTTCTGACTGCAAACGTAAATGATCAAGTGTTTGCTGGAAGGCATCCACGATAGCGGTAACATCCGCGGCATATTTAAACCCCCCGGAATCTTTATAGAACTTAATTTGGTTCAGCGTGCTGTTGATACTTTCTTCGTTCCAGAGTTCCACACTGGGTATCAGGTTGTATTGTTTTATGATCTGCTGGCCGATCGTAAAACAATCGCTGAACATGAATTCTTCCAGCGAAAATAGTTTACCCGCATAGGCCGGGTCATTATGAATGGACTTGGCCCAGACAAAAGTCTTAAAGGCGGCCAGGGCTGGAAACAGGTAAAACTCCCAGATCGGCATATCCTTACAGAGATAAAGCATCTGCTTCTCTTTAAAGGAATTCATGTATTGTAATTGTTGCAGCATCGATTGCAATACATCTGCAAAGGGAAAATTCGTTTTATCCAGGTCGGGTGCCCGGAATACAACGGTATCGGTTTTTAACTGGAGCAGCTGGTCAAGCGAGAGATGATAATGTTCACAGATGGTTTTCAACTCTGTCATCGTGATGGGCTTTTCACCCCTGATGCGCCGGTAAACACTATCGGCACTTAGACCAAGCAGGTCTTCCAGTTCATCCACCAAAGAGAGATGGGGAGGCAACTTCTCTTTCAGGTGGTTAAATAACTGTTGTTGCAGTTCGGGGGTTTGCATATCTCAAAGAAAATTACGGAAATTCCGTAAAATCCAATTCATCTTTACGGATTTCTGCCTATTCTCTTTCATTCACCTCCTTTTCCAAGTTAAAACTCATTCTGCCTAAGAGCATCGTATACTACAAACCGGGTATCCGCTTTTTAAAAAACTGTTAAGGCTTTTTCCCATTATGTTTCGCTTAACGGGCAGGATATGTTTGTCCCGTAAACAAAACCATCGATCATGAAACACTTAAACTACCTTCTTGCTTTTGTACTCATCCTGGTGACGAATTGTAAGATCGATGCCCAGCAAAATTCGCTGCTGGCTGACTTACCGGAAACCAACGAAAAGACAATGTCCCCAAAAAAGCAGCTTAATTTTTTCGTGGTAACAAAAAGAAAAAAAGGGAAGATCGACCCGGCTACCCGATTCAATGTACTACGCACCAAGTTAAAAGGGCTTTTTAAAAAACAAAAGTTCATGGCCGTAGTTGCCCGCAGCGGGGAAAAAATGTCAGGCCGGGTATTGCATCATCTCCAGAAACACAATGCCCGTATCGGTACGATCTGGTTTGATTCACACGGGATGTATAAAAAAGGTTATTCCCTGTTCTTTATCGGGCATGATGAATATAGTTATAAGACATTAAAGGACCCGTTGACCAGGTCCCCGCTTGAGCAACTTGCTCCCTTTGCGGATAATAATACAAAAGTGGTGATAGGTTCCTGTTACGGTGGTGCCACCTATCACCGGGCGTCCATTGATTATAAGGATACCACCCGGATGAATGGTGATTCCCTGATGATGGCGATCGGGAAGCTCTTACCCGGATCTAAAGTATATGGATGCGAAAGCTGGGTAATGACAAAACCCGGGTTGTTCCTTAAAAGACAAGCAGTTGCCGGGGCACCCGCCCGTAAACTCTTCCGCGATATCTGTTACCAGCCCGCCTGGGAAAACATAAGTAAATGGAATGAATACGATGATGCAAATAAATCTTTCCACATTGTAAATCCTGTGGCACTGGATAAATTTGGCAATGTGCTGCTGACAAAAAGATCCTACAATGAAAAGAAAGCTGTGAGGAAAGACATATATAAAAACCTGGGCAAGCTTGAGACAGGTTTATATAAATAATTCTCATCTAAAAAAGAGCTATGAAACATATTTGGATCATCGCAGCCCTCCTGGTGAGCATGGCCGCATCAGCGCAAAAGAAAAAATACACCAGCCTGGCTGTCTTCACTACCCAAAATGCCATGCCATTCGGGAAATTCACGGGTCTTTTTGCGGAAACATTCCACCCCGGCATCGAGGTAGGCTATGGTAAAATATTTGCTGCGAAAAAGAAACATGAATGGACAGCAGAAGTAAAACTTGCCTATTTCTATCACCGGTTTGTACAGCATGGAATACCCTTGTACGGCAACCTCGGCTACCGTTACAGTATCAATAAACGGTTCGCCGCTGAAACTTCTCTCGGCGCCGGGTACATGCATTCGATCCCGGCAACCGCAAAATTTAAATTAAACAGTGCTGGTGATTATGTAAATAATAAAGGTATCGGGAGGATGCAGGCGATCGTTGCGTACGCGGTTGGCTTTGCCTGCACACCCGAACCCAATGCTACAAGACCAATAAGGATCTTTGTAACCTACCAGCAACGCGTGCAAATGCCATTTGTAAAATCATATGTGCCCCTGCTGCCTTATAATAGTTTTATGATAGGTTTGAGCCAGCCATTGCACAAAAAGAAAAACTGACCGTTACTATTAATACAGCCAATATGAAAAAAATCTCATTTATACTCCTGGGGGCTTTCGTCGTAGTATCCTGTCGTAAGGCCCAGCTTGTGCAGACCCAAAGCATCGGGGAACCTTCCCCGTGGAATGACAGCAGTGCTATTCATC
>JANMKG010000185.1:0-14225 GCA_031371915.1 Chitinophagaceae bacterium | reverse complement strand
AAGAACCTGATGGATGCGTATAGTTGCACCGAATGCGGAAGATGCTCTGCTGCATGTCCTGCTACTCAAACAGGCAAACTTCTTTCGCCAAGAAAGATAATGATGGATACCCGTGACCGTGTGGAAGAAGTGGGGAAGAACATCAATAAGAACAAAGAGTATAAGGAAGATGGCAAAAGCCTCTTACATGATTATATTTCGGTTGAAGAACTCCGTGCCTGCACTACCTGTAATGCCTGTGTACAGGAATGCCCCGTCAGTATCAGCCCGCTGGATATCATTTTAGAACTACGTCGCTACCTCGTCATGGAAGAAAGCAATTCTCCCCAGGAATGGGCGGCCATGTTCAGCAATGTAGAGAATAATTTTGCCCCCTGGAAATTCAGCCCTGGTGAAAGAGATAAATGGGCTGAGGAGTTGGCTGAAAATAAGGAATAAGTTGCTTCGGCACTGCCTCGCAATAATAAATAAGAAATTAGAAAGCTACTATAGTCTTCTAACCCACCACTCACTATTCACTATTCACTATAATTTTTTTTGGTCAATGCGGCTTCGCGTTTGATCTCCGCGATAAAAGCGTCTTTGATGGCCATATGATTGATTTTAATGGTGCTGATCTTTTTCTTCTTTCTCACCTGGTGTGATCTTGTCGAGGCCCTCCTCTATCTTGTCCATTTGGCCTTCGATCTTACCGGTCATCTCTTCAGGATGCTCCAACTGGTGGACCGCATCTTTATGTTTTAATATTTTCCATAGTTGTATCAGTGCCGTCAGCGTGAAGATCCCGCCGATCACCCAGTTGAGTATATGCTGGTTATTACTGATCTTATTGGCGATCAGCAAACCACCGAAGATAAAGATACAGTTCCCTGCAAAAGTGCCGATCCCGATGCCGATGATATAGGAATTGTAATGATCATTCCGGGGCAGTAACACTTTCTTGGTGAATAAAACGGTGCTCCAGCCAAACCAGAATGGGATCTGCACGGGGTTGACCGCGCACATGATCACACCCAGCAGGAATGTCGGCAGTGAACTGCTTAATACGATATTCTTTTTCACACCGGGATGCATGGCCGCATAAAAACTGGAGATGGCCAATGCCAGCACAATGACCAGGGTGACCCATTCCAATGCCTTTAATATCTTTTCCTGTTTGCGTATCCAGTGGATCGCGACCAGGGAAATGCGGACGTAGATGATCTCTACCAACAGGGAACCCAATGAAAAAAACATGGCCGCGGTAACACCATCCGAGACGGAGATCTGCATCGCCGCGATGTTCAGTGTACCAAGAGGTAATGAACCCAGGAAACTGACCATCAGACCGGTAAAGAAAATTTTCAGCAGGGGATGCATGAAACGAAAATAAGACTAATAATCAAGTGACCACCACTAACTGCTGTAGCTTTTTCATATCAGGGATGTGGATTTTTTTCCTCGATATTTTTACCAGTCCTTCTGTTTCCAGTTGGCTGATAAACGTAGTAACCGTCTGCCGGGCGCTCCCGATCAGCTTGGCGATATCATCATGTGTAAGGAAATTCTGGATCATATAGTCTGTCGTTGTTCCATCATAACCATCCATCAATGCCAGGTGATAAAAGAATGCCAGTAAGCGGGAACGGACGTCTTTATTAAGCATGCTGACCAGCCGGAATTCTGCTCTTCTTAATTTTTCCCCTACCTGTTTACTGTACTTGATCGCCAGCCCGGGTTTCTTGGTAAGTAATTTCTCAAAATCATCAATGGTAAAAGCACAGAGGCTGACATTGCCTTTATAAGCCCGGGCAAACTCACCATTGAGGTTCGTTTTCTCCAGGGCGAATTGGCCAAATATCTCTCCTTCCCTGATGATCTCTTTGATGATCTCGTTTCCTTCTTCGTCTACGTAGCCGATCTTGATATAACCGTTCTTTACAAAGTAGAGTTTATTGAGATGATGTGAATCGAAATAGATATAATCACCTTTTTTAGCTTCAATGAACTGGTGAGCGACATTGAGTTCTTCGTATTCCCGGTCATCGAGGTGACACCAGAGATCATAGTTGCGGAGCATCAGGAGTTTTTCGTCAGCCGACATAAAAAAAATTATGACCCCAAATTAATGAAAGAACAGGCTATTTCAAGATTTTTGATTCCTGTGTTATCTCAGAAATTTTACCACAGATTACACGGATTGAGGTCCAGGTAACGCGGTATAATCTGTGAAAAATTAATCTGTGTAATCTGTGGTAAAGGGTCAATCATACTTTTCCAGCATCTTAAAATGCCGTTTTGCATCACCGAGGTATTTCCATCCCTTTTTAAAGGACCAGTACGGGGTACCGTTCTTATGATTGTAGCGGCTGATCTTATACAGCACCTTCCAGTGGTGAAGAATGACACCATAGGCTTGCCAGAGATTCATCCCGCAATCATAAATATGATTGGGTTCGGCTCCACAGCCATTGAATTCAAGTATCTGGAAATTCTTTCCCTGTTTCAGGTCTTCAATCGAGGTTGTCTTAATATCATAACGGCCATAATAGAATTTATCCGTGTAGTGACTTAATTCATCAAAGACCTTGTGGAGGTCTGCATCGATCTCTTTGTGCAAATTAGTAAAATGAGCCCCGCGGTTATGGTTACCGGCATAAGACAAATAAAAGACCTCCCCGGCCGCGATGACGCGGTTGAAACGGTGACCATGACGTTGCTCCATCTCTTCCATCCTAAACCTTGCCCGTGGATGAGCCTGCACCAGTTCTTTTAACGTAGAGAGTCCATCTCCTTTTACCTGGAGCAGTTCCTTATCAATAAAACCGCTCACTACACCTTTTTGTTCCCAGGGAAAGCGATAATAAAAAACACTCACCTCTACCGGCAACATCACAAGGGCCTGTACGATATATTCCACAGGTATCCTTTCGTGGTATTTGGAGAATTGTTCTTCGTTATCAATCTTACGAAAAAGAATTCCCTTCATTCCTACATCTGGTTTAACAATAAAAGGAAAAGCAAACCCGGCTTCACTGACCTTTTTCTTTACTTCTTCAAAAGACCAGTCATGGAGGATATAGATAGTGCGGGGATAAGTATAAGTTGGTAACTGGTCATACATTTCCTTCTTCCCCTCGCCTTCAAACCCTCCAAAGGTCAGGGTTGGATTGGAAGAGCTGAAATACCAGAATGACCAGCTTCGGAGACAGTACCAGAGCCAGACAGGACCGATCGGGAAATAGAGAACGTAAAAGTTCCATAATTCCCAATTCGTGAGTTTCTGGAAAAATTTCTTCATCTTTATGCAGCAGATAAACAAAAATAAGTTTCCTGATAAGATAGCAATTTTTTTGTTTCACTATTTTTCGCTAAAACTGTCATTATGAGAAAATTGATACTCGTTATTGTACTTGGTTTTTTTTGCTTGGGGGCTGAAAGTGCCAGTATCCCAGCATCTCCTTACACGATGACTTCCCTTGCAAAACCTGTTGATCCCCTCGCTTATATTTCTTCGCTTTCCATAAAAGAAATTCAGCAACTGACAGGTCGTAAACTGAAGCTCAAAGAAAAAATTGCTGTCAAAGTTTTGCAGTGGAAAATAAAAAAAGGCCTTGCCGGTTTACCAAAGGGAGATGTAAAAGACAGCAAGGGAAATACTGCAATGATACTGGGGATCGTTGCCCTGGCCTGCCTGTTCGTTCCTTATCTTTTTATCGCTTCCATTCCCTGCGCTATTCTCGCGATTATATTTGGTAACCAGGCGCGGAAAGCAAATCCCAGGGACTCCAAAGCCAAAGCTGGTGTGATAATGGGTTGGGTCACTCTCGGTCTCATCTTACTCGCTTTGATACTCGTAATTGTACTTCTCAGCAGCTGGGCTTATGGCTGGGGTTAATATGTGGTAGCGAAACAGGTCGATTTTTACCACAGATTACACAGATTTCAGCACAGCTAACACTGTGAAATCTGTAAATGCTTTAATCTGTGTTATCTGTGGTTCTCCTATAGCCCAGCCGCATAAATTTCTGTAATATTGTTACTGAATTGTAACTATTATTATTATTATGCATGTTCCAACCGTAGCCGAACTGGCTGCCGCCGGTAAAAGTCCTGATATTTTGTTTTGGGTGGGTTGTGCCGGCAGTTTTGACCAGCGGGCACAAAAGATCACCAAAGCTTTTGCGACCATCCTCGATAAAGTAGGGATCAATTATGCGATCCTTGGTAAAGAAGAAATGTGTACGGGAGATCCCGTTCGCCGTGCCGGCAATGAATTCATGTTCCAGATGATGGCCTACCAGAATATCCAGGTGCTCAATAATTATGGTATCAAAAAGATCGTTACGGCCTGCCCGCATTGTTTTAATATCATAAAAAATGAATACGCTGAATTGGGTGGCCATTATGAAGTGATCCATCACAGTGTTTTCCTGCAGGGCCTGATCGAGGAAGGCCGGGTCAAAATGAAAGAAGAAGGTTCTTTCAAAGGAAAAAAAATTACCTACCACGACAGCTGTTATCTCGGGCGTTCCAATAATATCTATGAAGCGCCGAGAAAAGTGCTCGAAGCCCTTGATGCCGAACTGGTGGAAATGAAACGCTGCCGGAGCAATGGTCTTTGTTGCGGTGCCGGTGGCGCCCAGATGTTCAAGGAAGAAGAAAAAGGGATCACCCGTATCAATATTGAACGTAGTCATGAAGCGATCGGTACCGGTGCTGCTGTGATTGCGGCAGCCTGCCCTTTTTGCAATACCATGCTGACCGATGGGGTAAAGCTGGAGGAAAAAGAAGACAGTGTCAAAGTGATGGATATAGCAGAACTGGTTGCAGCCAGTTTGGCTTAACTTTGCCCGATGAACCTGGAATACAAACACCTGCTCAATAACAATTTTCATCCCGACTCAAGGGTTTGGGTCTACCAGTGCAATCGTTTATTCACCCTGGATGAAGCGCTGGAGATTGAAGAAATGCTGAAAGAGTTCACCGCCCAATGGAAGAGTCATGGTACCCCGGTAAAAGGCGAGGCTCATCTTTTCTTTGGACAATTCATTGTCTTACTCGCGGATGAAACGGCCACGGGCGTCAGTGGCTGTAGTACGGATAGTTCGGTAAGGCTGGTAAAAGATATCGACCAGCGGTTTAATGTAAATATGTTTGACAGGACTACCCTGGGGTTTGTGGTAAAAGATAAAGTTCAACTACTTCCCCTCTCCCAGTTACAGTACGGCGCTGAAAACGGTTTTATCAACCCCGACACGTTATATTTCAATAACCTGGTGCAGACAAAGACAGAATTAGAAGCGCAATGGATCATACCCATCAAAGACAGCTGGCTAAGCCGGAAAATTTCATTTTCCAGTACGCTTTCGTAAATTAGGAATTGAAAAGCGCAAGTAGCTCACCTGGTAGTCCCGCAATTTGCGGGATCCCAAGCTGTAGGTAGCGAGTTCGAGTCTCGTCTTCCGCTCTTTTAATTGTGTTTTTCCCATTTTCCCCTGTTGTTTTCCCCCTTGAAATAAATGCGGGGGTTCTTACCTTGATCCAAATATTAACCACAGATTACACAGATTTTATTTTTCACAGATTGCACGGATTGGAAAACATAAATGAAATTACCAGAAAGATTATTGGAGTGTGTTTCAATATTCATACTGCACTCGGTCCTGGTTTATTAGAATCATCCTATAAGGCATGTGCTTTTTATGAATTTCAGCAATGCGGACTATTTGCGGAGAAAGAAAAAGCATTGCCACTTATTTATAAAGAAATAAAACTGGATATCGGCTATCGCCTTGATGTTTTAATTGAAAAATCGGTGGTGTTGGAAATTAAGGCTGTAGAATCTTTAACCGATGTGCACACGGCACAAGTATTAACCTATCTAAAATTAACAAAGTGCAAAGTAGGCTTACTGATTAATTTCAATGTAGCCGATCTGAAAAAAGGTATCAAAAGACTGATCTTATAGAATAACCATCTGTGTTATCTGTGAAATATAATCTGTGCTATCTGTGGTAAAAATTATGAGGCTTTAGGTTTTGGAACCAGCTTCTTCGCCACCTTCGTAAAATTATACCCCACGCTCAGCCTGAAATTCCGCGTTTGCGCAGTACTGAAACTTTGCAGGTTAAAATTGGTGCCATAAGTATAGTTGCGGCTTTGCTGAACAAAAGGGTCGATGATATTAGCCGTGACCGTTAATTTTTTATCCAGGAATTTTCGCTGAATACCCACATTCATACTCCAGCTCCAGCGGGCATAACCCTGCGGGTTGGCAAACCGGTTGAAGGTAAAACTACCGGTGAAATTCTGGATCTCCTTCGGGCTGAAGGTGGAATTGATATTAGAGGTGAAGGATCCACCATTACGGTAGCGGTTCACCATCTTATCAAAAGCGCTGTACTCATTAAAAGTATAACTGGCACTCAGGTTTACTTTGAGTTTCTTGGTCACTGTCAATCCGCCCCAGGTGCTCATTTCATATTCTTTACGGCCGCTGATATTTTCCCACGTGATCTGTGTTTTTTCACCGGGGATCAGTGTTCTCACCTGGCTGAAGATATTCTGCACGATATTATAACCCAGGCCCAGGTTGATAAAGAACAACTTCTTTGTTTTCCCCAGTACCAGGTCAAAGTTGTGGGCGGTAGAAGCTTCCAGGTTTTCGTTACCAAAACGTACATTGTATGGATCACCAAAATCGATCGCGGGATTTAGTTCGTTGATGCCCGGGCGGCGGATACTCCGGCGATACGCAAGGGTAAGGTTATATTTATCCTTCCAGTTGCGGTTAAGATTGGCAAAGGGCAACCATGTCCAGTATTTATTTCTCACATCCCGGTTGTCCTTGTACAGTTCAAACCTGATAGCGGTTTGCTCTACCGAACTCCCCGCCGTAACACTGAAATTTTCTTTGATGATCTGCCGGACAGAACCCCGCAGGTTGGTGATCGTTTGGTGAAACCTGAACTCATTACTCAACAGGTCCGATTTTACAAAGATCATATCCGGTTTCTTCAGGTAATTGGCATCAACAGTAATATGGTTATTGCTCCGGTTATAAAAGGTACCAACCGAGAAGAATGTCTTCTTATTATTTAGCGGCCGGTTATAATCTACCCGCGCATTATATCCATTATTATTATTGTCGGATAGTTGTTCCTGGGTAGAATCAGTACCATTGGGTGTATGATCAGGGTTGAAAAATTGCTGGTAAAAATCCCTGTCCGACCTATTGATGGAAAAATTAGCCCCGGTAATGATCTTGAACGTTTCACCCGGGATCTTTCCTTTTTTGGTATAGGAGAAATTAACGTTGGGGCTGTAGTTATCTCCCCGGCTGAAGACCGTCCGTTCGCTTAGGCGATAGATATCCCCAAAGCGATTGATATTGGTGTACTCGGTTTCGCTCCTGTTATGGGAATTGTTCTGGTTATATTGCAGAACAAAATTGAGGGATTGCGTCTTGTTGATATCATAATCCATGTTCACCCGGAAATTGGGCCGCCAGTTCTTGTTATGGTAATTATTCCTGGTAGTAAAAAAATTGGAGGAGTCCGCGTAAATATTATTCCTCGATGAATAACCGTCGCCCAGTAAACGGTTATAACCGACGCCTGCATTGATACTAACGGCAAATCCCTGTTTTCTGTAAGTGAAATTACCATTCATGCTTATCTCACCCCTGGTGCCGCCCGATATATTAAGACGACCCGTTCTTCCCACTTTTCCTTTTTTGGTAACAATATTGATCACCCCTCCCTGCTCATTCGCGTACTGTGGCGGCGGATTCGTCATCACTTCGATCTTTTCGATCGAACTACCGGGTAACGATTCCAGCAGGTCCTGGAGCTGTTGAAGGTTCAGTTCGACGGGTTTGTCATCAATTAAAATTTTAGGTTCCTTACCGCGTACCGTTATTTTCCCGGTTGGATCTTTCGCGACCAGCGGAACACTATTCAGCAGATCGCTTGCATTACTCCCGGCAGCCAGGGCGGATTCACCGGCATTGAAAGTAATATTCCCGTCCTTGGACTGTATCAATGGTTTTTCCGCGTAGATGATCACCTCTCCTAAGTTCTCCACGCTGGTTGCCTTAAGCGTAATATCTGTCAGGTTGAAATCATAGCGCTCTGTCCTGAAATTAATACTGTCGATGGTGAGCGTTTGCATACCCACATAGCTGATACGAAGCCTGTAAAAACCGAACGAAATATTACTGAAACTAAAGTCACCGGTTTTGTTGGTTAGTGTACTTTTTTTCTGCAAACTGTCTTTAAAAGAAATGATCTCAACGGAAGCACCTTCGAGGGCCTTTTTCTTGTCATCCATTATGTTCCCGGTAAGGAGACCGGGGTCCTTAGCCTGCGTCCAGGCGCTGCAGAACAAGCCGAAAAATGCAATAAAAAGGATTAGTCTTTTCAAATCAGGAAATTAGACGGCAAATATACTTCATGACTTGCTAACTGGTTGGCACATAACTGGGTGAGCGGGTTAGTCTATCGTTTGCATTGGTCAAAACGCTGCTGACATCCTGTCGCAATTCTGGCTCATTCATGTATATTTGCAGACTGCCTACCTTTTGGCAGGTTCAAATTCTATTTCAATGCTTGACTATGTGTCAGATAAAGTGTCCCGAAAAGATCGGGATGAACACGATGAAGCAAGACAAGGAGAAACCTATTCTCCATTTTCCAAGGATCCTGGTAACTATAAAAAAAGGTTTTATATAGAGAGTTATGGTTGCGCCATGAACTTCGCGGACAGCGAGATCGTGGCATCCATTTTAAACCAGGAAGGTTTTGGCGCTACCCGTAACCTGGAAGAGGCTGACCTGGTCCTTATCAATACCTGTTCTATCCGGGAAAAAGCGGAACAAACAATCCGCAAACGCCTGACGGAATTCAAAAAATTAAAGAAAGAAAAAAAGGGACTGCTGGTCGGGGTGCTGGGATGTATGGCAGAACGGTTGAAAGGAAAGCTCCTGGAAGAAGAAAAACTTGTTGATCTCGTGGTCGGACCCGATGCGTATCGTTCCCTTCCTGCATTGGTCATAGAGGCGGAAGGCGGGCAGAAAGCAGTAAATGTTTTACTGAGCCGGGATGAAACGTATGGAGATATCTCTCCTGTTCGCCTTGACAGCAACGGCGTAAGCGCTTTTGTCAGCATCATGCGGGGCTGCAATAATATGTGTTCGTTTTGCGTGGTGCCCTTTACCCGTGGAAGAGAAAGAAGCCGGAGCGCCGATAGCATCATCGCTGAATGTACAGACCTGTTTGAAAAAGGCTACCGCGAGGTCACTTTGCTTGGACAAAATGTGGATAGTTATTATTATCAGGCCCCCCCACCCCCCGCAAGGGGGATTTCAGACCCCGGTACCAGTAATGACAAATACTTTTTTGAAGACTCTCAGAACCCTCCTGCGGAGGGCAGGGAGGCTTCTTCTTCGGGGTTTGGGGAGCCCATCACCTTCGCGAAACTCCTTGAAAAAGTCGCGCTCATCTCTCCTCTTCTCCGTGTGCGTTTCTCCACTTCGCATCCCAAAGACATCACTGATGATGTGTTATACACGATCGCGAAATATGATAATATCTGTAATTATATCCACCTCCCGGTTCAAAGCGGGTCAACAAGGGTATTACAATTAATGAACCGTACTTATACAAGAGAGTGGTATATGGCGAAAGTGGCCCGCATCAAGCAGATCATCCCTGGTTGCGGTATCAGCGCGGATATCATCACCGGTTTCTGTACCGAAGAAGAAAAAGATCACCAGGATACACTTAGTATCATGGAATATGCGCAATATGACTACTCTTATATGTTCTTTTATTCGGAAAGACCGGGTACACTTGCCCAGAAAAGATATACCGATGATGTGCCGCTCGGGATCAAGAAGAGAAGATTACAGGAAGTAGTAGACCTGCAGAACAGGTTATCGCTGGAAAGCAACCTGCGGGATATCGGTAACAGCTTCCAGGTACTGATAGAAGCAAACAGTAAAAAAAGCGATGCTGACTGGATGGGCAGAAGCTCGCATGGCAAGGTAGTTGTGTTTCCTAAAGAAAACTATTCCTTAAAGAAAGGTGATTATGTAATCGTGAAAGCACTGGACTGTACACAAGGTACATTGCTCGGAAAAATTGTTGAACAATAAAGATCATTCATGGACATTATAGCAATAAAGAACAGGTTTGGCATTATCGGCAACTCACCGGCCCTTAACTATGCATTGCAGGTCGCCACACAAGTGGCCGCAACAGATCTTACGGTATTGATAAACGGGGAGAGTGGTGTGGGTAAAGAAGTATTCTCGCAGATCATTCATTCGCTTTCGCCCCGCAAGCACAATCCTTTTATTGCGTTGAACTGCGGTGCCATCCCGGAAGGAACGATCGACTCGGAATTGTTTGGTCACGAGAAAGGTTCTTTCACCGGCGCTGCCGATGCACGTAAGGGATATTTTGAAACAGTGAATGGAGGTACTATTTTCCTCGATGAGATCGGCGAACTCCCGCTAGGAACACAAGCGAGGTTGCTACGTGTTCTGGAAACCGGCGAGTTCATCAGGGTAGGTTCTTCAAAAACACAGAAAACAGATGTCCGTGTCATCGCGGCTACCAACAAAGATCTTCTTCAACAGGTACAGGCCGGGAGGTTTCGCGAAGATCTCTATTATCGTCTCAGTACTGTTCCCATCCGTGAGCCCGCCTAGCACGACAGGCCAGAAGACATCCACCTGCTGTTCAGGAAATTCGCTGCCGATTTTGCTAATAAATACAAGACATCCCCGGTACAACTGGATGAGGAAGCAAAACAACTGTTAATAAACTATCCCTGGCCCGGCAATGTGCGGGAATTGAAGAATATTGCAGAGCAGATTTCTGTTCTTTCACAGGATAAAATGATCACCGCAAAAGTGCTGGGGAAATTCCTGCAGCCATATTCCAATAACCGGATGCCGGTACTCGCCAATGTTAACGGCAATACACACGAGTTCTCCAATGAACGGGAGATATTGTACAAGCTTTTCTTCGATATGAAGAAAGATGTCACAGAATTAAAAAGAATGTTCCTTGATGTTTTGCAGAACCCAACGATGGTGGCACAGAACCAGTCTTTCATCAATGAACTAAAAGAGTCCGACGGCTACCGCAGGATAGGTAATGAAACGATGCAACCGGTATTGGTACAGCCGTCCATACAAAATGCACAGCCGGCACCAATGGTTATCGGTGTGAACAATGACATCCACGACCATGTGGAAGTGGAAGAAAGCCTGAATATTGTGGATAAGGAAAAAGAACTGATCATCAAAGCACTGAAAAAACACAAGAGCAAACGAAAAGATGCTGCGCTTGACCTGGGTATCAGTGAAAGAACCCTTTACAGGAAATTAAAAGAATACGATATAGAGGAATAATGAAACGGACCCGAAAAATAGCCTTCCTGCTGGTACCCATTGCTGTGTGCGTTGTCTTTCTGGCAAGCAGTTGTCATATTTACAAATTCACGGAGGCCGGTACTATACCCCCGGAAATAAAAACCGTGAAGCTCGTCCAGTTTGAGAACAGGGCCCGGTATATTAATCCGCAACTGACACAGCGGCTTTCTGATAAATTGCGGCAAAAGATCGTCAGCCAGACCCGGCTATCACCCACCAGCAGTGATTCAGCACACTGGGAGATCAGTGGTTATATCAGTGATTATACTTTCAGTACTTCCGCGATCTCGGATCAGCGGGTGGCGAATAATCGTTTAACCGTAAGTATTCATTTCACCCTCAACGACCGGAAAAACGATAAGATAAATGACTTTGATGTGAGCCGGAGTTTTGAATTCAAAGGGAATCAATCCTTCCAGCAGGCAGAAGCAGCCCTTGGGGATGAAATGGTGCGGACACTGACCGATGAAATATTCAATAAGCTGTTTTCGAACTGGTAAGTTTATATTATTTTGTAATTATGAATGCGCAGATCAATCAATTGGTAAAATCACTTTTGCAAAAAGATACGCTGGAGCAATGCAGCTTACAGGAACTAGAGCAATTTGCCGATCGTCATCCTTATTTTGGCGCAGCCCAGTTATTATTGACCAAGAAGTTACAGACAGAAAACTCCGGTCGTTACGACGAGCAATTACAAAAGACCTTCCTGTTTTTCCATAACCCTCTTTGGGTAGAACAACTCCTGAACGATACGGGTAATGCAACAGTAACGGTCACTGAAAAAAAAGAAGAAACACCAGTACAAAGTGGCTTCGTTACAGAAATCAGCCTGCCGGACGTTCAAGCGGCGGAAAAAGAAAATAAGGAAGAAAGCAGGGAGCAGGCCTTTCCAAAAGATGAACCCGATGGACCGGTTTTTCCGCAAGTTGAGTCTTCTCACTACACAGAAGAGCCGGTAATGCAGATCCCCCCTATAAAAATTGAAAGCGCGGGATCAGCCAACAACGACCTTGTCTTCGAACCTTACCATACCGTTGATTATTTTGCTTCACAGGGAATAAAATTCAGGGACGAGGAAAAACCGAAAGACAAATTTGGGCAGCAATTAAAAAGTTTTACAGACTGGCTAAAAACGATGAAGCGGCTTCCTGTTGCGGAGGTCACAAAGGCAGTTGAAACAGGAGCTGAACAAAAAGTGGAACAGCTGGCTGAGCATTCTCTCCAGGAACGGGAGATTCTCACTGAAACCATGGCTGAAGTATGGGAAAAGCAGGGAAATAATGAGAAAGCCATCGATATCTACAGCAAATTAAGTTTGCTTGATCCCTCTAAAAGTCCTTATTTTGCAGCGAAAATTGAAGCCTTAAAGAAAACAAATTGACATGACAACTTTATTTATCATATTGATCGTATTGGCCTCCGGGGTATTGGGTTTGATCGTATTAGTGCAGAACCCTAAAGGTGGTGGCCTGGCAGGAAATATCGCCGGGTTTAGTAACCAGTTCATGGGTGTTAAGCAAACAACAGATGTGCTGGAAAAAGGTACCTGGATCTTCGCGGGTGTTATCGGGGCTTTATGCCTTCTTTCCGTATTATTTATTTCAGGCGGAAAAAGCAGCGCTACCTCCACCAAAGCAACAGAAGCACCAGTTCCGGCTGCTTCACAACCTACCGGCAACCAGCCGGGCACTTTGACATTACCGAACACAACCCCGGCTACTGCCCCGGCTAATAAACCGAAATAAAAACATTAGCATAAGATACTCCCCGGTCCCGCCTGCTGCTGGATCGGGGTTTTTTATTTAATTTCAGTAGTGACTATGAAGAAAAAAATTATTGGAGGAACCTTCCTGGTTCTTCTTGTTGTCGGCGGGTTTGTGGGCTGGCAATTATTTGGACCTGCTGTGTCTACCTCCGGCGGGGAATTCTTTTATATAAAGACAGGCGCCACTTACGCTGATGTAAAAAATGAACTCACCGAAAAAAAATATATCAGCAAGGGGACCTGGTTCGATCTTGCATCCAAACTGCTTAGTTATAAAAACATCAAACCCGGTCGCTATAAAGTGACCAAAGGCATGAGCCTTTTCAAACTGGTAAGGATGTTACGAAGCGGCAACCAGTCACAGGTGAATTTTGTTATCACTAAACTCAGGACCCGGCAGGATTTTGCCCGTAAAACCGGGGAACTTTTCGAGTTTGATTCCCTGCAGATGATCGGTTTTATCGACAATACGGATTCGCTGAAAAAATATGAGCTGGATACCAATACCGTTACGGCCGCACTGATGCCTTATACCTACAAACTGAACTGGAACAGTTCTCCCGGTAAGGTCTTTCAAAAGATCTATGCTGCTTTCGAAACATTCTGGACCCCTGAACGAAAAATAAAAGCAGACAGCCTGCATCTTAGTCCTGTACAGGTTTCTACGCTGGCATCCATTGTGGAAGAAGAAACCAACAAAAAAACAGATAAATATAATATTGCGAGCACGTACCTCAACCGGATAAGGACCGGTATGAAACTTCAGGCGGACCCCACCGTGAAATTTGCCCTTAAAAACTTTGTGTTAAAAAGAGTGCAGGGAGTACATCTTGCTTTTGATTCTCCTTACAACACTTATATGTATGCAGGTATCCCACCGGGCCCGATCTGTACCCCTTCAATAGAATCTCTTGAAGCAGTGCTCGATGCACCCAAAACCGATTACCTGTATTTCGTAGCCAGCGACAAATTTGATGGTTCGAGTGTATTCACTACGAACTATGATGATCATATGAAATATGCGAGGCTTTA
>JANMKG010000159.1:0-6558 GCA_031371915.1 Chitinophagaceae bacterium | reverse complement strand
CGGTGATTATAAAAATGCCCTAAAGTATGCCAACCTTGCCCTGCCATTGGCCCCGGAAAACCAGAAGAGTGGGGTTCAAACAATGATCGATAAACTCAAAGAAGGAAAGGATGTGAACTGATAGAACAGTCGCCTGGAACGAAATCCAAAGCCGTCTCGTTTACTCCGGGACGGCTTTTCATTTTAAAACACAGTAATTTGTAAAAAAAATTACATGAAGAAAATACTCCTTGCTTTTTTACTAATGGCATCAGTGAATAGCTTTTCCCAGACCTGCGAAGAAAAGGAAACAAAACTGTTGCAGGTCGTTGGTGGTTTTTCCTCGGCCCTTTTTTATAATACATATGGACTGATCGGCAGCATTGCAGACGGCTATGCAAAAGACGCTTATACAGCAGAGATGGTGCACGACCTGATGACAGCCCAAAAAAATATGATGGGAAATCTCGTAGTCATGCTCAACAACCTGGTAAAAGATAGTGTACTTCAACGAGCAGATAAGGAGTACGCTGTGGCCGCGGCTACCCTGTTAAATAGCTTGCAGGAGGAAGCCGGACTTTTATTGGAATTCGCCGATAGTAACAGTGAAAAAAAGAGGAAAGCCTACGAGGATTTGCACAGGAGAAACTGGTCATCTCTATCCCGCCTGATGGGGTTAAAAGAATAACGCTAAGAACGCTAAGTAAGCTAATAAGGCTAATTACATCCGAATAGTTCGCATAATTTAGCCTGCAACGCAGGCCCCCGCAGGTTTCTCCCGATGATCTTGCCCTGGGGATCGACAAGTATATTTTGCGGTATACTTTGAATATGGTACAACTGCGCTACTGCATTGTTCCAGAACTGGAGATCGCTGACATGTGTCCAACCGAGGTTATCTTCCTTGATCGCTTCCATCCATTTTGCTTTTTGACCCGGTTTATCCAGTGAAATACTTAGTACAGTAAAATTTTTTTCCCTGAATTTATTAAAGTTCTCCACTACGTTAGGGTTCTCCTGGCGGCAGGGTCCGCACCAGCTGGCCCAGAAATCCACGAGTACATATTTACCGCGGAAGGAGGAAAGGGAAACAGGTGCTCCCGTAGTATCGGGCTGTGTAAAATCAATGGATTGAGTACCTACCGCCCCAATTTTTTTTTCCGCGATGAATTGTTCCAGCAATTTACCGGACTCCATATTTCTTACCGACGCATCCAAAAGATTAAATCTTCTTTCCAGTGCTACCACATCCTCATTGAACTGGTACGTGGCATTCAGGATAAAGGCCGATACGGGCGAACCTGGTTTTTCTGCCACCAGTTTGTCTATCTCGTTCTGGAGATTTTGCTGCAGGTTATTATAAGTGACCATCAATGCTTCCCGTTCCGGGCCGGGCATCGCGCCATTGATACTGCTGGCGAGGCTGTTCAGTTGCTGGGCCAGCGGGAGAAATTTTTTGATAAATCCTTCAAAGACTTTGTGCGAAGCCGAACCTTCGATCTCGTAAACCGGTGGCTGTACTTTTTTGCTTTTAAAGGAGATCGCACTGTTCTCAATATATATTTCGACAGGTTTCCCTTCACCAATGATCAGGAAACAAAGCACAGGTTCTGCCACTTTACCTTTTAATGTAAATTTTGATTTGAGA
The DNA here is from genome assembly GCA_031371915.1 of Chitinophagaceae bacterium. Taxonomy (GTDB): domain Bacteria; phylum Bacteroidota; class Bacteroidia; order Chitinophagales; family Chitinophagaceae; genus JJ008. The sequence goes on along the minus strand of JANMKG010000159.1, from coordinate 4,931 downwards.
AGTTTGGCCGTGCCCATTTCAGTATTCTCTCCATTCTTATATAAATGGATCTCGGTGCCGTCGGGATAACCATCTAATTTCCCTTCGATCGTAAACCCCGTGGCGGGTACTTTAGGTTTGGGGGAAGGTTGTGCAAGTACAATAAAAGGGCAAAGCAATAAGAGAAGCGATAATTTTTTCATACTGATCAAAGCGTTTTCATGAGAGGACGGCGAACTATAATAATCTACAAATTTATAAAATGTAACCGGATACCAAAACCCCTTGCCCCGGAAAATGAACGGGAGGAAGGATTTTGTGGCTGCTTTAACATAAAGGGTTAATAACGATACCGGTATACGATCCCCAGGGATCCCCTGTAAAAGTCCTTATTGATCGATGATCCCATAAAACCGATCTCTTCATATACTTTTCGTTTAACCTTGAATTCGAAGTACTCGCCCGACGCATTATCATATAATGTCAAATAGTAGAGCTTTGTCCGTTTAGCTCCTGTTTTTACCCATTTATTGCTGATACGGCCATCTATTGTAAACAACTCCTGCTTCCCCGCATGTGAATTGACGAATTTAAAAACCCCGATCGTTAACGGGATGAACAGGCCAAACAGGACCGCTATGATCAATATTTTACCTGCTTTCCGCTGGATAGAAAATGCTTTCGGGAAAGCTTTCGGAAAAAAATAAGCAGTTAGTATCCCGGTAACTGCCGCCACCAAAAACAGCCATACCCCATAGGAGTGCATTAGTTTATTGTTGGCACCTGTTTCAATATAGGCATTACCGGTAGCCCCGTATATGCCGATCACGGCATAAGCGAGTGTAATAGTCAAATAAATGATCTTTTTCATTCGCGAATTGATTTTATAAACTTTGCTGTATCAAGTTTTATATCACTGCTGTTTTGAATGAAACGAATAAAAGCGCTCCCGATGATCGCGCCATCAGCCACCCGGCATGCCGCATCAAATCCGGCTTTATCGCTGATGCCAAATCCCACTAAGACCGGGTTTTTAAGCCGCAGGTCTCTTAGCCGCTGAAGATATTGGTTATTATTTGTAGTCGTTTTATTGCTGCCGGTCGTGGAAGAAGAAGAAACCGCGTAAAGAAATCCACTGCTCAACCCATCTAATTTTTTTACTCTTTCGTCAGACGTCTCGGGTGTTACCAGGAAAATAAAATCGAGTCCATATTTTTTAATGATGGACCCATACTCCGTTTCAAATTCATATTCCGGGAGATCGGGAAGGATCAATCCATCAATTCCTGCAGCTGCAGCATCGGCGCAGAATTTTTCAAAGCCATATTGCAGGACGGGGTTCATATAACCCATTAATAGTACGGGTATCGTTTCCCCAATACCTCCCAAAGCGGGACTTCTTCGAAGATCTTTCAGTTGTTCGAATAATCTGCCGATCGTCATCCCGTTGGCGATGGCGATGGCACTGCTTTGCTGTATCACAGGGCCATCGGCCAGCGGGTCGCTATAAGGCATACCGAGTTCGATGATATCGGCGCCATGTTCCTGCAGTGCTTTCATGACTTCCATGGTGGAATTCAAATGGGGGTAGCCTGCGGTGCAGTAGATGTTGAGGAGGCCTCTTTTTTGCCCCTCTAAATCTCCCCTGAAGGGGAGACTTCCGAAGACTCTGCTAATCCGACTTTTGTTCATTTATCTGAATGTCCTTTATTTCTTTTATTGTAGTCTCTATTCTTTTGATAACACCGGATATATCAGTCCGGATCTCTTTATTTGTAAATCGCAGAACTCTTATACCGAATGAAATAATATCTTCTTGTCTTATTATATCATTCTCCATTACTTCCTTCAAATTATGAACAGCACCATCAACTTCTATTACCAGTTTTAATTCATGACAATAGAAATCTGCTATGTACATCCATATCGGATGCTGTCTTTTAAATCTTACTCCTAGTTTATTTCTTTTTAAATGAAGCCACAATAATTTTTCATCGGCTGTCTGGTTCTTTCTCAATTCTTCCGCTCTTTTAAAAATGAGCGGACCAGCCCCATAAAACATATTTCCCATCACTCACAATTTCGTATCCAATAAAGAATTTACAATATCCGGGGTCTAAAGTCTCCCCTTCAGGGGAGATTTAGAGGGGCTTCATATACGTACTCAAATCCTTATCCCCTCTCCCGCTCAAGCATATAACCACCACATCTTCTTTTTTAAATTTCACCTGATTCAAAGCCGATAACGCATGCGCTGTCTCCAGCGCGGGGATGATCCCTTCCAGTTTGGCGAGTTCGAAGGCTGCAGTCAAGGCTTCTTCATCTGTTGCACTTAAAAAATGTGCGCGGCCCGTTTTAAATAAATGTGCATGCAGCGGGCCGATACCGGGGTAATCAAGACCCGCGGAAATGCTGTGTGGTTCTACAACCTGGCCGTCTTCGGTCTGCATCAATAAACTCTTACTACCATGTAATATACCCGGCTTACCCAATTGTGTTGTCGCAGCACTCATCCCGCTGTCAATCCCATGACCCGCCGCTTCCACCGCGATCAATTCAACGGATGGTTCGTCCAGGAAATGATAAAATGCCCCGGCCGCATTACTGCCACCACCGACGCAGGCCATGACATGTGTCGGTAATTCGCTGCCGGTTTTTTCCAGTAATTGTTTCCGCATCTCTTCGCTGATCACACTTTGAAACCTCGCCACCATATCCGGATAGGGATGCGGACCCACTACGCTGCCAATAATATAATGGGTATCATCCGGGTTATTGATCCAGTCACGGATAGCTTCATTCGTGGCATCTTTTAGTGTTTTACTCCCGCTGACAGCCGGTATCACCGTGGCGCCCAACATTTTCATCCTCGCTACATTCGGCGCCTGCCGTTCCATATCTTTTTCGCCCATGTAAACAATACATTCCACTCCTTTCAGTGCACAAACCGTAGCAGTAGCTACTCCGTGCTGACCGGCGCCGGTTTCCGCGATAATTCTTTTTTTACCGAGCCGCTGGGCCAGTAATATCTGGCCGATAGTATTATTGATTTTGTGAGCGCCGGTATGACAAAGATCTTCCCGCTTCAGGTAGATATTGGTATTATATTTCTTACTTAATCTTTCAGCTAAATATAATGGCGTGGGACGCCCTACATAATCTTTCAGCAATTGCTGAAACTCCTTTTGAAAAGATGCCGAATAAATGATCTCCAGGTATTTTGTCCGTAACTCTTCCACGTTACGGTGCAGCATCTCCGGGATATAAGCACCGCCGAAATCTCCGTAATAGCCTTGTTCGTTTGGTAGCCCATTCAAACCTTCCGCAGGCTGCCGAAAAGGTTGTCCGCCATTCATATTACTTGTCTTCATTTTATTTTTTGTTACACCGTTTTCTCTTTTTTACTCCTTTTTCTCTTAATCTCTTAGCTCTCATTTCAATCCCTGTTTAAACGCTAACACCATCCCCATATCCTTTACCCCCGGGCTTTTCTCAAAACGGCTGTTCACATCCACCCCAAAGAAATCAGGGTGCTTGAAAGCCTTCACCCTTGCTGCATCTTCAGGACCGATACCACCGCTCAGGAAAAAAGGCTTTTCGATCTTGGCCCGGGTTAAAATATCCCAGTCAAATTGCTGGCCCGTTCCGCCAAATGATTCTTTCAGCCCGCCGGTATCAAACAAATAATAATCACAAACTGCATCATAAGGGGCTACCAGTTTGTCAATATCCACGCCGTCTGTCACCCGGAACGCCTTGATAACTTCCACTTCGCTACTGAGATCCTCGCACATTTCAATGCTTTCGTCACCATGAAGCTGCACTACTTCTAAACCATAGTCATCAATAGCATCCAGTACATCGATCATGTCCGGGTTAACGAATACACCCACTTTCTTCAGGTCAAAATCAGCATTCTTAACGTCCTTCTTTGAAAGCTTATCGCCGATATACCTTGGTGATTCTTTAAAAAATATCAGCCCTGCAAAATCAATATCCAGCCCGTCGAGCTGCTGGAGTTGTTTCATTTCCGTGATGCCGCAAATTTTTATATTCATATTCATAGTTTTGTTGGCCACGAAATCACACGAATAGACACGAAGAAAAAAGAAAATTATTAGTGTTTTTTCGTGTGATTTCGTGGCTAAATTCCTTATTGTTTTAACTCAGCAATAAACTCTTCAAACGCTTTCCCGGGCTGTTCTTCTTTCATAAAATTCTCCCCGATCAAAAAACCCTTGAACCCCGCCTTTCTCAAAGTTACAATACTGTCTGTGCTATTGATCCCGCTTTCCGCGATCGCCAGCTTCCCGGCCGGAATCTTACTTATCAACCGGAGCGACGTATTAATATCCACATCAAAGGTTTCCAGGTTGCGGTTATTTATACCTACCATCGTCACTTCCTCGCAGCAATGACCTAGCTCTTCTTCGTTATGTACTTCCAATATGGACTCCAGGCCGATACTGGCGGCATAGCCTGCAAATTCTTTTACCTGTGCCGGCGCCAGGCACGCGGCAATAAGCAGGATCACATCGGCACCGAATGCTTTAGACTCTGCGATCTGCCATTTATCGATGATAAAATCCTTACGGAGTACAGGGATATCCGTCACCACTTTAGTTTGTATCAGGTCGTCCAGGTCGCCGCCAAAGAATTCATCATTGGTAAGAACAGATATCCCGGCAGCGTTTTTATTATACGCTGTCACCACCGGTTCTACTTCCAGTTCTTTTGTCTTGAACCAACCCTTACTCGGGCTTTTTCGTTTGAACTCCGCAATGATGCCCGTACTACCCGGTAACAAAAGACTTTGCGCCAGTGACCGGTTCCTAACTTTCCAGAAAAAACCATCCTTCTCAAACCGCTCGATAGGGCTCATCGGTTTGAATCGTTCGATCTCTTTTCTTTTGGCAGCTACAATTGTTTCTAAAATATTATTCATTTTTTTA
>JANMKG010000117.1:0-1624 GCA_031371915.1 Chitinophagaceae bacterium | reverse complement strand
GAGGCGCTCGCCTTCCTCGAAGCCAACACCCAGCGGGTTGTGGAACCGGATATCATTATTGACCCGGAAGGAGTCTTCCATCGCTTCTTTACGGAATACATGGAAATAATCCACCAGCAAGTTAAGCCTGTTCTTTACCAGGGGCACCCGGATAGCGCCACCCAGTGCAAAAAAACTTTTCTGGTCGTAAGAGATCGCATAACTCCTGGTCACCAGTGTAGGGTCCAGCTCTACACTTACATTTCCCATTTTTTTGGCAATGATCAACTGGAAGGTATTACTTACCCTGTCAGAGAAACTCCTGAAGCTATGATCAAGGTTGGGGAAAGAACTCGCTTTATTCGAACAGATCACCATATTGGCAAAAAGGGCTACAGATAAGGGATGAGAGGGATCGTTTTCGCGTTGTTCCATGAATTTATATTTCAACCCCGTTTCCCATAACCGCTGTTGCTGGGAAGCTCCCTTGGCGCGGCCCGCTATCACATCAAATCGTTTTCCCAATCCTACCTCGAAAGCGATACGGACATCGGTGGAATTATCCAGCCCGAAAAACTGTTTGATACCTCCGCCTGACCCGGCGATATCACCAAAATTATGTGCTACTTTAAAAGCCATCTTTCCCTTGCCCACCGTTTCCGGTGTATTGGCATTGATCGCTTTTTCAGAGCTGAAGATCTGTACCGGTTTTTTCTCGTCCTGGGCCAGCAACTGTAAGGAAATAAGGAGGGCTGAAAGGGTGAAGATCCGTTTCATCTGTTATTATTTTGGTTTATCAGGAAATCGTTGGTCAACAGGATGGGGTTGCCTGTAACTTTTACGGAAGTTAAATAAAAGATTGATTGTCTGCAATGAAAGTCCGGGGTCCGAAGTCCGGAGCCGGTCGTTTGAAGAACGAAGCATAATGCTTCTTAAGAGCATTCCTCACTTTCATATTCCCTGCCCGTCCGTTCAGCGGGCTTATTCCCAATTTCTTTATATGTTGAACCCCTACGGGGTTCGTATTCTTTTTGAAATTCATTTTTCTACCGACATTTTACCCCTACGGGGTAATGCCTTTCAATTCATCAGACTGTACAACTTCCTTATTTCTTATTCCTCATTCCTTATTTCTCATTCTTCATGATCTCTTCCGCATGAGCTTTATTCTTCGGCTTGGTAAATATCTTCCTGATTATGCCTTTTTCATCGATCACAAAAGTAGTGCGCAGCACGCCCATATATTCCCGGCCAAATAGTTTCTTCATATCCCACACACCATATTTTTTTACCACTTCATGATCTGTATCAGCGAGCAGGGAAAAAGGCAGTTTGTATTTGGTTTCAAATCTCTTTTGGACAATGGCACTATCCGGGCTTACGCCGAGTATTTCAAACCCTTTTTTCTTCAGGGCGGCATAGTTATCGCGGAGATTGCAGGACTCGATCGTGCAGGTAGGAGACCCGGCTTCGGAATAAAAATACAGAACCAGTTTTTTTCCTTTGTAATCAGCTAAGGAAATTTTCTTTCCGTCCTGGTCGTTGCCGGTAAATGCCGGGGCTTTGTCGCCGTCTTTAAGTGTTACCATAGCGCCTGTTTAATAACGAAACTATGTGGCACCTATGTTTTCTATTGTGTCTATGT
>JANMKG010000070.1:0-5221 GCA_031371915.1 Chitinophagaceae bacterium | reverse complement strand
ACGTGCCATTTCTCTTTCCTGGGGAGTAAGGTTTGGGATACTGTCTGCCCCTTTCTCCATGGATACGGAAGAATCAATCACCTGCTGGGGAGCTTTTTCTATTTCTGCCCCGCCACCCATTTGTTTAGCCAATCCTATCAATGCGCTCAGGTCATTTGTATTGCTGACGGTACCACTTCCATCTGCATTCAGTGTTATTTCCTGGGTGCTTTCATAGCAACCTGCCAGCAATAATGTTCCGCTTACTAAAAGAGCGGCTATGATTTTTTTCATGCTAAAATAATTGACAAAAATGATGAGATCGTAGGTTCAAAAGTTGCACAAAGAAAAGGGATTTGGCTGAATAAGAGTCAACCCGGGTCAGAATGTTCAGGTCATCATCTTCACCACCATTTCCTTCAAAAGAGAGGCATCTCCTGTATTGGTGCTTCCTACGCCTATGCTTTTCAGGTTATAATGATGGAGCAGGAGCAGTGCTTTTTCCACGCCGGGATATGTATAAAGCCGGGCTGCCTGGAGATAATCTTTAAGGAAATAGGGGTTCACCCCAATACTGGCGGCAATTGTTTTTTCATCCTGGGTACCAGCGCCAAATACCATGAATACCTTGCTGAAAAAACTGTAGAGGGACGGCAGGATCAATTGAATAGGGCCTGCTTTTGGATTCGCTTCGAAATACTGGATGATCCGGATACTCCGGGAAAGGTCCTTTGCCGCGAGTGCCGATTGAAGTTCAAATACATTATAATCCTTACTAACACCAATATATCGTTCAATATCATCTTCGGTAATAGCAGTCCTTTTACCAAGATTCACCGACAGTTTATCTATTTCATTCTCGATCCTGACCAGGTCATTACCGATATGATCCACCAACAGGGCCAGTCCTTTGGGGGTGATGGATAATCCTTTAGTATGAAGCAATTGCTGTGTCCATTCGGGCAGTTCCTTATCATACATTTTTTTGGTCGTGATAAGAACGCCTTTTTCTTTCACCAGTTTCGCAAATTTTTTCCGCGCATCCAGTTTCTTTTCTTTATACGAAACAACAAACACCGTTGAGGCAAGGGGGTTCTCAATATAGGTCTCCAGTTTCTCTACCTCCTTCATTTGCTGGGCTTCCTTAAGCAGCACAACCTGTCGTTCGGCAAACATCGGGTAACGCCGGCAGGCATTAACCACGTCAGCCCAGTTAGCATCCTTACCGTAAAAAATGCTGAGATTGAATGACGCTTCACTTTCACTCAAAATTTGGCTTTCTGCATATTTTACGGCTTTATCAATGAAATAGTCCTCCTCTCCCTCCAGCCAGTAGATAGGGCTGAAGCTCTTCTTTTTCCAATCGGAGATTATCTTTTCCACACTCATAAGGCGCTAAGATACAGGCTTTCATCCACCCCCACACCTAAAAAAATCCACCGGTTGGATACCTTAAAAAGCCTTTCTGGCACGGTTTTCGGAAATTGTGTGCCGTACGGAACTTTTAACACGAATAAGCCAACAAGGATGCAACCAGTGAAAGACCTTGGGGCCGTTTCTAATTCCGCAGAACATTTATTAATTTAACATCAAATCTCAAATCCTTTTGTATGACAAACACTAATTATCCTTCGGCATCAACGACTCCCCAGAGTCAGCCCCCAAAAAGAAACAATAATAAAAATCTCCTGATCGGTTTGCTGGCTGCCGGCCTGCTTGGTACCTGGGGCTATTTATTGTATGACAAAAACAAAGCAGGAGAAAAGATCGAAGCGCAACAAACGCAGATCACTACCCTGGATTCCGCTAAAACAGATGTTCAGCGTGAATTTGACAATGCCCTTGCACGGCTGGACTCCGTAACTGGTTCCAATAATAACCTGCAGGGACAATTAAGTGACCGTCAAAAAGACATTGATGCTAAGAAAGCAGAGATCCGTAAGATCCTGAACGACAAAAATGCAACACAATCCCAGCTTGCTAAAGCAAGAACAATGATCAGCGACCTGAATGAAAAAATCAGTAGCCTGGAAGCAGATGTAGCTCGTCTTACCGGCGAGAACCAGGAGCTTAACGTAGCTAACACAACATTAAAAACAGAAAAAGCTGACCTGGAAACAAATCTTGCCACTACCAACACAGAAAAAGAAGAGTTGGCAAAAACAGTTGATGTGGCCTCTACTTTCAGCGCTTCGAATATACAAGTGACTCCTATCAATCTAAAGAATAATGGCAAAGAAAAAAGTACTACGACTGCGAAAAGAGTTGATAAACTGGTCGTGTCCTTTGATGTGGAGAACCGTATCGCGAAATCAGGTCCTGCTGATATGTACCTGATCGTAACTGCTCCTGACGGGAAGATCATCTCCCAGGACGGAAACGTACTGAATACAAGGACGGACGGTGATAAAAGCTTTACTGCAAAGATCCCCGTGAACTATGAACAAGGGACACGTAAATCAGTGCAGTTCCCGATCCAGCAAAATGATTTTACTACAGGTAACTATAAGATAGAAGTTTATCATAATGGCTTCAAAATCGGCGAAGGTGTGAGAAGTCTTAAAAAAGGTGGTTTATTCGGTTAAAAGCAGCTAACTCCTGCAAAAAAACCGTTCCCGTTGATTCGGGGGCGGTTTTTTATTGCCTTAAACACATCTTTTACACATATTGCCTCCCAGGGGCAAACAGGCCCGAAAGCTGTGGCACATTATAGTAATTTTATCAACAAGTAAATTACTTATCCATGCCTACTCATTACCTCCGGCCCTATTTATTATTACTGGCCTCCCTCCTGGCTGGTCTTGTGTCTGTGGCTCAAACCAATTTCAAACCGAAATATAATAATTCGACTATCTACACAGGTATCGAAGTTGGGTCCAAGGGTGTAAAGATGAGCGTGATTGAGATCGGCAAGAACGCACAAAGCAACGGCGCTTTTAATATCCTGAAAGATACATCTGTGAATACGGATTTCATCAGCTTCACAGAAGCTTCTTTCCAGGCGACCCTGAACGGATTATACAGTCTCTATACTATAGCAACGAAAGAATATAGAATTCCTTCCAAACGGGTTTTTACCGTGATCAGCAGCGGTGTCAAAATGCAGGCTGAAAAAGAAACAAAATATGCGTGGGTCAACAGCCTGATCGATTCCTTCCGGGTAAGAATAGATGAGCCCAGGAAGCAGGTGGAAGTGGTCGACGTAATGAAAGAAGCCCTTTTATCCCACCTTGGGATCGTCCCGGAAACCAGGCGCTTTACCACTTTCCTGATAGATATCGGCAGTGGTAATACCAAGGGCGGTTTTTTCCCCTATGGCAATACGAATGATTTTAAACTCTTCCAGCTGAACTGGGGTACCAAGAGTACCGCGAATGCTACGGATAAGAACTGCGGGGATGATAAAAGCCTGGTGAATTATAATAAACAACTGTACCGCGTCCTGGCCGGTGCCGAAAATTCAGAGATCATTTACGCCGTGAATTCAAGCGGTGCTTATCCCGTCAGCGATAATATAGCGGTAAGCGGTGGTATCGCATGGGCAGTAGCTACCCTTACTCATCCCGAACTGCTGGACAATTCCGTGATCTCCGTGAGCTATGATGAGCTTGTAAAGTTCAATGATAAATTATACAAGAACTACGAAGCCATCACTCCTGTCTTGCAGGCGCAGAATGTGAACAGCAGCGAAGAAAAGGAAGCCGTGATGAAAGAAACAAAAAGAGTACAGCAGGTTTTCGATCAGAAGGCGTTGATGGCCGGCACGGGTCTTTTGCTGAAGATCATGCGTCAATTCGCATCGTCCTTTGAAACCAAGCAATTTTACCTGATAAAGAATGGACAGGTTGGCTGGGTTTCAGCCTATGTTGACCAGGCAGTTGATAAATAAGGTTGTCCCAAAAGTTTGTCAGCCTGAGTTTATCGAAGGCTATCAATTTGATAGTCCATATTTCGTCCCGCCCGAGGCGGGATCAATATGACAATCAAATTGGTTTTTGGGACAACTTTGTTTTCCACAATTTGATTTTTTAAAAAGGCAGAAGCCGCAATTACTTAGATTGGGTTGATGAAAGACACAAAAAGCCTCCTCCTGGTTATGCTTTCAGTGGGTTTGACAGGGACCTGGGTTTACCATCTGTATGATAAGACCCAGTACAGTAACCGGAGGACCGAAGTATATATCAAAGACTCCGTGGCAGTAGCACAGGCCATTAGTGACTCTTTACAAAAGCTCTATTCCGTTGCCATTACGAATCTTGATACGCAGCTGGATTCCACCAGGACTACGGCCGGTCAGCTCAAAGGTGAGCTGACAAACAAATTGACGGAGATCTACAAGCTAAGAACAGAGATCGCAACGATCCTGAAAAAAAATAATATCAAACGGGAAGATATTGACCTGGCGCGTAAAAAAACAGCCGAACTCCAGTTCCTGGTCACGGACCTGCAAAATAAAAACTCCACGATCGAGGAAGAGAAAAAACAGATCACCGATGTGCTGGATAAGGTAAATGTCCAGGTGAAAGGTCTTGAGACCAGCGTGCAGCAATTAGACAAGGAAAACAAAGTGCTGACAGAAAAAGTGAACCTGGCCGCTGTTTTTGTGGCTTCGGAAATAAAATTTGTACCTGTGACAGTGAAAAATGATAAGGAAGTGGAAACAAACCAGGTAAAGAAGGCCAGTAAATTTGTTATCTCTTTTGCCCTCCAGAACAATGTCAATGATTACGAAAACGCCGAGGTCTATATCGTGGTAACGCAACCCGACGGAAAAGTGCTGAGAAACGATATCTGGGAATCATCTTCTATTGATACCTACGAGGGGGGGCGTAAAAGTTATTCCCTTAAAATGCGGTTCGAATATCATAAAGGAGAATCCAAACCCTTGCTTTTGTCCTTTAACCCCGATGACTTCATGAAAGGAACCTACACACTCCAGATCTACCATAATGGTCATATGATCGGACAGGTAATGAAGAATCTTCAGTGAAACGCTCGCTGAACATTGAGCACTGAACATTGATTGCTGAGTGTTTTTTAAAGAACATTCAATAATCAACAATCAATGTTCAATCCTCTCAGCCTTGGTTCGTGACTAGAATTTTGAAATGGTCACCCGGATGCGTGAGACATGTACCCGGCTTGCTTTTAAAAACTCAGACACGAACCAAGGCGGAGGGAAATGGGAAGAGAGGGATCTAATTTCGGTAGCAATTTTCTGTTTCAATTCAAAAATCTATGG
>JANMKG010000050.1:0-5931 GCA_031371915.1 Chitinophagaceae bacterium | reverse complement strand
TCATAGCCCCGGTATTCGAGTCGTTTAAGGCCTTTGATAATAATCGGGTAAGCTTCCCTGGGCCCGGTATATCCAACAATTCCACACATAGTTATTTAATTTATTATGCCTGCCGCCGTGCTTCCACTTCATTTATTGTACATCGTGGAAGGGCGAAGGTGCGGCAAAGATATTGAATTCGAAACATGCAATCGGTTGTGTGGTTGCAATCACTGAAATCCATAAAATAAGCGATATGTTCAAACGTTTTCGCCACTAAAGAAGGCTGCCACTTAATATTGAGAAGGCCACGCTGAAATAGATGATCAGTCCTGTAACATCCACCAGGGTTGCCACAAAAGGAGCAGAACTAACGGCCGGGTCAGCCCCCATTCTTTTTAATATCATGGGTAGCATACTGCCGGCGATCGTTCCCCATAATACCACACCAAGAAGGGTGATACCAACGGTAATGCCGATCGCCATCCAATGGATCCCGTACAATTCAGGGGCGAAAGAATGCCAGGCAAATATTCGTAAGAACCCGATAATACCCAATACGGTTCCCAGCAGTAAACCGGAGCTGATCTCCCTTTTCATCACCCTCCACCAGTCTTTCAGGGTCACTTCTCCTATGGCCATCGCCTGTATGATCAGGGTGGATGCCTGCGAACCGCTATTGCCTCCGCTGGAGATGATCAGTGGAACAAATAAAGCCAGTACGACTGCTTTTTTTATCTCGTCCTCGAAATAGGCCATGGCAGTTGCCGTCAAAAGTTCTCCGAGGAATAAGATAACCAGCCATACCACTCTTTTCCGGAATAGTTTCAGGAGCGGTATCTCCAAATAAGGTTCGTTCAGCGCCGCGGTACCTCCCATTTTCTGCATGTCCTCGCTGTACTCTTCGGTGGCAACCCAGAGAATATCATCAATGGTAACAATACCGAGCAATTTATTGCTCTTGCTTACAACGGGTAAAGCCACCCGGTTATTCATTTTAAAGATATCGCTGGCCGTTTCCTGGTCATCCTCTGCCTGCAGGGAGATAAAGCGTTCATCCATCAATTCGGAAACTTTTTTGTCAGGAGGATTCAGAATAAAGTCGCGGATACGGATATCATCCAGCAATTCACCTTTATCATTAATAACATAGATCACATTGATGGTCTCGCTGTCTTTCCCGTATTTACGGATCGTGGCGAAAACTTCTTCGATGGTATCCCAGGGATACACATACACATAATCAGGCGTCATCAACCGACCGATACTGTTCTCGGGGTAGCCCAGCAGTGACAGGGTAACTTTTCTTTCGTCGGGATCCAGCAGTTTGATGAGTTCTCTTACTGCATTACTCGGTAATTCTTCCAGAAAAGAGGTCCGGTCATCAGCAGGCAGGTCATTGAGCAGGGTGGCCGTGGTATTGGGGGGTAGTTCATGAATGATCCTTTTCTGCACAGAAAGATCAAGGATCTTAAAAACACTCGCTGCACGGTTTACCGACATATTGGCAATGATGCTGCCTTCATGTTCCGGGAATTCTTCTACCAGCATAGCGACATCGCTGATATTCTGATCGTCCAGGAATTCCCTGATCTGCAGTTTGTCCTCTGTTTGGATAAGGGCTTCAAACTGCTCCTGCAGGGTATGTTGTTCCAGTTCCAGTGACATGTTTCAAAAATAAAGATTATAGATGATAGATAATAGATAATAACTGATAGATAACAGTTGGTTTAAATTCAATCAGTTTTCTACGCCAGTACAGCTTAATTCTGCAATTACAAATCAATCAGTAATTTCAAACTCTAAAGAACTATTATCTGTCATCTGTTCACTATTATCTTCCTATGATCCTTCCTTGTTTATTTATCGCTCCCACTTCTTCGATGGGCCGTGCTGTTTTTACCACTGACCCAATTGAGCCCGGTACCATCGTGGAAATCTCTCCCGTGATCGTAATGAAGGCAGCAGAAAGAAAATTACTGGACCAGACCCTCCTCCACGATTATATCTTTGAATGGGGAGATGACAGGGAGCATTGTTGTATGGCCCTTGGGTATATAGCTGTCTATAATCATTCTTACAGCAGCAACTGTGAATATGAAATGGATTTTGAACAGCAGCTGATCAGTATCCGAACCGTCAGGGCGATAACTGCAGGGGAGGAGTTATTCATCAATTACAATGGCGACTGGAATGATAATAAACCACTCTGGTTTGACGCAAAATAAAAACCGTTCCGCTTGCGGAACGGTTCGGGATATATAACGGGTTTATTATTGAAACTTGATCTGTCCTCTTATTTCTCCTCCTGGGTTAGCGGCCGTGTGGATATTCATATATAAATTCCCGTTCAGCAGGTCCTGCTCTTTGATGAACACACCATCTATCAGCAAACTGGCGGATACCTTACCCGTAACACCATATGCTGCGCCGGGTGCAAAGATACCTGTGCCCCCTGATGTGATAATGTTCTGGAGTACAGGTGCGTTGAAACCGGGTGACCCCAGTCCGTGGATATGCATAGCAGAAACAGGGCCGGTCAATCCGGTCCAGCTGACACTATAGGTCAGTATCCGGGTTTCACGGGTATAAAATACATCCATCGTACCTAGGGCGGTAGATGAGTTGGCCGGTGTTTCCTGGGCTGAACTTAAAATAATACCAGTCTTGGAGAAATCGGTTGTTTTTTTCAATTCAGCATCCGTTTCGCAGGAGGTGAAAAAAATGATCGACGAAAAAAGCAGGGAACCCAAAGCAGTTAGTTTGATCAATTTCATGATTAGCAGTATTTGAAGTAAAAATAAGAAGTTTTTCCTAATACCCATACTTTTCAAAAAATAGCCAAAAGCCTGTGTGTAAACTGTTAACAGGGGTTTTTTCGGGCACGGGCTTCCACCCGGTTGGCTTCAGTCAGTATATTTGATCACCCCGCCCGGAAGATATTGGTTTTAGAATTATCTTAATGGCCTTAAAACCTGCTTATGGCCGAGCTAACGACTACCAGCCGTACCCGCATTAATTCCATCGATATTTTACGGGGGATAATCATGGTGATCATGGCACTGGATCATACCCGTGATTTTTTCCACCGGACCGTGGTATCCGGCGGCGGCTCCGTGGCTACCAATCCTACCGATCTCGATACGACCACACCGGTATTATTCTTTACCCGATGGATCACTCATTTCTGCGCCCCGATCTTTGTCTTCCTGGCCGGGACCGCTGCCTACCTGATGAGTTTAAAAAAAACAAAGGCCGAACTCAGTAGTTTCCTGGTCAAAAGAGGTGTTTGGCTGGTGCTTGTCGAGATCATCATTATTACATTGGGATGGACATTCAATCCTTTATTCAATTTGATCATTTTGCAGGTGATCTGGGCGATCGGGATCAGTATGATATTACTTGGGTTACTTATTCACCTGCCATTCAAATTGATCTTTATTATTGGTTTTATCATCGTATTTGGTCACAACATCCTGGATTATCCCGGGATAAATAAAGGTTTACGCAGCGGTTTCCTCGCCGATCTTTTATATTTCACCAACTTCTCTGTTTACCATATTGATAAAAATCATTTTATTTTTATTATCTACTCTTTTCTTCCCTGGACCGGGGTAATGTTACTCGGTTATTGTTTCGGAAGATTATTCAGTCCTTCGGTCAGCCCGGTACAACGGAGGAAGACCTTAGTGCTGATGGGCAGCGGCCTGCTTGCCTTGTTTATCGCCCTGCGGTTTGTCAATCTTTATGGCGATCCCATCCCCTGGGCTACACATGCAAGAGGGCCTGTCTTTACATTCCTCTCTTTCCTGAATGTCAATAAATACCCGCCTTCATTGGATTTTTTGGCACTTACTATCGGAACGGGCATGCTGGCGCTTGCTTTGCTGGAAGGGGTAAGAAATAAGATTACCAATTTTTTCATGGTCTATGGCCGGGTGCCGATGTTCTATTATATCCTTCACTTTTATGTTCTTCACATACTAGTAGTCATTTTCTTTTTTGTACAGGGTTATCCTACCAGCCGGATCAGCGACCCGAATAGTCCCTTCCTGTTCCGTCCACCGGAATTCGGGATCGGGCTTGGCGGTGTTTATTTGATCTGGATCTTTGTTTTCCTGGTGCTATATCCTCTTTGTAAAAAATATGACCGGTATAAGAGTACGCATTCGAACTGGTGGCTGAGCTATTTGTAGAGAATAGGTAATAGGCAAGTGAAATTATTTCAGCTTGCTTTTTATTTCCTGCAATTTCAGTAAGGCTTCAACAGGAGTGAGGCGGTTGATATCGGTCCCTTCCAGGAGTTTTCTTATTTCTTCAAAGGTTTCGGTATGGGCATCAAAGATGGAGAGTTGAATTTTTGGGGTAGTCAATTTTTTAATTGCATCGCCCGTCTCTTCATTCACATGCTTGGTCTCCAGTTGCTTTAATATCTCGTTTGCCCGGTCGATCAGGGAAGGAGGCATGCCTGCCATCTTCGCCACATGGATACCAAAACTATGCGTGCTACCACCCCTGGCCAGTTTGCGGAGAAATATGATCTTGTTACCGGCCTCTTTATTGGTGATATGAAAATTCTTCGCCCGCGGGAATTTTTCTTCGAGCTCATTCAACTCGTGGTAGTGCGTGGCAAATAATGTTTTGGGTTGCTGGGGAGAATTGTGCAAATGTTCCGCGATGCTCCAGGCAATGGAGATCCCGTCGTAGGTAGAAGTACCGCGACCGATCTCGTCCAGTAATATCAGGCTGCGGTCCGTAATGTTATTGATGATGGAAGCGGTCTCATTCATCTCTACCATAAAAGTGGATTCACCGCCGGATAGGTTATCCGAAGCGCCCACCCGGGTGAATATTTTATCGGTGAGTGAAATCCTTGTTTCTCCCGCGGGAACAAAAGATCCCATATGTGCCATGAGGGTGACCAGCGCCGTTTGCCGCAACAAGGCCGATTTACCGCTCATGTTCGGACCGGTTAGGATAATGAGTTGCTGATCACTCTTATTCAGCTCGAGATCATTGCTGATATAGCTTTCCCCGGGAGGAAGATTTCTTTCAATAACGGGATGACGTCCTTCTTTTATGATGAGTTCATCACCGGTATGTAATTGCGGCTTCCTGTATTGGTAGTGTATCGCGTTATTGGCAAAACAACAGAGACAATCCTGGATGGCTAACAAATTACCATTGGTTTGAACCGGGGCCAGGTAATCAGACAGTTCATTCAGCAGTGCTTCAAATAATTCCAATTCGATTCTTAATATCTTTTCTTCGGCGCCTGTTATTTTCTCTTCATAATCTTTTAACTCGGGAGTGATATAACGTTCCGCATTTGTAAGGGTTTGTTTCCGCATCCAGTCAGGCGGCACTTTATTCTTGTGTGAATTGGTCACTTCGAGGTAATAGCCAAACACATTATTGAAACCGATCTTTAAAGAAGAGATGCCTGTCCGTTCGGCTTCTTTTTGCTGGAGCTGCGCCAGGTATTCCTTCCCGCTGTGGGCGATCTTTCTCAATCCATCCAGTTCTTCGTTTACCCCACTGTTCATCATTCCACCTTTTATAGCAAGGGCCGGCGGGTTATCAACGATCTCTTTAAAGATCTTATCAGCGATATAAGGACAGGGATTAAGCGCATCACCCAGTCTTTTCAAATACTCATTAGCAGAGCCCAGGGATAATTGTTTGATGGCCTCCACCTGTTTTAACCCTCTTGCCAGTTGCAGCACTTCTCTCGGGTTGATCTTTTTGAGCGGTATCTTGGAGACCAGTCTTTCAATATCACCGCATTGTTTGATGTGTTGCGAGAGCTTGTTCCGCAGGTCTGTTTCTTTGATCAAAAACTCAACCGTATCAAGGCGTTCATTTATCTAATGGATATCTTTCAACGGGAAGACGATCCACCGCTTCAGCAATCTTGCTCCCATTGGTGAGACGGTGTTGTCAAGAACCCCT
>JANMKG010000032.1:0-2572 GCA_031371915.1 Chitinophagaceae bacterium | reverse complement strand
CGCCTTTTTATGAACGACCTGGTGTATGACTATTATTATTATAATAACACTCCGCCGGAAGATAAGACCAGTACGGCCATTTATCTCTTTACTGACCGGAGTATTTACCGGCCGGGACAACCCGTTTACTTCAAGGGCATCGTATTGATCAGCAACAGCGCCGAAAAGACAGCTGGCGTAAAAGCCGCTTACGAGACAACTGTTATTCTCCGGGATGTCAATTATAAAGATGTAGATAGCATAAAAGTAAAAACAAACGAATACGGCTCTTTCAATGGAAAATTCCGGTTACCACAGGCAGGCATGAATGGGCAGTTCACCGTTTATACAAGAACAGATGGGGGAAATGTGGGTTTCAGGGTAGAAGAGTATAAACGTCCTAAGTTCTTCGTCGAATATGAGCCCATTAAAGGAACCTATAAAGTAAACGATAAAATAAAAATAACCGGTATTGCTAAAGCCTATGCAGGCAATAATATTGATGGCGCTACCGTAAAATACCGGGTTGTGAGAAAACCCAGGTATATCTATTACTGGTTATTCCGCCGCATGTGGCAGCCCCCAGTTGAAGAAATGGAAATTGCCAACGGTGAATTGAAAACCGATAAGGAGGGCAAGTTCGTGGTGGAGTTTACGGCTATCCCTGATGGGAAGATCGATAGGAAGCTTGAGCCGGTATTTGATTACCATGTCTATGCGGATGTGACCGATATCAACGGGGAAACAAGAAGCGGGGAACAATCCGTATCGGTCAGCTATAAAGCACTGATGCTGGTTACCAGCATTCCGGCCACCCTTCCTTCCGACAGCCTGAAAACAATTTCCATCCTGACCCGCAATATGAACGGGCAGTACGAACCGGCTATAGTAAAAGTGACGATCACAAGGTTAAAAGAAGAAAAAAGACTGATTCGCCTACGTTATTGGGAAAGACCCGACCAGTTCGTCATGACAAAGGAAGAATACATAAAGAACTTTCCTTACGATGAATATGATAATGAGACGGATGCAAAAAGCTGGGAGAAGGGACAACAGGTCTTTAGTAAGACAGATTCTGTTTTGGCAAGTGGCGAGTGGCGAGTGGGGAATGAAAAATTTGCACCCGGTTTCTATACGATTGAATTTATTACAAAGGATAAAAATGGGGAAGAAGTAAAAGATATAAAATATATCGAACTATATGATGAAAAGGCGAACAAGCTGAATCATCCGGCTTACCTGTGGAACGGCATTACAAAGACTACGGTAGAACCGGGAGAGACAGCAAAAGTGGAATGGGGAACAGCGGCCGATAACCTATTTGTGGTGCAGCAAGAAGACCGGAAGTCCGGAAGTCCGGAGTCCGGAGACGCGTCCTATAGTTTCCTTAGCCTGAATGATCAGAAAAGGACCTTTAGCTTTCCCGCAGCGGAAGCTGACCGGGGCGGGTATGGAGTAGGCTGGATGTTTATCAAGCATAACCGTTTTTACCAATTGAATCAAACCATCAGTGTTCCCTGGACGAATAAAGAGTTGACTATTGAATATGTGACATTCCGCGATAAGACGTTGCCGGGAAGTGAAGAAAAGTGGAAGCTAAAGATCAGCGGTTATAAAAATGAAAAAGTGGCTGCTGAAATGCTGGCCAGTATGTACGATGCTTCACTGGACCAATTTTATCCACATGGGTGGAGCCAACCTTCTATTTGGCCTTACTACTATAATAACAGAAACTGGAGCGGTACGCAGAATTTTACCCAGATCGAATCACAGCAGCGGTATATCAACGACGAGGAACAAAAATATGTGGACAAACGATATGATTATCTATTCTTTGATACATATGGCGATGGCATTTCTTTATCAGACGGATATTATAACGGGGGTAATCCAAAATTGATGCGGTTAGCAAAGCCGGTCACCGCGAATGGCGCTCCACCTGAGGCTGATGATAAGATGGCTTCCAATAAGAAGGATGGAAATACAAATGAAAAGGCTGAGAATGATAGTGTCACGAACCAGGTTGCTTTTGATGATGGCAAACAACAAGGCGGGAAGGAATCAGGTGATATTAAGATCCGTAAGAATTTCAATGAAACAGCTTTCTTCTTTCCTGATCTCAGAACAGATAGCAGCGGTGCCATTGAATTCACATTTACTATGCCGGAAGCATTAACCAAGTGGAAGTTTATGGCACTGGCGCATACCAAAGAAGCAGCTTTTGGCAGCAGCTTTTGGCAGCAGCACGAAAGAGATCATTACGCAGAAAGAATTAATGGTACAGCCGAATGCACCGAGGTTCCTCCGGGAAGGTGATAAAATGGAATTCAGCTCCAAGATCGTCAACCTCAGTGGCAAAGAATTAACCGGCACAGCCGAATTACAGCTCTTTGATGCTGAAACTAATGAGCGCGTAGATGGTTTGTTCCGCAATATGGTGCCCAACCAGTATTTCACCGTAGCTGCGGGACAAAGTGAGGCCGTTAAATTTCCTATCGAAGTGCCTTACTTATTTAACAGGGCCCTTGTATGGCGGATCATTGCCAAAGCCGGCACATACAGTGATGGAGAAGAAAATGCGCTGCCCGTTCTC
>JANMKG010000334.1:0-34505 GCA_031371915.1 Chitinophagaceae bacterium | reverse complement strand
TAATCCGTAACCGGGAACGATATACACGCGGTTCGCATAACTCATTACCACGGCAGCGTCACTTAAACTGATCTCTTTGTAAGCTCCCTGTTCTTTAGATCCGGCAGGTCCGGCTTTGGCGCCGCCGCCAAAGGAACCGATCAGCACATTGGCCAGCGAACGATTCATCGCCTTGCACATCAGTATCGTTAATAAAGTACCAGCAGCTCCTACGAGAATACCACCGGTCAGCATTACTTTATTATTATACAGGAATCCACCACAGGCAGCTGCTACACCGGTAAAGGAATTCAATAAAGAAATGACCACAGGCATATCGGCACCCCCGATCGGGAAAACAAAGAACACTCCATATAATAAGGATAATGCAAAAATGGCATAGAAGAGCATTTTTGCATTGCCAGGTGTCCAGCCGATCAAATAGGCAGCCATTGCTACGATAACAAGTAGCAGGACAATATTGAAAATATGTTGCCCTTTAAAAGAGAAGTCTTTTACTTTTCCATTTAGCTTTCCCCACGCGACCATACTACCAGCAAATGAAACCGACCCGATGATCAATCCCAATAAAATGATCAGTATTATCCCAACTGGCAAAGCTGAAGAAGGATAAGCGTGAATAAGGTGGTTAAACTCAACGATCGAGATAAGGGCAGCGCAAGCTCCCCCCATTCCATTGAACATACTCACCATCTCGGGCATAGCCGTCATCTTAACTTTTTTAGCCGCCAACGTTCCGATGATCGCACCGACGGCGATACCGCCGAAGATCCACCCGTAATTCCCGAGTTTGTGACCGTCTTCTTCATAGAGAAAAATGGTACCGATGATCGCGATGGTCATCCCTCCTGCCGCAATAAGATTTCCCTTTCTTGCGGTAGCAGGATTTGATAACATTTTTAAGCCCAGTATAAATGTTACCGAGCCGATGAGATAGCAAATTGTAAGAATGTTCAATTCCATTTGTACTTTTTTTGTCTGAACCTTGATTTGGGAAGATTAGTGGGATTTAAAGGAAACTAAAATCTTCTTAATCCTAAAATCCAATAAATCGTGGTTCAGACTATTTTTTCTTCTTTTTAAACATCTCCAGCATCCGGTCGGTAACGACAAACCCCCCCACCACATTCAATGTCCCTACGATCACCGCCAGGAATCCAAGCACTAATGCGAGGTAATTATCACTTTCCGCTTTCCCCATTACGATAATAGCCCCGATGATCACTACCCCGTGTATCGCATTAGCTCCGCTCATCAGCGGTGTATGCAATACACTGGGCACACGACCGATGACTTCGATCCCGACAAAGATCATCAGGATCACGATATAGATCATTTGCTGGTTAGCCGATATCCAATTCAATACTGCATCCATAGTGTGTATTTTGAAATTTTATCCTTCGTTTCCTCAGGATGACAATTGGAATATTATTTCACCCTTTCGTGTACAACTTTTCCTCCATGTGCTATGCAACTTCCTTTCACCAGGTCATCTTCCCAGTTCAAATTGATTGCTCCTTCTTTGGTAATGATCAGTTGAAGGAAGTTGAGCACATTCTTCCCGTATAATTTACTCGCATCACTGGGCATGGTAGACTGCAAACTGGAATTGCCAATAATATTTACGCCATTATAATTAACTGTTTCATTATTCATCGTCACAGGGGTATTTCCACCTGTTGCAGCGGCGAGGTCAATGATCACCGAACCGTTGCGCATAGCTTTTATCATATCCTCCGTGATCAGGATGGGCGCTTTTTTCCCGGGTATCTGTGCTGTGGTGATAACGATATCTGCTTTCGCGATACTCTCAGCGATCTTTGCTTTCTGGCGCTGCATAAAATCTTCCGATTGTTCAACCGCATAACCACCGGCTTTGCTCGCATCAGCAGCACCTTCCACTTCGATGAATTTGGCGCCGAGGCTCATCACTTCTTCTTTTACGGCAGGACGAGTATCAAATACTTCTACGACGGAACCCAATCTTTTGGCAGTGGCTATCGCCTGCAACCCGGCAACCCCGGCACCAAGGATAAGTACCTTGGCGGGTGCGATACTGCCCGCTGCTGTCATAAACATGGGAAAATACCTTCCATAAGAATTAGCGGCTGTCAATACAGCTTTATACCCCGCGATATTGGCCTGCGAACTAAGTACATCCATGGCTTGCGCCCTTGTGGTACGGGGAAGCATATCCAGCGAGAAAACTGTAAGACCCGCGGCCGCCCATTGCTTCATGATTTCCGCATTGAACAGGGGCTGGAAAACACCCAGGATAATTTTTGATTTAAGATCATTTATTTCTGAAGCCTCCGGTGGGTGAATACTTAAAATAATATCAGCAGATGATAATGTCTCAGACCTGCTTTTGATCTGCGCCGCGGCTTTTTCATAATCCGAGTTATGACAAAAAGCTTTTTCACCGGCTCCATTTTCTACTATAACAGTGATGCCTTTTTTAGTGAGGGTAGCGACCGCTTCTGCCAGAAGCGACACTCTTGTTTCATGGGCGGGTTCTTTGAGCAGTCCGATAGTCATTCAGGTCATTGATTTTACGTGCGGAAGATAGAATTTTTTTCGTTCCCGATAGAGGAATTCTGATCGTCTTTCCAGATCACCTCCAACACTCTTTTTCTCTTTATTTTCTCCTTAAGCTCTTAGTCTAAAAGCGGATGCTAAAATGCTGTTTTTCCCTGAATTCCTCGCGGAAAAATACAAGACCTGTAAAGAAAAGATCAATACTACAGCGGACTTGCGGGTGAGCCTTGATCGTCTCCCAGGCGGCTTCCATTTCCCGGCTCCAGTGGATATCATCAAAGACAAGGATGGAATCATTGTTCATTTTGGGGAGTAATTCCCTGAAATATCTTTCTGTTGGTTCCTGCCGGTGATTACCATCAATAAAAGCAAACCCGACTGAAGATAATTGGTCAAGTATCCCCTTTAATAGTGTATCGAAATTTCCCTCTCTAACATCAATGTTCTTTATCCCTGTTTCGCGAAAATTTTTAACGGCCACAGCCGCCACATCAGGCGCACCTTCCATCGTGATCACCTGCGCATCCTGCTTTGCCAGTGATAAATAAGAGGTCGTAATTCCCAAAGATGTTCCGAGCTCTATAATAGTTTGTGGCTGGTACTCTTTTACTATCCTGAATAATAACTGCCCGAGCTTCCGCGATTTAGCCGAAGTCCTGGCAATATCTCCTGTCATTCTTTGGTTCGTTTTACTCAATACAGAACCTGCTCCCAGGTCGTCAATAGCCAGCATAGTTTTATCGTTGAGTAATCGGCTTCGCAGGTTTTCCACTGTATCATATTCGGGATAGTGCCTGCTGTCATTCAGCACTTTGCTGATAAAATGAAAAATAAAAGGGGAATGCGTACCGTGACCCTTACCATTGGAGGAACTTAGAAAGTACCGGAGGTATTTAGCAGTGATTTGCCAGGGGGAATACATAAAATGAAAATAAGAAATAAGAAATGAATAATAAGAAATGAGAAAGTTGAATATTCACTTACTTTCTCATTTTTCATTTCTCATTCACCCAAGTCTCTCCCAAACCTGGAAAGAATAATTAAAAGGATTTTTTTCATCAGCCTCATGCTTCTGTTGACTTACAAGCCACCATTGTTTTGGATCGAGGGGTGGGAAAAAGGTATCGGCTTCAGGCTCCGCTTCTACCCTGGTCAGGTAGATTCGCTGCGCCTTATCAAAAAGGGATTTATAGATTTCCCCTCCGCCGATCACCATTACTTCTTTGGCATCGGTCTGTTTGGCAACAAATAAAGCATCCTCGATCTTTTGTACCGCTACGGTCCCTTTTACCTTCCAACCGGGCTGACGGGTGATCACGATATTCTTCCGCCCCGCCAAAACTTTTCCCAGCGATTCAAAGGTCTTACGTCCCATTACAACGGGCATTCCCCAGGTCACATTCTTGAAATGCTTCATGTCATTGGGTAAATGCCATGGCATTTTTCCATCCTTTCCAATACCGTTATTGGAAGCAGCAGCGACAACGAATGAAATGATCATACCCCCGGTTTTAACCCTGTAATCCCAGTTTTCCTTCCCCCCTAAAGGGGAGGTTTGCAGAGCGATTAATAGTAAAAGTAATTGATAACAAAATAAACACAATAATATAAATAGGAAATAAAAGTAAAGACCTAACTGCTTGCGATAACTGCAATAAAAAAATGAATAATAGATCTAAGTACTCCCTTTAGGGAGACAGAGGGCATTCTCAAACGGCAACCGGCGCTTTTATACCCGGGTGAGATTCGTAGTTCTCCAGGGTAAAGTCTTCAAATTGAAAATCGAAAATGCTCTTTACCGAGGTATTTAACTTGATGGCAGGCAAAGGGAATGGCTTCCGGCTTAGTTGCAGGCTCACCTGCTCCCTATGATTGTTGTAAATATGTACATCCCCGAATGTATGAATGAATTCTCCCGGCTCAAGGTCGCAAACCTGTGCGATCATCATCGTGAGTAATGCATAGGAGGCAATATTAAAGGGTACCCCCAGGAATACATCTGCTGATCGCTGGTACAACTGGCAACTGAGTTTTCCATCGGCTACATAAAACTGGAACATGGTATGACAAGGCATCAGGGCCATCTCCGGGAGATCAGCCACATTCCAGGCGCTGATGATCAGCCGGCGGCTGTCCGGGTTCTTTTTGATCTGCGCAATAAGGTCTGATACCTGGTCGATGACTTTTCCATCCTTTCCTTCCCAGCTCCGCCATTGTTTTCCATACACGGGACCTAGTTCGCCATTTTCATCCGCCCACTCATCCCAGATCCTTACCCCATGTTCTTTCAGGTAAGCGATGTTGGTCTCCCCTTTTAAGAACCAGAGCAGTTCATAGATGATACTCTTCATATGAACTTTTTTAGTAGTGACCAGGGGAAATCCTTTTTGCAAGTCGAAACGCAACTGGTAACCAAATACACTTTTAGTACCTGTACCTGTCCGGTCGGTCTTCTCCGTGCCCGTATCTAAAATATGCTGAAGAAGATCAAGATATTGCTGCATACTGCAAATTTACCAGGAATTGGGGAGGTTTTAAAGGGCTGTGGGGAAGCTGTGGATTGCAAAGGATGCTACTTAAAAGCGGAGGTACAACACAGAGACTCGGAGATACAGAGGTACACAGAGAAATAAAAACCAAATCTCAGTGTTCCTCTGTATCTCTGTACCGCTGTGTTGATCCCTCAGTCCCCCACTTGCAGCACAGGGATTAGGAGGTATACAGAGAATTAAAAACCACACCTCAGTGTGCCTCTATATCTCTGTACCGCTGTGTTGATCCCTCAGTACCTCAATTGCAGCGTTCATGCAACGGAAAGGGTCCTGATTGTATCTTTGTTGATAGTTGTTAAAAACAAGTCATGAAACGCATAAGAACCAAAAACGCTCTCCTCTTTTTTACATTGTTGATGACAGGCACTGCGGTGTTTAGCCAGTTAACCACCCCGGCTGACAGTATTCGCCTGGAGAAAAAGGTTTCCATCCTGAATAAAAAGATATTCTTCGATTTCCCTGCAAATGCAACGGTAAGTCCCCGTGTCGCCGATATCATGGCAGCGGATCCTAATGAGAACCGGGAAACAAGGATCATTATTGATTGGGGGAAAATGAGGGTCGTCTTCTTTGCACAGGAATTATTTGCCCTGAGCGATAAAAATCTTTTTGCCGATATTTCAAAGGAAGTGGAACCTGATTTCGATTTTCAAAGAAAGGTACTCATTGACAAGGATTCGCTTATTGCCGTTCTTTCAACACCCAGCCTCTTCGATACTGCCTCCGGTGGTATATTAATAAATAGCTTACTTGTAAAGACGCCCGATAATTCTGTCTGCCGGATCGATGCCTATGCCAACCCGGACGCCTTTGCCAGCAAAGAAGATTTCACCCGGCTCACAGAAAATATTTTCAGGACGATTTCCAAAGGAACCAGGACCGTTGATCTTTCCCCCCGGGAAGAGACTTTTAAGATCCCCGGGACTACCAGTAAATTCCTTTTTAAACTTCCCCGGAATTATTTTATAACCATCGATGAAAAATATGATTTCAGTGTGTTCAAACTGGCGAAATACAAAGACCTGACTGATAAAACTTTTTCAAGTATTACCATTTATACAGGTTATCACCCCTCTCTTTTTCATAAAGACTATGGTTTCAGTGACAGCAGTGCACTAAAAGTAAAAGGCAAATTCCTCCAAAACGATATGGAATGGCTGTCGTTTCCCGACCCACCCAAAAATTTTTATCTTCGGGAACAAGCAATCCCTTTCGATAATATTGAAAAAGGGCTTATCGTTCATATTGCGCTGCTTTCCAATAATAAAGACCTGATGGATGAATTAACAAAGATCGCGGGCGACATAAAACTCGTTAAATGATGAAAAATATTTTCCTCGCTATTCAATTACTGGTTATGGGCGCAGTCTTTGGCCAGGATACAACGACCGTTTGGGTAAATAATAAAAAGATTACTCAAAACCATTGTAGCGGGAATCAAAAAGGTACAGACCTGGTACTTAAAAAATCGCTTTATAAGAATTATAAGTCCCTGGTGATCCAGGTGAGTGGTGAATATATCAACGGCTCTCCCTATAAGAAAAGCCTGCAAATAACCGGGGACAGTGTCTTCATCGCACCGGAAATAAAAAATAAACCCGGCTTTTTTGATCTTTCCGGAATTCCTGCCAGTAAATCTTTAGCAAACGGTAAAAAGCTAAAACTTCATCTCCTGCTTGATCCTGTCAATCCTATGATGATGGCCCCGTCCAGGCAGGTTTACCTGGGGGACCTGCTGATGAAATGACCTTAACTCTCGACAACAGACTCGACCCAACCTGCATTATTTTTGGTCTTGCTGTAATCCGGGTTCAATGCGATGACCGGTGAGCTATTTATTTCTTCTTCATTGACAAAGGCTGTAAAATCCTTATAGAGACGAGATAACAAATCTTTGTTGGATATGAGCTTGCTTTCTGCTGTAACAGTTTTTTGCTGTTCCTTTTCCAGCAATTCCTGTAAAGAAGTAATGGTATCATTATTGTCCCCTGCTGATGCGTTCAACAGTTCATTTTGTTGTTTCAATTCCTGCAGGGAATTCTCCAGCCAAATGACCTGGCTGGCGCTGGAACTACTGGCCTGCTGTATTTCCCGTAACTGTGTTTCTTTTGCAGCGAGATCATTTTTCACACTCTTCATTTCTTCTTTGTGGATAGCCAACTCATTTTCCAGTATAGAAACCTGGTGACCCAGATTTTCATATTCTTTGAACAACTCTTCCTTTTTTTGTTCCGAATG
Organism: Chitinophagaceae bacterium; assembly: GCA_031371915.1. Taxonomy (GTDB): domain Bacteria; phylum Bacteroidota; class Bacteroidia; order Chitinophagales; family Chitinophagaceae; genus JJ008. Next base: position 27,177 of record JANMKG010000334.1, on the reverse strand, counting down.
CTGCGTCATTTTGATCCTTTGTTCCAGTTGGTTCTGCAAAAAATCAATCTGGGCTTTCTTCTCCACCAGCACTTCCTTCAGGTATTCCTGTTCAGCAATTTTATTTTTCAGTACACGGTTCTCTTCATTACAGGCTATGGGTGGTATGTCCAAAATAAGATCCGGGCTGATCGCTGTTTGTTTTTCTTCCTGTTCCATAATATTGATTTTTGTATTGTTTTGAAAAAACACCGGGTTACCGGCTTCCAGTTTTTTATAATCCTGTTTTAATGCCGCGAACCGGGCATGGTGATAAGATACTTTGTTACGGAGATCCCGAAGTAAACCCGTATGATCAAGATAAACCAGTGTACCATCGCCGGCTTTATAACAAAAATTTTCGGGTAAAGCATTGCCAATATCATAGGAGATATCTCCTCCTTCCCGCTTATGCTTCCACTTCCTGCCGTAGTGCAGTAGCACGGTCGTAAGTAAAGAGATGCCCAATAAAGGCAAAACAATCCAGGCTATCACTTCCATGATCTTTGCAAACTCACCAGGCAGACCCGCAATCAGGAACATTCTTAAAAGTTTTAGCTCTCTCCTGGAGCAATAAGCTCCCGGATAAATGAATAGTAAAATCCGCGTGGGTGGAAAAAATGCGTGGTGATTGATCAGCAGCTATTAAACAACATACTTTGTGATCATTTTATTGTATGATGTGAAAAACAAAAAAATGACCCCCTAAAACTGGCTGCTGCAGTGACAATAATGATACCAGAACCAGGATACTGGTAATTTACTGCAGTAAATTAATTCACATTATAAAAAAACCAGGGAGGTAAAGAGCGTCAAGCTCGGCTGCTCCGACGTTTCAACTCTTTTTTTATCAATCCTAACTCTCTCCCCGTCTGGCCTTTAACGGAAGTATTTTCCTGTGCCCTCCGCATAAGGTAAGGTATCACATCTTTGATAGGACCAAAGGGCAGGTACTTGCTGACACTGCATCCGGCATGAGCAAGGTTGAACGTTATATTATCACTCATACCATATAACTGGCTCCAGTGAATATGCGGGTGATCCAGTGACAGCCCTTTTTCTTTCAATAGTTGTGTGGCATAAAGATTACTATATTCATTATGTGATGCCACTACCAGTGCGATCCTGTCAATATGATCAATGCAGAATTTTACCCCTTCATTATAGTCGCGGTCACTGCTCTCCTTGTCTGGCTGGATGGGTGAAGGATAATTCAACTCTGCCGCCCGCTTTCTTTCTTTTTCCATATAAGCGCCGCGTACCAGTTTGGCGCCAAGTAGGAAATTTCGTTCGAGTGCCGCAGCATAGGAATCTTTCAGGAAGGCTAAACGGTCATGACGGTAATGCTGGAGTGTATTATAAACAACGCACCTGTCTTTATTGAAGGTGTCCATCATCAGGATGGTCAGCGCATCTACTGGATCCTGTATCCAGGTCTCTTCGGCATCCACGAAAACTCCTACTTTTTTTTCAGCCGCTGTCTCACATATTCGCATCATCCGGTGGCGAACCCGGTGCCACTCTTCTTTTTCTCCTGTATCCAGCAGTTCAACCGCTTTCAGGAATCTTTTCATCAGTGTACCTTCTGCGGCATGCATCAGTGTATCCAGTTTCTCCAATAAAGTAAAACGGGCGAACCCTGTCACTTTAATACTCATAAAAGGTATGTTCGGCTGCGAACCGGCATAATCAATCACCCGGATGAACTCGTCACAGGCATGATCAAAATTCTCCTCGCCTTCTTTTCCTTCCACGCCATAGTCCAGTATCACCTGTACATGGTAATTGCCAAGCATTTTTGCCACTTCCGCGGTCTGTTCCAGGGTCTCCCCTCCCACGAACTGGCGGAAGATGGTATTGCGGATGATTCCCTTTACCGGTAACCCGGCCCGGATGGACCAGGGAGCAAGGCGGACACCTATCCTGACCAACCAGGGTTTACCCATCAAAGAAAAAAGAAAGCGGGCTTTTTTGAGTTGTTTGCCTGATTTATATTCAAAAGCAAACTCAGTATTATCAAATGAAATAACGGGGTATGACTCCATATAGCAATAGTAATAAACCGGGCAAAGATAGGGTGAAGAAATTCAAGCTGTACTGATCTCGGTCACTTGATCATCCTTGCCTACCTTTGCACAAATTTTAATGATGGAGTCCAAAAAAGCCGTTGAGAGCGTCACGATCATGACAGAACTGGTATTGCCTAACGACACCAATACCTTTGGCAACCTGATGGGAGGCCGGTTGATGTACTGGATGGATATCGCTGCTGCCTTGTCAGCAATGAAACATTGCAGTACACCCGTTGTGACAGCTTCCGTTGATAATATATCCTTTGAATCCCCGATCAAACTAGGGAATGTCGTACATATTGAAGCAAAGGTTTCCCGTACATTCAATTCCTCCATGGAAGTACACATGAAAGTATGGGGGGAAGACGCGTTACAACAATACAAATACAAAAGCAACGAAGCTTATTACACGTTTGTTTCGCTTGACCCCAATGGTAAACCACGACCGGTACCTGGGTTGATCCCGGAGACAGAAGAAGAAAAGAAATTGTTTGAAAGCGCTCTTCGCAGGAGACAATTACGCCTGATATTAGGCGGTAAACTAAAACCAAAAGACGCTACTGAATTAAAAGCACTGTTCGTAACAGAGTAATTCCCCTACTCACCATTCACTATTCACTATTCATTATTTATCCGTGGTCTGCCAGTGGTGTTTTCCCATCATCATGAAACGCTTGCTTTGTTCGATAGCATCCATAATCTGCGCCATGATCTCTTCGGCGGGGGCTTCGTAGTCGATAGCAAGCGGTTCTTTGAACGTAATCGAAAGCAGGGAACCCTTCTTTTTAAACTTCAGTCCTTTTTTATTAAAAGCTCTCCAGAAACCGCTGATCACCACCGGTATCACAACGGGTTTCATTTGCTTGATGATGATTGCCGTTCCTTTACGACCCGGTGAAAAAGGCTTGGTGGTCCCCTGTGGAAAGGTGATCACCCAATTGTTTTCCAATGCTCTCGTGATCTTCCGGGTATCAGAAGGATCCAGTCCCCGCCTGACTTCCTTGCCTTCCGACCGCCAGGTTCTTTTAACGGTCAGCCCTCCTGCCATTAAGAATAAACGGCTGATAAAACTTCCTTTCATCGTTTCTTCTGCCGCCACATAATTTACGCGTGTAAAAGGGTTTAGCAGGTAATAGGGAATACCCAGTTTGTTTTGCTTTCCCCATTTCACCGCGCAGAAAATATGCAGGAAAGTAATGACGTCGGCAAAATAGGTCTGGTGATTACTGACAAAAAGAACCCTTCGTTTCGGCAACCCGCGGAGATGCTCAGTTCCCGTAATTTTCAGCTTATTGACAATAGCCAGGCCGGGATAAGAAAAGAGCCCCACAAAGAAATAAACGATCTTTCTTACAGGATGAAAATTCTTTAAGCGGTCGGTAATGGAGGCCATTCAATTTATTTTGACAGGCAATTTGGTCACTCAAATTAAGAAATTGTAAATATCCCTCCCGGTTTATAATTCTTTGTCATAAAAAAAGGGCTCCGGCTGGAGCCCCTTATATTATAAACCCTGAATCAATACATCAATCAATATAGATGGCCTTTATTGCGCACCCGTTACAACAATCTTTTCAAAAGATTGTTCCCTGGTTCCTGAAACAATGATCCGGAGACCATAAATACCAGGCTTAAGGTTTTCTACCCTGATAGTATTGCCATTACTTATCTTCCATTGACGGAGCATACGCCCGCTTATATCTGTAAGTATAATATCCCTGCTACCAGTCCCATCTTCCAGAACGATATTTACGCGGCCATCGCCTGAAGGATTGGGATATATCACTGTCTTTCCTGTCTGGCCCTCACCTCTTACCGTACGGATCTCGCTGAAACGGGCTTTCCCGTCCAGGTCCACCTGCTGAACACGGTATTGTGTAATATCCCTGCTGGCATTAAGGTCATTGTAAGAATATGTAAGAACTGCACTACTGTTGCCGCCGGTTGCCTGTGTGTTGATGAATGCAACCGTCTCCCAGTTATTATTTCCCAAACTTCCTGTGCTTGTATTCCGTTGAAGAGCAAAGCCACTGTTATTGATCTCGGTCGCTGTTTCCCATCTTACCAACACGTTGGAAGAACTGATCCTTCTCGCCGTAAACGACTGGAAGGTAACAGGCAACGGGCTGCATTGAGTTGAAGGCAGGAAGATAACCCTGGAAGCACCCGAAGCGGCTCCCGAAGTTTGTGTGAAAACGATAAATACTCCCTGGCTACGATTGGCTACAGGAACAGGGCCGCTTATTGTAGTGCTAGTGCCAGCACCCCCACCGATAGCAAAGTTGATAGGGCCACCTATGAGCGTATCAGTTGTAGGTGTAAAATAGCCATCCCCATTTATATCAGCATAGACTTTATAAAACCCTGTGATAGGCGCAGCTGTATTATTCGTTACCGTGGCACCATAGGTCAGTGTAGCACAGTTAACAAATCCTACCACCGATAGATAACCTGCCGAATACTGGATACCACAATTCACGCAATGCGCCACCTGTGCACCGGCGGCCTGGCTTGACCAGAGGTCCGCTACAACAACAACGGGTGTTCCGCACGGTACCGGTGCAGTAGCGGTAACTCCCTGTAATACGATATTAGCCGAACCATCCGGCAAAACTGTTTTAGTGATACCCATAACCGGCGTTAACGGGACAGAATTATCGGGAGGATAAGTGGTCAATATGGTAGGAGTTGCAGAATTATTATTGATCCCGATATTTAAGAAGGAATTCCCCAGGTCTGAAGCGTCAGGCGCATGGATAGCCCCATTACGGGTTGTATGTCCGTTTACACAATGGAAATAATTGGGATAATCAGCCTGTAACCAGGCATGAATGAAAATGTATTTATTCCCACTGTTGTTTTCGATATTAAAACTTACATCAAACGTTACCGTACAGGTACCCGGACCGGGTACAACACCTCGTATGTTTTGAATAACGATGTTGGAAACGGTGCATTGCGCACTTATTTTTTGCATCCCGACACCTAAAAAGGTGATAAATAGAAGCGACCGTAAAACTGTTTTCATATACTTAGTTTAAAGATTAAAAGATCCTCCTGCAGCATCATGCCGTCAGAAATAGTTTCACAGGTACGTAATTTTATAGGGGATTCAAAGGAAGGATCATTATCCTTATTCCTAAAAACGTACCAAAAGAAATTGTGTTAAAAGGAGAAGAAAAAAGAAAGAATGGGGCAGGAATTCTACAGGAATCCAATTGGAAGCAGGTAAAAAAATCCCGGTATGCATATACTTTATTTATGATATACCAGGGAACAAAAAAAATCCTCCCTGGTTGGGAGGATTTCATTCTATAAACTAAGTTTATTATTCAGGCGTTGCTTCTTCCGCCGCAGGCGCTGTACCTTCTTCATTGTCACTATCCATCTTCTTTTTCAGGTCTGCCAGCACACCCAGGTCGCCGAGGGTAGCTTTTTCCACCTTATTCTGCACAGTCTTTACAGCCTTCCTGGTCTTGTCGGCTTCTACCCTTGCTTCTTTCTTCGCAGCTTCGGCTTCATCTACCTTGCCCTGCTCCCAGATACGGGTATGAGAGACCACGATACGTTTTTCATTGCGGTCAAATTCGATCACCATGAACTGGGCGGCTTCATCCGCACCGATGCTCTTGCCATCTTCTTTTGCAAGATGACGGTTGGGTGCAAATCCTTCCAGGCCATACGGTAACTGAACTGTAGCACCTTTATCGTCACGACGGCTCACCGTTCCTTCATGGATCGTTCCAATGGCGAAAGTATCCTGGAGCGTATTCCAGGGATCTTCTTCCAGTTGCTTATGACCTAGTTGCAGTTTGCGGTTCTCTTTATCAATTCCCAGGATCACCACATCGATATTCGAACCGACCTTTGTGTATTCACTGGGGTGATTGAAACGTTTCAACCAACTCAGGTCGCTGATATGGATCATACCACCGATACCGGCGGCCAGTTCCACGAACACACCGTAATTGGTAATGTTCTTCACCAAACCGGTATGACGGCTGCCTTCTGCAAATTTGGTCTCGATATCATTCCAGGGATCCGCTGATAATTGTTTTATAGAAAGGCTCATCTTACGGCTGGCTTTATCCAGTGTTACCACTTTGGCTTCATGCTCATCGCCCAGCTTAAAGAATTCCTTTGCATTGATCGGCGTATTTGCCCAGGTGATCTCGGAAACGTGCACCAGGCCTTCTACACCCGGTTGGATCTCCAGGAATGCACCATAGTCCTCGATGTTCACCACTTTACCTTTTACGATATTGCCTTCAGCGATATTTTCTGCCAGCACATCCCATGGATGCGGTGTCAGTTGTTTCAGACCAAGGCTGATACGTTTTTTCTCATCATCGAAATCAAGTACCACCACGTTGATCTTCTGATCAAGCTTCAGCACTTCTGTCGGGTGAGAGATACGTCCCCATGAAATATCCGTAATATAAAGCAGGCCATCGAGTCCACCCAGGTCCATAAATGCACCGAAGTCGGTGATATTTTTCACCGTTCCTTCCAGTACCTGTCCTTTTTCGAGTTTGCTCATGATCTCTGCACGCTGTGCTTCGATATCGCTTTCGATAAGCGCTTTGTGTGATACAACGGCATTCTTAATGGTCTCGTTGATCTTCACTACTTTGAATTCCATTGTCTTTCCGACAAACTGGTCGTAGTCAGTAACAGGTTTTACATCGATCTGTGAACCTGGCAGGAATGTTTCCATTCCGAAAACATCCACGATCAATCCACCTTTTGTTTTAGAAGTAACAGTACCGGTGATAACCTCACCTGTTTTATGTACTTCAACGATCCTTTCCCATGCACGGGTAATACGTGCCTGGCGACGGCTCAGGTTCAGGTGTCCTTCCCTGTCCTCTTTTTCCACCACCATCACTTCCACTTCATCACCAACTGAAAGGTTGGGGAGGTCGCGGAATTCATTCAGGGAGATAAGACCATCGCTTTTAAAACCGATGTTTAATACCACGTCAGTCTTGGTCAGACCAACGACGGTACCATTCATCATCTGCCCGTCATTCAGTTGTACAAATGTGTTGTCATACACCTGGTGATACTTTTCTTTTTCTTCCTTGGTGTAAGAGGTAACGTTGCGTTTGTCAACGCTCCAGTCGAAATCATCGTGAGCAGTAGCTACTGCTTCCACAGGTGCAGTTATTGTCGCTGTAGTTGCTTCTCCCGCCTCGGCGGGGGCAGCAGTCTCCTGTGCATCAGCGTTTAATTGTTTCCGAATAATGTTTTCAAACATGATAAAATGATCCCGAAGGGTTTTATTTTCGGGGTGGCAAAGATAGTATAAATAAAAGAGGAAAACAGGGCTTAAGCCGGGAGATTTTTAAGGAGTTTCAGAGTTTCAACATCTTGATTTTAAAAGAATTAGGAGGCGCTATTTTGAGCCGGCTTAGAGGCTCATCAACGAATCTTATTATATTCACCAAAATTAGCTGTTTGCTCTACCACCTTCTCAAGATCATTGCCCGGATCGCCATCCGCATTTTCTGCCGGAAGATCATCATCAATAAACCTGGATTCTTAAAGATCGAAGGGCCTGTATTACTGGCCTGCAATCATCCCAATTCCTTTTTAGACTCTGTCATTCTTGACACACTGTTTGAAAAACCAGTCTGGTCACTCGCAAGAGGTGATGTCTTTAAAAAACCTTTTTATATACGTTTGCTGACAGCGCTAAAGATCCTTCCTGTCTTCCGGACGAGCGAAGGCGTGGAAAACCTCTCGGAGAATTATAAAACTTTTGATGCCTGTATCAACATCTTCCTGGACAAAGGGATCGTAGCGATCTTCAGCGAAGGGAAATGTATCAACGAGTGGCATCTTCGCCCGTTGAAAAAAGGGACGGCAAGGCTGGCACTTAAAGCCTGGGAGGAAAAAATTCCTTTGAAAGTGCTGCCCGTGGGGATTAACTACAGTTCATTCAGCCGCTTTGGAAAAAATGTACTCATCAATTTCGGGGAGCTTATCGCTAAAGAAAATATCAACTTCAGTGAACCTGATGGATTGCGTCACCAATCATTCAATGCTCTATTACAAAAAGAATTGGAGCAAGGGGTACTGGAGATACCCAAAAATGATAAACAAAAACAAAAGGAACTCCTGGAGATAAGACCTTCTCTATTAAAAAAAATCATTTTAGCGATCCCGGCGGCAGCAGGATGGCTGCTGCATTTTCCTTTATACCTGCCCGTCAAAAAATTTACCTGGAAAAGAACCCATGAAAATGATCATTACGATTCAGTAATGACGGGCGTCCTGCTTTTTACTTATCCTGTTTATCTTTTTTTATTGATGATCGTTGTATGGATGCTTACCAAATGCTGGTGGATTATCTTCCTCTTACTCATAATGCCTTTTACTGCATGGTCCTATGTACAATTAAAACCGCAACTGGATAAATAATCTCCTGCCGACATTTACCTTACGGGGTAATGTTTCCAATTCATCAGCCTGCTCAACTTCCTTATTTCTTCTCCCCGGGCTTTACCCGGGGTTATTGATATTTGACCCCTTCGGGGTCTCCAACTTTCTTATTTCTTATTCCTCATTCCTCATTTCTTATTTCTTATTTTCTGAAAGAATAGCTATAGACTCACCTGCAACAAACCCGCTCGTCCACGCATGCTGGAAATTGAATCCTCCCGTCACACCATCCACATCCAGTATCTCTCCCGCGAAAAAAAGGTTCGGCACTTTTTTACTCATCATACTGTTATGATCCACTTCGTTCAATTTTATACCCCCGGCGGTTACGAATTCTTCTTTAAAGGTTGTCTTTCCTTTTACCGCAAATTCAGCATGACAAATATTCTTTATGAGTTTGTTTTGCTCTCTCGCAGGCAGGTCGGCCCAACGTTTATCCTTATCTGCTCCTGCCGACAACACAAGGAATTCCCACAATCGTTGCGGCAATCCAAAAGGGTTTTTTTGTCCGAGTTTTTGTGATGCCCTCTCAACCCGTAAGGATTGAAATGTTGATGCCAGCTGTTGTTCCGTGTAAGCCGGCAGCCAGTTCACCAGTATAGAGAAATCATAATTCAGTTTGAACAGTTCACGGGCACCCCAGGCACTTAGTTTTAAAACAGCAGGTCCGCTCATTCCCCAATGCGTAATTAATAATGGTCCTTCCTGCTCCAGTTTAGTTCCCATGATCTTTATCCTGGTATTTTCTACACTCACACCCATCAGTTCACGGATCGGGTTACCCGGCATATTAAACGTAAAAAGAGAAGGTACGGGTTCCTCCACCGAATGACCCAGGGAAGTTATCCAGTCAAATTGTGATGATTTTGGAAAACCCCCACAGGCAATACAAAGAAGATCGGTCTTAAGAAAATGGGACCCGGAAAGACGCAATTCGAACCCGGTTGAAGTTGGTTTGATATTTTCTACCGCCGCATTCATCATGATATCAATACCGTACTGATTGACCTCTTTCAACAGGCAATCGATGATGTTTTGAGAAGAATCAGTAACAGGGAACATTCGTCCGTCAGCCTCTGTCTTCAATCGTACACCCCTGTCTTCAAACCATTGAATGGTATCCGTAGTAAAGAACCGGTGAAATGTCTTTTTGACAAAATTCCCTCCCCGTGGATATTTTTTACTCATCTCAGCTATGTCAAAGCAGGCATGGGTTACATTACACCTGCCACCTCCACTCACTTTTACTTTTGACAGCAACTTCCCTGTCTTTTCAACCAGTAGGACGTCCAGCCGTGGGTTTAACCGGGCAGCATTCACTGCACAGAAAAACCCGGCAGCACCGCCGCCTATCACTACCAGTTTCTTATCTGCCATGTAACAAAAATAAAGTTCTATGCAAGAGATTGGGAGAATTGCACGGTATATAGATTTGGATTGGCTTTTTCAGCTTTTTCGATAATACTATAATCAGAAAGGATATCCGCTTTATTTTTTCTTACACATATATCATGTTCAAAATGCACGGAAGGCTTACCATCTTTAGTTCGCACGGTCCAGCCATCCTGTTCTGTAAATACATCCCTTTTACCCAGGTTGATCATGGGTTCAATAGCCAGCACAAGCCCTTCTTTTAATTTTGGACCGCTGCCTCTTTTGCCGTAATTAGGGACCTGCGGATCTTCATGCAGGTTCTTTCCAAGGCCATGTCCTACCAGTTCTCTTACCACACCGTAACCATGTTTTCTTTCGGTATGTTCCTGTATGGCAAAGGCGATATCTCCCACCCGGTTGCCGGCTATTGCTTTTTCAATGCCTTTATAAAGAGATTCTTTAGTGACTTTTATAAGTTGCATCACTTCTTCACCCGGGTGACCGATGGCAAAAGTGTAGGCATGGTCCCCATGCCAGTCATTCAGGATTACACCCGTATCCACGGAAATGATATCGCCTTCTTTCAATTCATTCGTACCCGGAAAGCCATGGACGACAACATCATTTACAGAAAGACAGGAACTAAAAGGATAGCCGTGGTAATTTAAAAAAGAAGGAATGGCTTTGTGATCCCGGATAAAATCCCCGATCATTTTATCGATGGAAAGCGTCGTGATACCGGGTTTCAGCAAACCCGCCACTTCCGTTAAGGTTTTACTTACCAGCAGGGCGCTTTGCCGCATCAGTTCCACTTCTTCTTTTGTCTTGGAGATCATCATAGCTAAACTGCAAATTTAATCATTACCTATCAATTACCGGGAACTGTGTATGTTGCTGGGTGTTGGGTGCTGGTTATTGGTTACTGGTTATTGGTTACTGGCTGGCCGGAACAGAAGTAAATTTCGAATTTTAGCAACCAGTAGCCAACAACCAGCAACCTGAGAACTGAATACAAAAAACCCGGCAAGAATGACTTACCGGGTCCTTTGTATTTTTTATTATTTAAATAGTCCAGGCAAGGCATGCTGTTGAGACAAGGCATGCCTTGTCTCTATAATAATTTTTTACATCTGGACTGCAGAAGTCGTCTGTCTTCCCTGGATGCGGCCACTCTTCATCAATCCATCATACTGGCGCATCAGCAATTGTGTTTCGATCTGTTGCAGGGTATCCAGGATAACACCTACCATGATCAGCAGCGAAGTACCACCAAAGAAGGTAGCAAACTGCTGCGTTACCCCAAAGCGTTGTGCAATACCCGGCAGGATACCAACAAAAGCAAGCAGGAAGGCTCCCGGAAGGGTGATCTTATCCATGATAGAACCGATATAATCGGCTGTCGGCTGACCGGGCTTTACACCGGGAATAAACCCGTTATTCTGTTTCAGGTTATCAGCGATTTGCTTGGGGTTAAATATCAGCGCCGTGTATAAGAACGTGAACCCAATAACAACGGTTGAATAAATCAGCATGTACCAGGGATTAGTATGATCATTCAGTGCCCGCAAAAAAGCGCCCTTACCTGCCGGATTGAAATTGGCAAAAATGGTTGGTATGAAGATGATGGCCTGGGCAAAGATGATCGGCATTACACCGGCGCTGTTCACCTTCAGGGGAAGGAACTGGCGGGCACCACCAAACTGGCGGTTACCAACTATCTGCTTGGCATAATTTACCGGTACTTTTCTTACACCCTGGATCAATAAGATACAACCCATGATGATAGCGATCAGGATGGCTATTTCAATGATGAAAACAAGGATCTGGCCATTCCGGATAGATTTGGCACTCAGTTCCTGCAGGAACGATTGCGGGAGACGGGCCAGGATCCCGATCATAATGATCAGCGATGTTCCGTTACCCAATCCTTTATCCGTAATCTTTTCTCCCATCCACATCACGAAAAGCGTTCCTGCTGTCAGGATGACCACGGTAGAAAGCCAGAAATAGCCGGCGTAACCAGCTATGATACCACCTGTTTGCTGGGTCATTCCCTGTAAGTAAGTAACATAAGCAGATGCCTGTAAGACAGTAACGGCTACTGTAAGATACCGTGTATACTGGTTGATCTTTTTACGACCGCTATCGCCTTCCTTCTGCATTTTCTGGAACCGGGGAACCAGTACTGTCATCAGCTGCATAAAGATGGACGCGGAGATATAGGGCATGATACCAAGGGCAAAAATGGAAGCCTGGCTAAAAGCACCACCTGAAAAAGCATCGATCAATCCGAGGATACCGGTACTGTTCCGGCCACCCGACTGGATCTGGTTGGGATCAATACCCGGTAGCACGATATGTGTTCCGATCCTGTAGATGGCGATCATCATCAGGGTGAACAATATCTTGCTTCGAAGCTCTTCGATGCTCCAGATATTTTTGAGTGTTTGTATTAATTTCTTCACGGGGATTAAAAAAATTTAAAGCACTTAAAACATAACAACTCCGGCAAGCCTTCGTCGTATAAATAAAAGACGCATGGTCAATGCGTCGTTGCAATTTAGCGAAATTACTTTATAATTTCCACCGATCCGCCGGCAGCTTCGATGGCCGATTTGGCCTTTTCACTCACCGCATTTACTTTGAACGCGAACTTGGATTTCAATTCCCCGTTACCAAGGATCTTTATCTTATCATTCTGGCTAACGAGTCCATTGATGTACAGGTTCTCCAGGGAGAATTCTTTGATCCCGTATTTTTCAGACAGCTGTTCGATCTGTCCCAGGTTTAATACTTTGTATTCAACACGATGGGGGTTAGTGAACCCGCGTTTGGGTAACCTACGCTGGATCGGCATTTGACCGCCTTCGTGCGCCATCTTGCTTTTGTAACCGGCACGGCTCTGTCCGCCTTTTGTACCCTTTGTAGAAGTACCACCATGGCCAGAACCATCACCACGGCCGATCCTTTTGTCTTTGTGCGTTGCGCCTTTTGCAGGTCTTAATTCGTGTAGTTTCATTTTTTAATTTTTTACTTAACGGGGTTGTTTCCCCTCGCTTGTTTAATGTAAAGACAAGGCGTGCCGTTGAGACAAGGCATGCCTTGTCTTTACTATGCCAGTTCTTCCACTTTCAACAGGTGCGTCACCTTACGGATCATACCCAGTATCTGTGGAGTAGCTTCTACTTCTTTGGTAGAATTCGTTTTGTTAAGACCCAATGCCTGCACAGTCAGTTTCTGACGTTCAGGCCTGTCGATCGGGCTCTTTACCAATGTTATCTTTAACTTTTTCATATCTGGTTTCTTGTTACTAGTTTCTTGTTACTGGTCAGACTCTCCTACATAGTTACAGGTTTCTATACCAGAAACCAGCAACCAATAACCAGTACTATCCGTTGAATACTTTCTTTAACCCAACTGTACGGGTCTTTGCCACATTGATCGGTTCACGAAGTAAAGCCAGTGCTTTGAACGTCGCTTTCACCACGTTGTGCGGGTTGGCAGAACCAAGTGATTTAGCCAGTACGTCCGTTACACCAGCACTTTCCAGTACGGCACGCATGGAACCTCCGGCGATCACACCCGTACCATGAGCGGCAGGTTTGATCAATACTTTGGCAGCACCTTCTTTGGCCCACTGGTCGTGGGGGATTGTACCTTTCATCACCGGAACTTTGATGAGGTTCTTTTTAGCATCCTCGATCCCCTTGGTGATGGCTTCCTGTACCTCTTTTGCCTTACCCAAACCATGACCTACGACACCATTTTCGTTTCCTACAACCACTAGCGCTGAGAAACTAAAGGCACGGCCTCCTTTGGTAGTTTTCACTACACGGTTGATGGCAACGACCTTGTCTTTCAGTTCCAGGTCCCCGGCTTTTACCTTGTTTACGTTGTACTTTGACATATTGTTATTTTGGAATTTTGAAATTGGGTCCCGCACCATGCGGGATGAAATCTCCCTCCTTCATATATATCTTACTATTTTTAAAGCTCTTTTTTTAAGTGCTGGACAATTTTAAAATTTCCTCCCGATAATTATCGGGACACTTTTCAAAATTAAAACTTCAATCCACCTTCTCTCGCACCGTCCGCCACTGATTTCACACGGCCATGATAGAGATAACCACCACGGTCAAAGGTCACATCCTTAATCCCGAGGTCCGCTGCTTTCTTAGCGATGGCCTCACCTACCATTTTGCTCTTGTCTACTTTATTCACCTTCTGTGCTTTGATATCTTTATCTTTTGTTGACACCGCGGCCAGTGTCTGGCCATTGGCATCATCGATCAATTGCACATAGATATCCGTATTACTACGAAACACCGACAGGCGGGGTTTTTGAGCCGACCCTTCACCGATCTTGCGGCGAATACGGTAGCGGATGTTTTGCCTTCTTGTTGACTTAACTTTTGGATTCATGATCTTCTATTTAGTGCCTTGATGCTGCCAAGGCGGTTTCTAGTTTCCAGTTACTGGTTTCTGGTTGTTTAAATTACAGTCCGTCTTTACCAATCACCAGCAACCAGTAGCCAGTAAACAGTAACATTCTTATTTACCTGCCGCTTTACCAGCTTTCTTACGAACCACTTCACCCACATAACGCACACCCTTTCCTTTGTAGGGTTCAGGTTTGCGCAGGCCACGCAACTTAGCTGCTACCTGGCCGATCAGTTGTTTATCGATACCTTCCAGGGTGATCATTGGATTCTGACCTTTTTCCTGGGCCGTAGCCACTTTGATCTCCTTGGGAATTTCAAAAACGATATTGTGAGAAAACCCCAAAGAAAGATCGAGCACATTACCCTGGTTACTGGCTTTAAAACCTACCCCGATCAATTCGAGTTTCCTTTCATAACCGGTTGTCACGCCTTTCACCAGGTTAGAGATGAGAGAGCGGTACAGGCCATGCAAGGCACGGTGACGGATCTGGTCAGTTGGCCTGGCAAACGTGATCTGCCCGTCCTTTACTTCCACGGTAATATCACGATCGATTGCCTGCTTCAATTCCCCTTTGGGTCCTTTTACGGTCACCACGTTGTCTTTACCTACCGAAATGGTAACACCACTGGGAGCGACGACGGGTTGTTTTCCTATACGAGACATAAAATAAGTTTGTTGTTTGTTGTTTATTGTTTGTTGTTGACCGGTCAGCCTGGTATAGTTCGGCTTAATGTATCTCCAACGTTTTCTACTACCGGCTAAGAGCTAACAACTATTAGCTAACAGCTTTTTTTAATAGATATAGCAAAGCACTTCACCCCCTACATTCTGCACTTTTGCATCTTTATCTGTCATCACTCCCTTGGAGGTTGACAGGATCGCCACACCCAGGCCATTCTTCACCCGGCGGAAATCAGCAGGCTTTGCATACTGGCGAAGACCGGGGCTGCTCACTCTTTCCATGCTCTGGATAGCGGGTTGCCTCGTGGATGGATCATACTTCAAAGCGATCTTGATCACGCCTTGTTTATTATCATCCTCGAATTTGTATTTCAGGATATAACCCTGGTTGTACAGGATCTCTGTCATACGCTTCTTTAAATTAGAAGCCGGGATGTCCACTACACGGTGACCTGCCATTTGCGCATTACGGATTCTGGTCAGGAAATCTGCTATAGGATCTGTTACCATATTTTTTGCCCTCCTACGTCCGCCAGCTGGCGGATAATTGGATAGTTTAGTTATTGTTTATTGTTTATCGTTTATTGTTTATGGTTGGGGTCTCCGGTTTTTGTGAACTCAACTAAAAACCACAAACCAAAAACTATAAACCTTTTACCAGCTTGCTTTTTTCAGGCCGGGTATCTTACCGTTCAAAGCCATGTCTCTTAATGCTATCCTGGATATTCCAAAATAGCGTACATAACCCCTGGGGCGACCCGTAAGCTGGCAGCGATTCTTCAGGCGAACTTTGGAAGAATTCTTCGGCATTTCATCCAGCGCTTTCCAGTCGCCGGCTTTCTTCAGCTCTGCTCTTTTCGTAGCATGCTGGACCACCATCTTTTCCCTTTTTCTTTGCCTGGCCTTTACTGATGTTTTAGCCATAATTGTTTATTCTTTTTTTTAGTTTGAACTAGTTTTTGCTGCATTCCTGAAAGGCATTCCCAGCTCTTTCAATAATTCGTAGGCTTCTTCATCCGTACTTGCTGTAGTAACGAATGTGATATCCAGCCCGGTGATCTTGTTCACTTTATCAATGTCAATCTCCGGGAAGATGATCTGTTCAGTTACACCCAGTGTATAATTACCACGGCCATCGAAGGCTTTTTCGTTCACTCCTTTAAAGTCACGTACACGGGGGAGTGCCACCGCGATCAAACGATCCAGGAACTCATACATCTTTACTCCCCGCAACGTAACTCTTGCACCGATCGGCATGTTCTTACGCAGTTTGAAGTTAGAAATGTCTTTCTTGGACATCGTCGCCATCGCTTTCTGCCCGGCAATGGTCGTCAGCTCATCCAGCGCGATATCTACCAGTTTCTTGTCAGTTACCGCTCCGTTCACACCACGGTTCAAACAGATCTTCTCAAGTTTAGGAGCTTGCATCACCGTTTCATAACTGAATTTCTTTACCAGGGCAGGTACTACATCTTTTTTGTACTTATCTGCCAGTCTCGGGGTATATTTTTTTGTACTCATTATTTTTTACCTCCCTGAGTTTTTTTTGTTTTGAACTCTCTTTCTGTCTTACCGTCTTTTCTCACCCTTGTCACTCTTGCGCCGGTTTTTTGCGCTGCATCCCACAACATCACATTGCTGATATGGATCGGCGCTTCCCGCTTGATGATACCACCCTTGGTATTCTGGGCAGAGGGCTTGCTGTGCTTGGTAATGATGTTCACACCTTCCACGATCACTTTGGCTTCATCCACCAGTACTTCTTTTACAGCACGGGGTTTTGACAGGTCCTTATCATCGCCAGTAATAACCACTACATTATCGCCTTTACGGATATTGTACTTGGGTTTAAATCTTGCTTTCATTTTTATTTAGCTTTTAGCTTTTTAGCTGCTAGTTCTTAGCTGCAACTGTAGCAATTGAACTTCTTTTATTTTTTACATAGCTAATAGCTAATGACTTTCTTACAATACTTCTGGTGCCAGGGAAATGATCTTCATATATCCTTTATCACGGAGTTCACGGGCTACTGGTCCGAAAATACGCGTACCTCTTGGCTCATCGGACTGGTTCAGTATCACCACCGCGTTATCATCAAAACGGATATAAGAACCGTCCTTGCGACGAAGCTTGTTGGTGGTACGAACGATAACGGCTTTGGCAACTGTACCTTTTTTGATACCACCCTGGGGTAAAGCATCTTTTACAGTTACCACTATCTTATCACCGATCCGGGCGTAACGCTGTCCGCTGTTACCGAGTACACGGATACAAAGCACCTCTTTGGCACCACTGTTGTCCGCTACGTTTAACCGGCTTTCCTGCTGTATCATTTGTTTAGCTTTTAGCTTTTAGCTGTTAGTCATTAGCCAACAGCCCTATGAATTAAAAATCTTTCTTTGTTTTCCGAAGCCCAGCTAATAGCTAACAGCTAAAAGCTAATAGCTTTCTTACTTCACTTTCTCTACCACTTCCACCAGTCTCCACCTTTTTGTCTTGCTCAGGGGGCGTGTTTCCATGATCTTGACCACGTCACCAATGCTGCATTCGTTTTTGTCATCATGCGCATGAAACTTGGTGGTCTTTTTTACGAACTTACCATAGATAGGGTGTTTTACTTTTCTTTCCACCGCAACCGTGATGGTTTTTGTCATCTTGTTGCTGGTCACCACGCCGATCCTGGTTTTTCTTAAATTTCTTGCTTCCATTTTTTCTTGTTTCTAGTTTCTAGTTGCTTGTCGCTGGTTGCCTTCTAAGGAACTAATAACCAGTAACCAGCAACATTTATTTTTTAAGCCTGCTGTTGCTTTAATTGCAGTTCCGTTTTCAAACGGGCAATATCTTTACGTAATCCACGGATGGTCATAGGATTCTCCAGCGGGGAGATCGTATGGGCAAACTCCAGTTTTTTCAAGCGTTGTTTATCTTCTTCGAGACGGGCCTTAAGGTCCTGCTCGTTCATCCCGTGGATACTTTTTACAAAATCTGATTTCTTTGACATTTTTTACAATTTTGAAATTTCAAAATTTCTCAATCCCACTTTTCCCAATCACTATACTGTTACCAGGTCTCTTCTTACAATGAACTTTGTTTTGATCGGCAGTTTACCGGCTGCCAGGGCCAGTGAAGCACGGGCAACTTTCTCGTCAACACCGTCCACTTCAAATAAGATACGTCCCGGTTTTACCACGGCAGCCCAGAACTCCAGGTTACCCTTACCCTTACCCATCCTTACCTCTGCTGGTTTGCGGGTAATAGGTTTATCAGGGAAAATGCGGATCCATACATTACCTTCTCTTTTCATTTCACGGGTCAATGCCTGGCGGGCTGCTTCGATCTGGCGGTCCGTGATCCAGTGCTGGTCCAGTGCCTTCAGCGCATAAGAACCAAATGCAATGGTAGCACCTCTCTTGGCATCACCTTTCATTTTGCCTTTCTGCATTTTCCTGTGCTTCGATCTTTTCGGTTGTAACATTGTTTAAGCTTTTAGCTGTTAGCGGTTAGCTGTTAGACAGCTCCCGCCTATTTTATTTTTCTAATTGCTAATAGCCAATAGCTATCAGCTAACAACTTTCCTAATTCCTTCTTCCTCCGCCACCACGACGATCTCCACCGCCACCTGAACCACCACCTCTCCTGTCATCACGACGATCTCCACGGTCACCACCACGATCATCCCTTCTTTCTCTCCTGTCGCTCACATCACTCTTTCCACCAACGAAATTGGGGTTGAGGTCTCTTTTCGCCAGTACTTCACCCTTACAGATCCATACTTTGATACCGATCTTTCCGTATACGGTTTGCGCAAATACATTCGCGTAATCGATATCCATCCGGAACGTATGCAGGGGCACACGGCCTTGTTTGAATTCTTCGCTACGGGCGATCTCGGCGCCGGCGAGACGACCGCTTAACTTGATCTTGATACCTTCCGCACCCATACGAAGCGCAGAGGCGATCGCCATCTTGGTAGCCCGTTTGAAATTGATACGGTTCTCGATCTGGCGGGCGATCGTATCACCTACGATCATCGCATCCAGCTCAGGACGGCGGATCTCCAGTATATTGATCTGCACATCTTCCTTGCTGGTAAGTTTTTTCAGCTCTTCTTTGATACGGTCCACTTCACCACCGCCTTTACCGATAATGATACCGGGTTTAGATGTATGGATAGTAATGATCAGTTTACCCAGGGTTCTCTCAATAACGATCTTAGAGATACCGCCCTTATTGATACGGGCATTCAGGTAGGTTCTGATCTTGTGATCTTCGATCAGTTTGCCGGCATAATCTTTCTTTGTGGCATACCAGTTGGATTCCCATCCACGGATGATGCCTAACCTGTTACCAATCGGATTTGCTTTTTGACCCATTTTTTTATGCGTTATTCGTTAATTTATTTGTGTTTGGTCCCTGTTTAGCCGGCTTCTTTGTTTTCGCTGACATTTCTTCCACCTTGTTGTCAACGATCACTGTTACGTGGTTGCTGCGTTTGCGAACCCTGTAACCACGACCCTGGGGAGCCGGGCGCATTCTTTTCAGCGTGCGGGCACCATCCACGAAGATCGTTTTTACTACCAGCTGGCTTTCATCGCCGCCTTCGTTCTTCTGCTTCCAGTTGTTGATCGCACTTAACACCAGCTTCCGCAGGGGAACTGCCGGGTGTTTGGAATTATGCTCCAGCTCGGCCAGTGCTTTCTCTACTTTCTGACCACGGATGAGATCAGCCAGTAAACGCATTTTACGGGGCGATGTCGGGTAATTTCTCAGTTTAGCTACTGCTTCCATTGTTTCTAGTTTCTAGTTTCTGGTTCCTGGTTTCTGGTTGGCTCCGTAGGAACCAGTTTCCAGCAACCAGCAACTTGTATTAATTACGCTTCTACTTTCTTACTCGAGTGTCCTTTGAACTGGCGGGTTGGCGCGAATTCACCCAACTTATGCCCCACCATGAATTCAGTTACATACACAGGGATGAATTTGTTACCGTTGTGCACCGCAAAAGTGTGTCCTACAAAATCCGGCGTGATCGTAGAACGACGGCTCCAGGTTTTGATAACACTTTTTTTGTTTTTGCCTTCGTTGATAGCCAGCACCTTTTTTTCAAGATGAGAAGCTACATAAGGACCTTTTTTAATCGAACGAGCCATTGAATTATCTATTTAATATTTGTCGTTATTATTTTGAGATCTTACTTCCGTTCTTACGCTGGATGATCATCTTATCACTTCCTTTTCCTTTTGTTCTTGTCTTCAGGCCTCTTGAATACTGGCCGTTCCTGCTCCGGGGCTGACCACCGGAAGCTTTACCTTCACCACCACCCATCGGGTGATCAACAGGGTTCATCGCCACACCACGCGTTCTTGGCTTGATACCTTTCCACCTGTTACGGCCGGCTTTACCCATGCTTTGCAGGAAGTGATCGCTGTTGCTTACCACGCCTACTGTCGCATAACAATTGATAAGCACTTTTCTTAATTCGCCGGAAGGCATCTTTAAGATGGCGTACTTCTCTTCTTTATTCGTCAACTGGGCAGATGACCCGGCGCTACGCGCCAGTTTACCACCTTGCCCGGGCTGCATTTCAATATTGTGTACGTTCGTACCGAGAGGCATATTCTTCATTGGCAACGCATTCCCTACTTCAGGAGCCACGTCAGCACCACTTTCTACTTTTGATCCAACCTGCAGACCCTGGGGTGCAAGGATATACCTCTTTTCACCATCACTATAATTCAACAATGCGATGAACGCAGTACGGTTGGGGTCATACTGGATAGATTCCACAGTACCAACACCTGCTTTATTCCTTTTAAAATCCACGATACGGTATTTCTTCTTATGACCACCACCCCTGTAACGCATGGAAAGGTGACCGGAAGAGTTACGTCCGCCTGTTCTTGGTTTTGCCTCTACCAGGCTTTTCTCCGGAACATTGGTCGTTACTTCGGCATAGGCATTGCCTATCCTCCATCTTGTACCTGCTGTAACCGGTTTAAATTTTCTTAGTGCCATTTTTCAGTTCTTTAGAGACAAGGCATGCCTTGTCTGTACTATTTAAATATTTGAATACAGATCAATGTTCTCACCTTCTGCTACTGTCACATAAGCTTTTTTGTAACCCGGCTTACGGCCAGAGATCACACCGGCTTTTGTAAAGCGGCTTTTGTTCTTACCCGGGGATACGGAAGTGTTCACGTTCGTAACGGTAACACCGTAAAAAGTTTCGATCGCTTTTTTGATCTCCAGTTTGTTCGCCTTCTTCGACACTTTGAAAGCATACCGGCGGAGTTTATCCTGCATGGCATTTGCTTTTTCGGTCAAAATTGGTTTTATCAGTACTTCAGAAAGTTTCATCTGAGAAAAATTTGAAAATTTGAAAATTTATTGATTTGAAGATGATCCTCATTTCAACATTCACTATTTATTTTAAGAACTTCTTTTGTGCTGACCATCTTCAAATCTTCCAACCAGCACATTTACAAATCGATTACGCTTCTGCTTTTTCTTCTTCACTAAATATCTTTGCCGCACTCTCTGTCAGCACCAGTACTTCTGAATTCACGATATCATACGTGTTGATATCGCTCAGCAATACACCCAGTACAGAAGGAACGTTACGGATCGACAACTGTACATTATCATTATACTCCGGCATGATGAACATGGCTTTTTTGTCGGCCACTTTCAGGCTGCCCAGGATATCCAGGAAACTCTTTGTTTTCGGCGTATCCATGGTGATATCTTCCACAATCACGATCGCATTGTCCTTTGCTTTATAACTCAGGGCAGATATCTTGGCAAGATCCTTCACCTTACGGTTCAGTTTGATATCATATTTGTGCGGCTTGGGACCGAAGATCGTTCCACCACCTTTGTAAAGGGGGTTACGGATATTTCCCTTACGGCTTCCGCCGGTACCTTTTTGCTTGTGCAGTTTGCGGCTGGCACCCTGTACTTCCGCACGTGTCTTTACTTTGTGCGTACCCTGGCGCTGCGCAGCAAGGAATTGTTTAACCGCGAGGTACATCACGTGGTTATTGGGTTCAGCACCGAAGATCTCTTCAGGCAGTTCCACCGACCGACCGGTTGCTTTTCCTTTTATGCTTAAAACTTCGATTTTCATTTTCGTATCTTTTTATAGTACAGACAACGCATGCGTTGTCTCTATTTCTGGATTAATACAATTGAACCGTTAAAACCGGGGACAGAACCACTGACAAGGATATAATTCTTATCAGCGAAGATCTTTACCACTTTCAGGCCTTTCAGCTTTACCCGATCGGTACCGGTACGGCCGCCCATCTTCATACCTTTCATTACACGGGCTGCATCAGAAGAGTTACCCAGTGAACCCGGTGCTCTTTGACGGTCATGTTGACCATGCGACTGTTGTCCCACACCATGGAAACCGTGGCGTTTAACAACACCCTGGAAACCTTTACCCTTGGTCGTACCCACTACTTCAACAGAATCGCCTTCGGCGAAAATGTCAACAGTAACGGTCTCACCGATATTTTTTTCAAGTGAATAGTTGCGGAATTCTTTTGTAAATTTTTTAGGAGCGGTCTGAGCTTTCGCGTAGTGATTGATCTCAGATTTAGTGGAGTGCTTTTCTTTTTTATCGCCAAAAGAAAGCGAAAGTGCATTATACCCGTCTGTTTCGGTTGTTTTAACCTGGGTAACTACACAGGGGCCTGCTTCAATGATCGTACAGGCAGTTTGTTTGCCGGAAGGATCGAAAATGCTGGTCATCCCAATTTTTTTCCCAATAATACCTTTCATGTTGTTCAATTTATGCCTGCAGGATTATTGGGACATCCTTCGTTGCTGTTGTGTGACATTGTCACCCTGAGCGAAACGAAGGGTCAATCCCCGTTTGCTACCGACCTTTTCCTTTCTGGGGAAGTACCGGCAGTAAACAAACCCTGAATGGCTTGTTTTATTTAATCGCGGATAAAAGGATTACTTGGATTTCGCAGACGCGAACCTTATCCCTTTTCCGCATATCAGAGCTCTTTTTTCCAACTTTGGATTGGATTGAGAGATGATTGTTTATTAATTTATAAGAACTGTTAATCCGTGAAATCGCAACAATCTGCGAAATCCGCGGTTATGCTTTGATTTCTACTTCCACACCACTTGGCAGGTCCAGTTTACTCAGTGCATCCACGGTTCTTGAAGAAGACGTATAAATATCCAGCAAACGCTTATGGGTAGCCAGCTGGAACTGTTCACGACTCTTTTTATTAACGTGGGGTGAACGCAATACCGTAAAGATCTTACGACGGGTAGGCAAAGGAATTGGTCCTGTTACCACGGCACCCGTACTGCGTACTGTTTTTACGATCTTTTCAGCTGATTTATCAACCAGGTTGTGATCGTAAGACTGTAATTTAATTCTGATTCGCTGCGACATGTATGAAAACCCAATTTTCTTTTGGGAGTGCAAAGGTATGGGTGAGAGCTATACCTTCCAAATACTTGGTAAAGAATTTTATAGGTTGTGAACAACCTTGTTCTAAGCCCGGCTGGCAGAGCGTACTGCCCTGATTTCCAAGTATAAATTTAATAAAAGCCTCCCACCTATGCGACTGGTCACTGCATCGGCTTTCTGCCTGTAACCCAACTACTTTTTTTATGTACCATCAAGCCAGTCCTGCTCAAAAAAAAGTCACTCCGTAAAGAATGACTTTCATGATTGCTACTAACCCTTATATTTAATGATGTAATCTCATGGTATCTACGACAGCTATGGCGCCGTTCACTACACTGATACCTGAAATAACGGTATCCCGGTAGGCAGGGTCATTGGGTATAAAATGCAGGGAATAAGTGTTCGGCGCAAGACCTCTCACACGATAACCACCGTTGATCAAACTGCTGTAGGTACTGGCAACCGTATCATTCGGCCCCCGGAATACCAGGATAGCGGTCTGGAAATTATAAGGAATGACTGTACCCTGGATCACACCTCCCGCTGCTTCGAGAACAGTACGGATAACGGGTTTCAGCATGTATTTGCCATTACCAGTTTGATGGATCGATTTTGCTACATCAAAATCCATGGTCAACTTATATAACAGGCCTGCTACCACATCCTGGTGGATATTGAGTTTCAACCCCGATTGTTGCGCACTTGGCGTTTCAAGCCGGATTAGCTGGTTGTTTATTTTTACAAAATTATCAGGTCCAAGGACGAGCCGGATCTGTTCCACACGACCTGCCGGAATATCCGTATCGGCCAGTATAGTATCATCATCATTCACCAATCGCAACAGGTCGTACTGGCCTGCGGCAACCATCGGCAGGCTCTGCCAGCCGTTTACAGAATCCCCCGTCACATTGATCTTGATATCTCTTACATCAATAAGCACAGCCTGGTAAGGACCAGGATCATCGGTCAGGGAAACCTGCAGGCGGGCCTTATTGCTTGTAGTGTTTTTATCAGACCTGGAACAGGAGGAAAAAACGGAAATCGCAGCTATGGCAAGGCAAAGCGCTGTTTTTGTATGAAGTTTCATAGTAGTAATTGAGAATTTGCAGAGCAATTGTCAAGTATAATGCCAAAACACTGTTTATGACCAACATGAGAAAAAGATGACAAAAAAAAGGACCCAGAAATTGAGTCCCTTAACCCTATAAAAATTTGTTTTTCATAACCAGGTCTGAGCCTGCCAAAAATTGGTTCCTAAAAACGGAATTGGTTCTGGCCTGTCTTTAGCAAACAAGATGCCATGGGAGTTTTACGCGGTTGATTACAGTTAAGATTCAACGGATAGTGGATAAAAAAAAACCGTCCCGGCTTTAGCCGGAACGGGATGCTATTTGATTTTAATTCAATCAGATCAATCAAGCACTCACTTTTCCTTTCACCTTCGCAATCACTTCTTCCGCGATATTATTCGGGGCAGGAGCATAGTGCGAGAACTCCATCGTACTGGAGGCACGGCCAGAAGACAGGGAACGAAGCTGTGTTACATAACCAAACATTTCGCTCAACGGAACTTTGGCCTTGATCACTTCAGCACCTGCCCTGGTATCCATTCCTTCGAGCATACCGCGACGGCGGTTCAGGTCACCTGTAACATCACCCATGTATTGAGCAGGAGTAATTACTTCCACTTTCATGATGGGCTCCAGTAAAACAGGTTTCGCTTTCCTGGCCGCTTCACGAAAACCTTGCTTGGCGCATAATTCAAAGGACATCGCGTCGGAGTCAACGGCGTGGAATCCGCCATCAAATATTCGGATCTTCATATTGTCCACAGGATAGCCGGCCAACACACCGGTTGTCATCGCCTGCTCAAATCCTTTCGAGATCGGGGTGATGAATTCTTTGGGAATAGATCCACCCACGATTTTATTGACAAACTGGAAATGTTTGTCAGGATTCTCTGCTTTCCATTCTGCATCCACTGGCCCGATCTCGAAGATGATATCAGCGAATTTACCACGACCACCGGTTTGTTTCTTCAATGTCTCACGGTGCTCTATGCTGATACCGAATGCTTCCTTATACGCAACCTGCGGTGCACCCTGGTTCACTTCTACTTTAAATTCACGACGCATACGGTCGATGATGATCTCGAGGTGCAATTCACCCATTCCGCGAAGAATGGTCTGGCCTGTTTCTTCATCTGTGTTTACACGAAGCGTAGGATCTTCTTCCACCAGTTTTGAAATAGCCATACCCATCTTGTCTACGTCGGCCTGTGTCTTTGGCTCGATCGCTACCGCGATAACAGGTTCAGGTATGAACATATTCTCCAGGGTGATCGGGTGATTTTCATCACACAATGTATCTCCTGTTTTTATCTCTTTGAACCCTACCGCTGCGCCAATATCACCAGCCTCGATGAAATCGATCGGGTTTTGTTTATTGGCAAACATCTTCATGATACGGCTGATCCTTTCCTTTTTACCACTTCTTACATTCAATACATAAGAACCGGCATCCAGGTGACCGGAATAACACCGGAAGAAAGCGAGACGACCCACAAAAGGATCAGTCATGATCTTAAAGGCCAATGCAGCGAAAGGCGCTTTGGGATCAGCTTTACGTGATTCTGGTTCACCGGTGTCAGGGTTGGTCCCCACGGTATCCGGGATATCGATCGGTGAAGGCAGGTAGCGGCAAACTCCGTCCAGGGCAGTTTGTACGCCTTTATTTTTGAAAGAAGATCCACACATCATCGGCACGATGCTGAGGTCTACCGTCGCTTTACGGATGGCTTCATGTAACTCATCTTCGGTGATGCTGTTGGGGTCTTCAAAGAATTTTTCCATCAGCTTATCATCATATTCAGCTACGGCTTCTACAAGACTCGCTCTCCACTCTTTTGCTTCTTCGAGCATATCGGCAGGGACTTCGATCTCATCAAATGTCATCCCTTCTGTTTCCATATGCCAGATGATACCTTTCATTTTGATCAGGTCTACTACGCCTTTGAAATCATCTTCAGCACCGATGGGTAACTGGAGCGGAACGGCTTTTGAGCCAAGCATATCTTTTACCTGCTTTACTACCATCAGGAAGTCAGCACCGGCACGGTCCATTTTATTCACAAACCCGATACGGGGAACACCATAACGATTGGCCTGGCGCCATACTGTTTCAGATTGTGGTTCTACACCATCCACGGCGGAAAACAAAGCGATCAGCCCGTCAAGTACCCTCATCGAGCGTTCTACCTCTACAGTGAAGTCAACGTGACCAGGGGTATCAATGATGTTGAAAGAATATTTCTTTGTATCAGCATAATCCTTGCCCTTATTGGTTGGAAAATTCCACTGGCAGCTAACGGCCGCAGAAGTGATCGTAATACCTCTTTCTTTTTCCTGTTCCATCCAGTCTGTGGTAGCAGCACCATCGTGCACTTCCCCAATCTTATGAATCATACCGGTGTAGCGGAGGATACGCTCCGTAGTAGTGGTTTTGCCGGCATCGATGTGAGCCGCTATACCGAAGTTCCGTTGAAACTTTAAGTCTGCCATGTTTTATGAATTGTGTTGTATTTTTTGTTTACCGGCTTCATAACCCTGATTGAGCCGACGTTGCGACGCTCCATTCGGGGTTCTGTCCGCTATTAAGCTTCTTTAAAAGCAGGCATAGCTCGCCAATTTTCAGGGCGCAAAGGTAGGG
>JANMKG010000005.1:0-2939 GCA_031371915.1 Chitinophagaceae bacterium | reverse complement strand
ATCTTCATTATGAATTTACGTTCCCCCGTGTTGCCAAGAACCTGGTGGGAACCTTTACGTTATTGTATATTATGGCGACGATTGTCACACCTTTTGTGTCCAGTATCCGGAAAATGAAATGGATGGGGATCGTCTTTCTTGCCTCCTACCTGTTCGCTGTCATCTTTTACAACGGGTTTGTTGTCTCTGTCTGGTGCTTCTTTGCAGCGTTACTCAGTTTCGTAGTACTTTGGATCACGCTTGATTTACGTAAGTATAAAGATTGAGGGTGATCGATTATCTGTGCGGGCTTAAACCCTGCCTCAATTCCAACAATTGAACCACATAGTAGCATAGGTACATAGGAATGCACACATAGGTTAGTCTATGTGAAACCTATGTTTCTTATGTGTCTATGTGGTGAGAAAATAATAGCATTATTCCAGCTCCACATTACTGCTCATATTGATCTTATTGATCCGGATAACATGCACCCAGTTCAAAAAAAGCAGTATCGGGTAAGTGGGATCTACTTCGTACCAGCGCTTACCGAAATTGGTGGCCGATGGTGTTTTGTGGTGATTATTGTGATAAGCTTCTCCCATAAGGAACAGGTCCATGGGATAGAGATTACGGGAAGTATTCTTCAATTTAAAATTCACCGTGCCGTATTTATGGGCAAACCAGTTGATTACCGCGCCATGCAACGGAAGCATCACGATATGAACAGGTATCAAAAGATACCACCAGGCAGAAGGCGCGAAAATAATATAAAAGGTGATATAAAAAACGATCCAGAGCACCCTCGATAACCAGTTATGAGCGATACGGTCCAGCGCCGGCCAATCGGGAAGATTTTTCAGGAACCGGTCCTCTACCTCCACCTTGCCATTAAAGAGTCCCGAAGTAAAGATCCGGGTACGCCACATCATTGAAAAGACATTGTCATCAAACAAGGGAGAATGGGGGTCCTTCTCCGTATCGGTATAAGCATGATGCATACGGTGCATAATAGCATATACTCTCGGACTAACATAAGAGGAACCCTGGCCGATATATGCCAGGATGTAAAAAAAACGTTCCCAAAATTTACTCATGCTGAAGGCAGCATGGGATGCGTAACGGTGTTGGAGAAAAGTTTGAGAGAAGATCGCCAGGTACCAGTGACACAAAAAGAAGACAAGAATTATTAACATTAAAAGAGCTGGGGAATAATAAAAAACTACGATGTTGAACCCTAAGGTAGGCTTAATTCAGCCATTTACCCGTTATTGTTGAAGTTATTCTCTTAATAAGGTCACAATACCCCAGCTTTTATTACTACTGTAACCTGTTAGCGGAATTAATAGGGTGAGGTATTTATAGTCCCGTAGGGGCTGCATGTTAGTAGAAAAAATATTCATAGCAATTTTAGCTCCGTAGGAGCGGCATGTAATATATTTCGCTCCGCCTATGGCGGACGCTGAAAATCATATAAAATACATATTCTACTGACATATCGCCTCTCTGCCGTTAAGAAAAATTATTTTTAGTTAAAACAACAGAGGATAGAAAATATTACACGGTGAAAATTACCGGCCTCCTTTATTTTTTATTCATTGATCCAGAAATCGCTTTTAAAGCGTAATAATTTATCACGGTAGATCTCCATCGCGGGATCTGCCTCCATCGCTTTTTTGTACCAGGTATAGGCTTCCGCGAGGTAATGACGTTGCTCCAGCATAAAGCCAATACGAAATTGCTGTGCCCCCTCCTCTTCGGGGATATCCATCGGTTGTTGCAGATCCGACAGGTATTTTTCAAAAGCGATCACCGGGATATAATTCAGTATCCTTTTTTTGATAATCCCTGCCCTTGGTGCCGATACCGTCCAGGCATATCTGTTCCCCGGCACTAATAATTCCTTGAATTTGCTGGTACTGATAAAACTACGGTAGAGGCTGTCCTTGTACAATAATTTACCCGTCTTTACATCATACAGCCTGAAAAGATATTTACCATCATAGCTATAAGATGTCCATGACAAAGGAAAATCGCCACTCACATAATTCAGTGTATCAAGCCCGGGGCTAAATTCAATTTTTATCCTGTTGGAATAAAAAATATCTGGTGCCGGGCTGCGGGTAACCGCATTGACACCTTTTTCATCTTGCGCATGTTCAGGACTTCTTGTGTACATTTCATTCCATATATACTTGAAATAATTTGTGGTCATGGAATTGGCGCCTGACCTGCAGGAATCCTTCCACCTGGTCAGCGGGAAAATTCCCTCCTTGTTAACCCCCAATGGTTTTCCCTCTTTGCAAACCATGGTCATCCTGGCACCCTGGCGAACGTGGAGGGTCGTGCCGGTGCGTAAGACCTTCCCGATCTTGACAAGCGATTCC
Source organism: Chitinophagaceae bacterium (assembly GCA_031371915.1). Lineage (GTDB taxonomy): Bacteria > Bacteroidota > Bacteroidia > Chitinophagales > Chitinophagaceae > JJ008. Next base: position 573 of record JANMKG010000005.1, on the reverse strand, counting down.
TGGTTATTGTAAGTTGCCGTAACGGTACCTTTTACCGCGTAGACGAGCAGGTCATTTGCCCGCTGGGCATACAGGACAGTAAAAAAGAAACAGCAACAAAGCGTGAGGAGTAACTTGCTGTATTTATCATTTAATGATAGCATGTATTTCTTTAAACCGGCAATAAATGAATCATCGCTTAAAGATACAAAATTGATTTGTGCAGAAATTCTGGTAAAAAATTTCGGGATCAAAAAAGCAAACCTGTAAATTGTTGGTTCATTCGTAATATTCAAGATCACGCAGGGTACACAGAGTGCGCAGGGAATACATATCCTCTGCGAACCCGGCGATCCCGGCGTGAACAACTTTACTGCTAAAAAACTCACGCTTCTATGGGAGATCTCCAGGTTAAGAAACAAGCTAAGAAATACGACGCGGTAATTGTGGGCTCCGGTGCCGGTGGCGGTATGGCCGCTTATACGCTGGCCCATGCGGGACTAAAAGTCTGCCTGCTCGAAGCTGGCTATATGTATGATCCGCAAAAAAATGTAACCCAATTAAAAAATCCCTGGGACTCTCCCCGCCGTGGCG
>JANMKG010000428.1:0-16032 GCA_031371915.1 Chitinophagaceae bacterium | reverse complement strand
CAGGATAGCGATCTCGCTCAGGTCACTTTCATTATTGTTTTTTCCCACTGCTGTAATAACATACCGGTAAGAAAAATGCTGGGAAGAAAGGGCTTCGGTGAAGGTGAACCCTTCCGGTTTGGTAACGATCCGCGAAAGGTATTTTGGGATATTCCCAAAGGTCTCGCTATGTGAATCCGCGGCATACTGGTATACCACATAATATTTGATGTCTACCCGGTTCCGTGGATCGGGTCTCACCGTCAGTTGTACCAGGGAGTCGTTGGTGATCGCCCTGTCAACGATCGGTGGCCAGGGTTTCTCATTATCGATCCAGCGCATGGGAGGGAGAAGGGCCGGGTATTTATAATAATTATCTCTTAAGCTGTCATTCCAGCCATTTGGGTTACGGTCAAAAACCTTGCTGCTGTAATAAACACTTCCCTGTACCGTAGGGTAGCGGCGTAATAGTTTTATCTGGTCGGGGAGTTCTTCGGGTCTTTTCCAGCGGGGATAATTCTCTTCCACTTTATAAATACCATGACCGATATATACATGACGACCATAACTATGACGGCTCCACCAGTCCAGCATTTTTTCATAGGCTACTTTATCGTGACCGATCTCAAAATAGATCTGTGGGGTCACATAGTCGATCCATCCGTTCTTTAACCAGAGCAGGATATCTGCATAGAGATCATCATAATTGGTCTGCCCTCCTTTACTGTCACTTCCTTCGGGATCATCTTTTTTATTCCGCCATACACTGAAAGGCGAGATGCCGAGCCGGCACAATCTTTTTTCCTGTTTGATCGCTGTATTGATCGCGAGAATGATAGAATCGGTATTGCTCCTCCGCCAGTCATCTTTTTTAAGGGTACTGCCGGAATTTCTATACGTCTGTTCATCGGGAAATTCTTTACCGGGAATGCGGTAAGGATAAAAATAATCATCCATATGGATGGCATCCACATCATAACGTTTAACAATATCGCGGACAACATTCACGACAAATTTTTGTGCTTCTTTATTACCCGGATCAAAATATTTTTTATCACCGTAGTTGAGGAACCACTCGGGGTGAATGCGGGTGATATGATTAGGGGCTATCGATGAAGTTCCGAGATTATGGATCGCCCTGTAGGGATTCAGCCAGGCATGAAATTCCATTCCTCTTTTGTGGGTCACTTCGATCATCCATTGAAGAGGATCCCAGTAAGGAGAAGGAGGTTGTCCCTGTACACCGGTAAGCCACTGGCTCCAGGGCTCGTAGGGCGAGGGATAGAAAGCATCTGCAGAAGGACGAACCTGCACGATCATCACATTCATACCGTTGCGCTGGTGCATGTCCAGGAGACGGATATAATCAGCTTTTTGACTTTCAGGATCTGTTACGCCTGCTTTGGGCCAATCGATATTATTAACCGTAGCGACCCATACCCCACGAAATTCATATTTCGGCTGGGCGATAAGAAATTGAAAAGATAACAGGGATGCTGCTAACCAGGCGGATCTAATCATGTTTTCAGATTCGGGATAAAAACTTGGTTCGGTGAAATTGGGTTGGCCCGCCTTCTCCGCCACCGGCGGATCCGGCGGAAACATAAAAATACATCATTCACGGCCATCCCGTATCTTATCCAGCAAGTCACTGAGAATATTAGCATCTTTTTCTGAAAGATTGCCCATTACGCCATCAATCTCATCCTGCCGCGTATCCAAACGTTCGAGTAGTTTCTTCCCTTTGTCACTGATAATGACATCCACCAGGCGCCGGTCATTCTTGCAGGTCAGTTTTTTAACCAGTCCTTTGGTGATCAGGCGATCGACGATGCGGCTGGTATCGCTCATTTTTTCCAGCATCCTTTCTCTTATTTGTAAGGTAGAAAGCGGTTGGGGGAAGCTTCCTCTCAGGATCCGGAGAATATTGAACTGCTGGGGCGTAACATCTTCCTCTTCAAAAATGGCTTTTGTTTTTTCCCGCATCCAGGACAATGTATAGATCAAATTGATAGCTGCCTTCTGGTGGGGGTTGCGGAATTTCGCCTGTTGTATATCCTGGTCAATGCCCATAGTGAATGATTTTCCGGTTAAAAGTAAAAAGTTTCGGGCGAAGCAATAAGCCCTGCCCAAAACTTTTTGGATCAATTGACCGTTTCGCCGGATTAATTGTTGTAGTAGAATTTTTCTTCCACGATCTTTCCGTTCTTCCAGCGCTGAACGGCCAGCTGGCGGTAAGTGCGGGTACCAAAATCCTTGTGTGTAAAGTCCATCCACCACTCCACGGCAGCGATATCATCACTGATCACCGTATTCAGGACTTTGGCGCCCCGGAATTCGGTAAGGCCGTTTACAAAAGTCTCTTCGTACTGGCGGTTCACGTCCTTTCCTACCCGGGCGGGGTAGTCATTATCCTGCATCACAACCTCTTCCGAATAGAATTTTTCAAAAGCATCCAGGGTCTTTCCTTCCAGGATCATCTGGTTGAGCTGGTCAACATTAGTTCTTAAATCACTCATAGTAGTATATTTTAAATCGTTTAGAATTGAAAGCACAAAATTAATGTTGCAACATTGATTTTCCAAATATATCTTTTGAAAACATGATTCATTAGCCATTTGTTAACATTGGGGAAGCAGCAGGCGGGGAGAAAATCCCCTCTTTGTGGTATTCCCGTATATGACGGAAATGATTTTCTTTATACCACGAACCTTAAATTCCTGAACCATGAAGCTGTTATCCGATTCCATCCGCCACTTTTTTGAAGGCTTTGCTTCTTTCTACACTTCGATATTTGATGAGATGAAAAGATGGTGAAGGCTGGTTGCTGGGTTCTGGGTACTAGTTACTGGGCTCTGGGTACTAGTTACTGGGCTCTGGTTACTAGTCCTTAGATTTAATCAGTCGATATTATATTGCATAGCGGGTTTATTGTGAGTAGCCAGTAACAAGCGACCTGTAACCAGCAACCAGTGACCTGAAACCAGTAACCAGTAACCAGTAACCAGCAACTAGCATCCAGCAACCTTTTTCAATTCCGCTGCCAGTTTGAACGTAGTGAAGAGATGGTGTGCTTCATGGAGCAGGAAAAAATTCAGCCATTGCAGGAGGGTCATTTCTCCAAATACAGGATGCCTGCCGGTTTTAACCAGGTCAGAAGAAGGGAAACTCAGCATTTCAGCCGCCATTTCTTTACGGACCGTGATCATGTCCTGCATGATCTCCCGCGTTGACCTCCCGCAATTATCGAGGAACAAGGGATCTGTTTCTGCAGTATAGCGCGAAAAAGAAGGATTATCACCCGTCAAAATTTGCCGGACCCTTTCAATGAAAGTGTGCTGGTAAGTCTGGAGATGCACGATGTTCTCAAAGATGGACCATTTGCCCGTGACCACCTGGCGGCGGACTTGCTCATCGGTCAGCCCGTCAATGATATCTACTAAAGTCTTGTGCTGGTATTGAAGTCGTGTTGACAGGGATGAGGGCATTTCCATATCAAAATCTTTTGATGAACGTTGTGCTACTAATTTGTTACTTAGCGCCTGCCTATAGATAATAACCAATAGATGATAGATAATAGTTGTTTAAAGCAGAAATTGCTTTAAAGATTGTTTCAGTTTCATTAATGACTGATATTTCTTTGAAAAACTATTATCTATTAGTTATTATCTATTATCTCTCCCACACCTTAGTTCCTTCACTACAATTGGAACAGATATCAATATTCCGTCGTCCTTCGAGGATCTTTTTTCTGAATTTAGTGTATTCCCCGTTCTTCCAGATCTCTTTGAATGATTTTTTCTTCAGGTCGCCCAGCTGGTGCTGCGCATCCTTGTCAAAACAACAAGGCGCCACCAGCCCATCCCAGGTGATCACGGGATCGTGCCAGAGTCGCCAGCAGTGATTGGCCAGTGTACCTTTGAAAGCATGACCTGTAGCGGTTTTCCTGTAACGGCTGTATTTATCAATGGTGGGTATGAGCTGGTTGGGGTCGTTCTCATAATCATAGACCTGGGCGGTTTTAAACCATACATCATCCACCCCAACTTCTTTGGCCAGTTTTTTCACCTCTTCTATCTGGTGTTCATTTGGCTTTACCACCAGGAACTGGAAAACAACAAACGGTTTTTTGCTGTTTAATTCCTTTTTCCATTTTACAATATTCTTTGCGCCCTCGATCACTTTATTTAACTGGCCCCCGACGCGGTATTGTTCATATACCTCCTGCGTCGTCCCGTCGATCGAAATGATCAGCCGGTCTAAACCACTTTCAATGGTTCGTTTCGCATTGGCGTCATTCAGGTAATGCGCATTCGTAGAAGTGGCCGTATAGATTTTTTTCGTGGAAGCATATTCCACCATGTCCAGGAACGCCGGGTTGAGATAAGGCTCCCCCTGGAAATAAAAAACGAGGTATAAAAGATCTTTGGAGAGCTGGTCAATGGTCTCACTGAAAAAATCTTTTTGCAGCATACCAGTGGGACGGGTAAAAGCTCTTAAACCACTGGGGCATTCAGGACAACGGAGATTACAGGAAGTCGTGGGCTCAAAGGAAATGGAAAGAGGGTAACCCCATTGAACAGGTCGCCGGGTCCATTTGCTTATATAATAACTGCTTAGCACCTTCATACCGTTCCAGGCACGACGGGGGGTGATCTTGGATAAAAGGTTTAAACTGTCTCTCCTGTTGAATCTTGCCATCAGTGAGTAAAGGTACAAGCTAAGAGATTAAAGGAGTAAAAAGAGGGAAAGAGGTTTCCTGGTCATTCCTTTTCTCATTTTTCTCTGTATTCTCTCTTAGCTTTGAAAAGAGTTTCCCATGAATGCTCCCCTTCCGACATACCGTATTTTCCCCCTCGGGGATAACGGGCTTACCGTTGATTTCGGCAATAGCATTGATGAAGTAACCAACCAGTTGGTCCTTGGTTGGTTCGAAAATTTGAGGCAATCCCCTTTACCCGGGATGACAGAAGTGGTTCCTGCCTATAGTTCCTTTACGGTTTATTATGATATCACAGCCGCCAGGAAAAAAACTCCGGCAGGTCAAACAGGATTTGACCATATTAGAGCAGCACTTGAACAAAGGCTGGCACAGCCCTTCCGGCAAGAAGCAGTAGTTGAAAGATTGATGAAGATCCCGGTTTGTTACGAGAATGAATTTGCCCCGGATCTTTCATACCTCGCTGCTGAAAAAAAATTGAGCGCGGAAGAAGTGATAGGGATCCATATCCAACAAAAATACAAAGTGTATATGCTGGGATTTTTACCGGGATTTAGTTATATGGGTGAAGTAGATGAAAAGATCGCTATGCCGCGTAAACCACAACCGCAACCAGTGGATGCCGGCGGTGTCGGTATTGCCGGCAGGCAAACAGGTATCTATCCTTTACATTCACCCGGGGGCTGGCAGATCATCGGGAGAACACCGGTAAAATTATTTGATCCGAACCAGGAAGAACCCTGTTTATTAAAAGCGGGAGACAAGGTTGAATTTTATTCCATCAGCAAAAAGGTTTTTTTTGAAATTCAAAACGCTCCTTCTTTACGGGAAGGAACCGGGAGAGGTTTATGAAAATTATAAAAGCAGGTATACTGGATACGATACAGGATGCAGGGCGTTATGGCCAGCAGCACCTGGGTATCAATCCAACCGGTGCAATGGACCGGTATTCCATGCAGGTGGCCAATATGCTGGCAGGCAATTCCGCGGGTGAAGCGGTGATCGAAATGCATTTCCCCGCCGCTGTTTTTATGTTTACACAACCAGCACTGATCGCTTTGAGCGGGGCTGATCTTAATCCAAGTATCAATGGCGAACCTGTTCCGCATGGTCATGCCATCGCCGTGGTAAAAAATGATGTATTGCAGTTTCACAAACCTTTGAAGGGCGCTAGAACTTACCTCGCTGTGCGCGGCGGAATGGCAGTCGATAAATGGATGAACAGTTACAGTACGCATCTTAAAGCCGGAGCCGGTGGTTATAAAGGAAGAAGCCTGCGCAAAGAGGATGAAATTATAATGAAAGGATCTTTCCCTTACCTGCCGGGCAAGAAGAATTTTACCATCTTACCCTGGCAGGCGGATACAAAATGGGAAGAAGAAAACAATGAGATCCTGGTATTGCCGGGGAATGAATGGGAACGACTGACCACCGAATCAAAAGAAAATTTTATCCTAAGTTCTTTTGTCATCACCCAGCAATCCGACCGGATGGGATACCGCGTGAACAATATACCGCTTCACAGTATCGACCAGGAAGAAGTGGTTTCGTCAGCGGTGAATTTTGGTACGATCCAGTTATTGCCTGATGGAGGCCTGATCATTTTAATGGCAGATCACCAGACCACGGGTGGTTACCCGAGATTGGCGCATGTGATCTCTGCCCATCATTCAAAACTGGCCCAGCTAAAAGGTGGGGATAAGATAAGGTTTTACTTTACGGATCAGCCGGCCGCGGAAGAATTATGGATAAAACAGCAGCAACATTTGCTGCAACTGCAAAATGCCTGTACATTCAGGTTAGAAGAATATTTCCATGCGGCCAGACATTAACTGCGATATGGGAGAGGGTACCGGCAATGATACGCTGATCATGCCCTTTATTAACTCCGCGAATATTGCCTGCGGTTACCATGCAGGCGATCCTTCCACGATATGGCGGACCATTGAGCTCGCGGCAGAGCATCATGTAAAGATCGGGGCCCATGTTTCTTTTTTTGACAGGCCGAATTTCGGACGGACAGAAATGAATTTACCGCAGGATGATCTCTACGATCTTATTACCCAACAGCTGATCTTGTTCAGCGAGATCGCCGGCTCTCTCGATCAAAAGATGAATCATGTAAAACCACATGGTGCTTTATATAATATGTCTGCCCGGGAAGTTTTGATAGCTAAGGTGGTTGCCAAAGCGGTAAAAGATTTTGATCCCGCACTGATCCTCTTCGGTCTAAGCGGAAGCCATTCTATTGAACAGGCGAAAGCGTTAGGGTTACAAACAGCCAGCGAAGTGTTTGCCGACAGGACCTACCAGGATGACGGGTCGCTGACACCGCGTTCTCAATTGAATGCATTGATCGAAGAGGAGGATAAAGTCGTGCAACAGGTATTGCAGATGATCAACCAGGGAACAGTGACAACCGTATCCGGAAAGGAAATTCCCATTGTTGCCGAAACGATATGTATTCATGGCGATGGGAAACATGCGGCCGCATTTGCAAAAGCGATACACGATGCAACCCGGGAATGACAATAAAAACTATAAACGACCACAAGCTTCCGCCAGTGGGCGGAGGTTGGGGGGAAGAATTTTTGGTGGCGTAGGGCTTGGCGCTGCTTTCCTGATGGCTAATTCCTCCATTGGACCCGGCTTTCTTACGCAGACCTCGGTGTTCACCCAACAGTTAATGACAAGTTTTGGATTTGTCATTCTTGTTTCAGTTTTGATCGATATCGGGGCGCAATTGAATACCTGGAGAATCCTGGCAGCCAGTGAACTGAGAGCGCAGGATATTTCCAATAAATTATTACCGGGTCTTGGTTATTTCCTATCCGTGCTGGTGGTGCTCGGTGGTTTTGCTTTCAATATTGGCAACATAGCAGGTTGTGGACTGGCGGTAAATGTATTAACAGGTCTTTCGTTCCAGCAGGGGGCGATCATCAGTTGCGTAGTAGCATTGATACTTTTCTGGGCAAAAGAGATCGGTAAAATGCTGGATGGTTTTACAAAAATATTGGGGACCATTAAAATAGCGCTGACCTTATTCATTGTATTCAGTGCTCACCCTCCATTGCTGGAGGCGATCCATCATACGATCATTCCTGAAAAGATCAGTATGATCGCCATTGTTACTATTGTGGGTGGAACGGTTGGCGGTTATCTTACTTTTTCGGGAGCGCACCGCCTGCTTGATGCCGGTATTAAAGGAAAAGACAGGCTGAAAGAGGTAAACAAAAGCGCTTTGACAGGTATAATTATTTCTACTATCATGCGGTTCATTTTATTTCTTGCGGCAGTGGGGGTGTTGTCACAAGGAGCCATCTTAAACAAAGACAATCCTGCTTCCACCATCTTTAGTTTTGCCGCGGGTGAGATCGGGCTTCGGATTTTCGGCGTAGTGCTCTGGAGTGCCGCTATCTCTTCGGTAGTAGGCGCATCTTATACTTCCGTTTCCTTCTTCAAGACCTTTCATCCCTGGCTGGCAAAGCATGAGCGTTTATGTATTTCCATTTTTATTGTTTTGACCACGATCATCTTCGTCATGATCGGTAAGCCCAAAGAGTTATTGCTATTTGCCGGCGCTATTAACGGGATGATCTTACCGATTGCCCTTTCGATCATGCTGATCGCCGTCACCAAAAGCCGGATCATGAAAGGATACAAACATCCTGTATGGATGCAGGCAGCCGGCTGGGTCGTGGTAGGAGTGATGAGCTGGATGGGGGGTGTTATTATTGAGGAAACGATCAGTAAACTGTAAACCCCCTGTCCCCCTATCCTTCGATAGACTCAGGAGGGAACTTAGATCCGCCATACTGATTGTCATTGGTCATTGTTGAAAGAAAAAATTTTACTTAAGTGAATGGTGGCCTCCCTTTAGGGAGGTCGGGAGGGCAAACAAAAAAGCCCAACCATAGGGTAAGTTGAGCTTTTTGTTATCATCCATCCTTGTTATGTGTCCAATCAGCCGTTTAATATTTTAGAGCCTAGCAAATACGCCTTGCCGGGATGATAGATGAAAAGACAGGTGCCATTCTTTATGGTGGTGATGATCTCCGCGGATTCTTTTTGCGGTACCGCCGGGCATCCCCAGCTGCGACCCATAAATATCCCGGCCTTTGCTCTCGCCGGGTCCACATAAGCTGCGCCGTGTATTACGATCGTCCGCTCCATCGCTTTGTCATTATAACCGGGATCAACTCCATTGATTCGTAAGGACAATCCATGTTCACCTATATAGGTCTGTGATGTTATATAAAACCCGAGACTGCTTTGCAGCGATTCAGGCCTGTTGGAGAAATTGGTAGCATATTCACCCCCGGAATTTTTTCCATGCGCCACATAGGTATTCATGATAAGCTGCTCATTGATCACATCAATAATATATAATCGTTTTTGCCGTGAAGACTGGCTGAAATCACAGATGGTTAAATAGTTACTGCGACTGATTATTTTTTTCGCCAGTAATTTCTGGTAACCTTTCCAGGCATAACTAAAAGCATCTTCCGATAATCCATACTGCTGCAGGTTGATGGCATTATATAATACCTCCGCCGCAAGGGCTGTACTGTAAGAAGAGTCCGCAATTACAGGATGAGAAACCGCGACAACCGGGGAAGGGCTGTCAACTGTATGTTCAGTCGGGATAATGGTAAACGAACTACACATTAATCCCACGGATAATGGAATAAAGAGTTTTCTCACTCGGGGTACGGTTTTTCTTCGGTGTAGTTCCCTTCCGGGTCTTACACCATTGGATTGGGTTATTAAACGAAAGGCAGTGCCAAAATATTATCTGAATGTTAATTATGCAAGGAATAAAAGATTGTTTTTAGTCTTTTGCGAACAAGTACTAAGAAACCGCAAAGAACAACTTAGGGAATCTACTAGAGTTAGGAGCCATTAGCCAATAGCCAAGAGCCATTATCGTGAGTGGGGAATAGTGAGTGATGAGTGGTGAATAATGAATAGAGAATAATGAATAGTGAATGGTCAGTCGGGAGTGACCCTGGAAATAAAACGACCCCAACCATAAACTATAAACCAAAAACCATAAACAATTTTAGTTTTCCATTATCTTATTTATGTCCCGTTGTTTGGTGATGAATTCATTCGAATAGATCTTTAGCAGCAGCATGAATAAGGAGATCAGCAGGGGACCGAATATCAAGCCGATAAAACCAAAAAGGCTTAGGCCAATGATGACCCCGAAGACTGTAGTAAGCGGGTGTACATTCCCGAGTTTTTTCAGCAGGGTAAAGCGTAATACATTATCGACCGTGCCGATGACGCCAAAACCAAAGATGAGCATGGCGATACCCCGGCCGGTTTCACCATTGGCGAAAAGGATAATGGCAATCGGTACATAGGCCAGCGCAGCACCCACGACCGGGAGCATCCCGGCAATACAGGTCACGCCAAACCAGAAGAAGGGTTCTTTAATCCCGATAATTAAATACCCGATCAGCCCGATCAGGCCCTGGGCAAAGGCGATAAGGGGAATACCAATGGCATTCGACTTGACCATCATATGCACTTCCTTGCTCAGCTGGGAAACATTTTCATCTTTGAGCGGGATGTATTCAAAAAGCGTATTCTCCATCTTTCTCCCGCTCATCAGCATAAAGTAGAGAATGAAATACATAAAGAAGATCGTCGTCAGTGTATTGAAAGTGGCGCCGAGTATCATCGGTAGGCTTTGCGTGATGCTGTTGCCAAGTTTATTGATGTTCTCATTGCTGGCGATAACTATGTCAAAACGTTGTTCCAGGTCAGCCACCAGTTTTTTTAACGCCGTTGTTAGTTCCGCTGAGTGCTGGATCGCATAACTGACTTTACTCGACAGCATATTCACCAGTAACCCGACTGGTAATAAGATAACAATGAAAGAAAACAACATCAGCAGGAGGGTTGTCCAGCCCTTTCGCCATTTTTTCTTTTCGGTGAGATAGAACATCCATTTGTGCAGGAGAATATACAGCGTTACGGCGCCAAGCAGGGCAGGGAGAAAAGAAGCCAGTTCATGAAATAACAGGATACCCAGTAATAATATCACGATGATAAAGAATACCTGCCGGATCCGGTTCTGGCTGAAGACGTCGTTCATACTTAAGGAATGAGATATTAAAAATAGTAAAATAGATGATAGTGAATAGTGAATAGATAATAGATAATAATTCTTCAAAGTTGAAACTGCCCTGACCCGACTTAAGCCATCAATTTGAGAGAATTATTATCTATTCACTTTTAATTATTATCTATTATCTAAACCTTTACCACTTTCCATTTCCCTTTCCTGAAATAATACCAGGCCGCCAGTGCCAAGATGGATTCCGCTACCGGGATCGCGATAAAAGAGCCTACAGGTCCCATCCCCAGCGGCATGGATAAAATCCAGGCCAAAGGAACCTGGAAGGCCCAGAACCCGATCAGGTTTATCCAGGTAGGTGTCTTTGTATCACCGGCCCCGTTCAATGCCTGTATCATTACCATACCGATACCATAGAAGATATATCCCGATCCAATGATCTGGAGGGCCATCGTACCATAGCGGTGCACTTCGGGTTCTTTTGTATAGATGCTTACGATGGGAGAAGCGAAGAAGAGGAAGAGCAGCATCACCGCTGCCATAAACAGCGCATTGTATTTCGCGGTGAGCCAAACACTTTGTTCGGCCCGCAACGGTTGTTTGGCACCAAGGTTCTGCCCCACGAGTGTAGCCGCGGCATTACTCAGTCCCCAGGCAGGCATTATAAAGAATACCATGTTACGAATAGCAACCTGGTATCCGGCGGAGGCTTCGGTATGACCGGTATAGGCCACCAACGCCGCCAGCACGATCCAGCTTCCGGATTGGATCACGAACTGGAATGTAGCCGGCCAGGCCACGTTCAAAATATTCTTTGCCACCGGTGCATCCCATTTGAAATGCCAGCGCTTTAATTTGATCGTTCCCTTGCCTTTGAATAAATGATAGCACTGGTACAATACACCGGTACTCCGGCCGATCACCGTAGCGATTGCCGCTCCTTTTAATCCCAGTTCGGGGAAAGGGCCATAGCCATTGATCAGTAAAGGACAGAGAATGATATTGAGCAGGCTGGCGATCCACAGACTTTTCATCGCCATGGCCGCGTCACCGGCACCACGAAAAATACCATTGATCAGGAATAAAAGAATGATCGCAAGACTGCCACCCAGCATGATGCGGGTAAAGACAGCTCCTTCTTTTACCACGATAGCCGAAGCACCCATGATACGCAATATATCGGCAGCGAATATGATCCCGAGTATACTGATGATCACGGTAACGACCAGGGCGATCAGCAATGACTGCGCACCCGCATGTGCCGCTCCTTCAGGATCCTTTTCACCGATACGTCTTGCGACCACGGCTGTAGCGGCAGTACTCAACCCGATAGCAAGGGAATAAATAATAGTAATAGAGGACTCGGTTAATCCTACCGTGGCGATCGCGTTCGCACCCAATTTGCCGACGAAGAACATATCGACAACGGCAAATACCGATTCAAGACTCAGTTCAAGGATCATGGGAATGGCGAGCAATACAATGGCGACACGGAGACTGCCTTGCGTGTAATCGTGTTCGCCACCCTTCAGGGATTGTTTGAGCAGGGCCCAGAAATGAGATCGTTTATTATTATAAGTTGGTTCAGACATGATTGAAAATTATTAGATCCCTCACTTCGTTCGGGGCTAGGTCCCTCGCTGCGCTCGGGATGACAATAAAAATAATTATTAAATAATTGAAATGAGGCAACAGGTGGTTGCCAAATGATTAACGGTCAAAAAATTGTTGCCCAGTGGACGTGGTTGTCAGGCTGAGCAAAGCGAAGACTTCATATTCGTGACTTAAAGAGAGCGAAGATAAGAGGATTTTAAATTACTCTTTATACAGCTGCAGGAGCTGCATAACCTCACCCCAATTAGCATTCCGTTATATAACGAACTTCAAGTCAATTTTCCCCTCTCCAGATGGAGAGGGGAAAATTGGTAACAATCTTTCTTTGAAATACTATGTAAGTCGGGGTGAGGTCAATCTAATTCCAGCCCACTCCTTGCCTTTCTTCACCGGCAATCCTTCCGTGTCTTTGTATTTCAAAACCCAGTGAGGATCGCTGGGGGGAAAACATCAAAACAATGATAGTTGCTGCTCGTTGACTATCGCCCGTCTTTTTATCTTCCGTGCGGGAGTAGTAACAACCGCTTTACCCTCGATACAAAATACCGGGGAAGCTTCATAGCGGCTGGCCACGATCACCTGTGTATCACCCGCATGCGGGGCAAATAATTTTTCGACAAGTTCGGGTTTGTTATTATTCTTCGAGAGATGGGATAAGATCAGCAACCGCAGTTCAGGCGACCGGTATTGCAGGAATAGCTCCAGTGCCTGCGCATTTGACAAGTGGCCTTGATCACTGCTAATGCGCCTCTTTAAATGATAAGGATAATTACCATTGGTCAGCATATCATCGCAGTAATTCGATTCAAGGAAAGCGGCATGGCATTGACGGAAATATTTCATCACCTGTTTACAGGCATAACCGATATCCGTGATGATACCAATATTCACACCATGCCCCGACACCATAAAGCTATGGGGTTCGGCGGCATCATGACTTTTGCGAAAGGGGACAACAGATAATGCTCCGAAGCGGACAGGCTTTGCATGTTTGAAGGATTGTACCAGCGAAGGTTCGAGTGGAATATTACCATTGTTAAGTGTGGCGTCTGTGATATAAACGGGCAACCTGAATTTTTTACTCAGCCCCGGAACGCCACTAATGTGATCCCCGTGTTCATGTGAAATAAAGATCGCTCTCACCTTTTCCATCGAAAGTCCCAGCTCTTTCATCCGCCTTTCTGTTTCCCGGCAACTCAGTCCTGCATCCACCAGCACGGCTTCATTACTATTACCGATATAATAGCAATTGGCATTACTGCCGGAATTAAGGGAACTGATGTAGATGGACATGGAAGGCAAAAATAGGAATAGCATATTGAACCGGAGAGTTTTTGAATAGCGAGTGGGGAATGGCGAGTGGCGAGTGGGGTTGTAAGGCAGTAGCCCAAAGCCAATAGCCATAAGCGAATAACAAATATTCGTTTCCATTCCAGGTACTGAACTAAGTCAAAGAATTTGTGGCTAAATGAATTCATCTGTGTTAATCCGTGTTAATCTGTGGCTACCTGTATTAATACTTTTTTATATAGCGCAAAACATATTGTATAAATACTTATATTTAGTTGCGGTACCCGAAGGAAACACCAAAACCAACAACAATGACTCTCAGTTCTTCCCCTCCTTCGGCGGCAGTACCGCAACAGGATACTGCAAGAATTCCTTCTCTTGATATTTTGCGCGGCATCGCCGTGATCGGGATACTGGTGATCAGTATCTGGGAATTCGGCGGCTTTACAACGAACCAGCAACTCTTTTACCAGAACGGTACGCATGGCGGGAATTATACCCTTATGACCATTGTGTCCGTGATCTTCGAAGGAAAGATGCGGGCGCTGCTGGCGCTGGTATTTGGGGCCGGTATCATTTTATTCCTCCGCAAAAAAGAACAACAGCCAGTACTCCTGCCACCGGGGGATGCCTATATCCGGAAAATGCTCTGGCTGATCGGGTTTGGCCTGGTCAATGCTTTTCTCCTGGTATGGCCGGGTGATATCCTGTTCCAGTACGGTGTCCTGGGGATCCTGCTTTATGCCTTCAGCCGGATGAAACCCAAAGGACTTTTTATCGCGGCGATACTTTGCACTTTAATTTATTGCGGTAAACAATACTGGAATTATGCCGATGACAGGAGCGATCTGAAAAAATACCTTGTTGTAAAAAAAGTTGAGGATAAGTTTAAACAGGACAGTACCAGCAGGGCCATCAAAGACAGCGGCGACCGTAAAAAAGATACGGTACTGATGAAAGACGTCTTACTTAAAAATAAAATAGCCGATTCCCTCGCGAAAAAAAACGATACGCTGACGAAACAGCAGGCAGACGATAAGGAAAAATGGGAGGGCAGGATAAAATCCCTGAAATATGATTCAGGCGCGACAAAGGCTACCAATAAATTAATGCAGTCCAACCGCTGGAAAAAGATCGCTTACCAGCAAATGACGAAGACACAACAAAAAGAATCCTACTGGCTTTATAGTATTGGCATCTGGGATATTGGTTCCATGATGTTGCTGGGGATGGCCTTGTTAGGCTTTGGATTCTTTAGTCACCGTTACCCAACCTCCAGGTATCTGTTGATCGCTTTACTGGGTATCGCGGCCGGTATTTTCCTTGCCTGGCTGCGGGTTCACCTGCAATCGATACGGCTCGTTGATTATGAAAAATATATTGAGAAGCAGGCCATACCGTATAACCAGTTCATACCTGTTGAACGACTATTACTCGCTACAGGTTATGCATCACTTGTCCTGTGGTTCCTGCGGATGAATGTATTTGGTATTGCCTGGAAAGTCTTCGCGACAGTTGGTCGTATGGCACTCAGCAATTATATTTTACAAACGATCATCTGCACCATTTTTTTCTATGGATATGGCTTTGGATATTTCGGGAGACTGAAACAATGGGAGCTTTATTTCTTTGTAGCGGAAATGACATTGGTACAGGTAGTGTTCTCTGTGTTATGGCAGCGGTTCTATATCCTGGGGCCGATGGAATGGCTGTGGAGGAGTTTGGTGTACAGGAAGTGGTTGCCGAATAGGAAAGGCTGATAGTAGTTGATAGTCCATAGTCGATTGTCCATCGCCGATCGCCGATCGCCGATGGACAATGGTCAATGATCTGTGTTAATCCGTGTTCATCTGTGGCTAAAAAAATCGTGGCTAAAATTTAATTCAAGACTAAACATATGGATCCACATAATTCACCCGGTTCGCAAGCCGTCGTCATACAGCTGGAAGGCAACGAACCACCAAGGACGGGAACGGCGGGTGCCGCACCCGTGGCCGGTGCCGATCGTATCAAGACCATTGATATCATCCGTGGCGTGGCCCTGCTTGGTATCCTGATGATGAATATCCCGGGCTTTGGGATCAACTGGGATTTCTGGTACAACATTGTACACAGCCCAAGAGCCGGGAAAGATTATTATACGTTCGCGATCGTTTTTGTTTTCTTCGAAGGAACCATGCGTGGTTTGTTCTCCATGTTATTTGGCGCAGGCATGATCCTTTTTATGACAAATAAAAAAGAAGCGCCGGGCCAGCCCCCGGTCTCTGAATATTATTACCGGCGTTTGTTATGGCTCGTCTTTTTTGGACTGATCAATGCTTTTGTTATACTCTGGGACGGC
>JANMKG010000323.1:0-31275 GCA_031371915.1 Chitinophagaceae bacterium | reverse complement strand
CTTTTTTATTGCGCACGTTGATCACCGCGGTATTCATCCCTTCTTTCAGGTCGTAGAGGTAATCAAAATAGCCCGAGGACTCGCGGAAACTGGTAGCGGGCTGGTTGTTCACCGTTATTTTATCAATACCTCTTTTCCAGTCGACCGCGATACCGCGGATCAGTATTCTTTTATTGTCCGCGGGAGGCAATACTTTCAATCCTTTGGTAGCAGAAGTATCAAAGGAGGGATCAATGATCTCGATCATGGGAAAACTGTCACGGACGATATCCAGTTGGGGCGAAGGAGTGATGAATATCTCCGCGGAATCATTGAAAGCAAAAACAGTATTTTTCTTCGTCGCGTTTTTTACCAGTCCCGTTTTTTCTGTCGCCGGTCTTGACTCGAGTTGCATGGTCTTAATACCGATCTTCCCGTATTCCGGCTGGTAAAGACCGGAGAGTTTGCTTCCCTTTACCAGTTTCAGCAGTTCCTGCCTCGCGGAACTGTTCAGGCTGCGTTGTGTAAGTAAGCTCCGGAAGCCAGTTACCGGGTGTTCCGTCATCAGCAGTACAAAATTATCTTTACCAAAAGGAGCAGAAATAATGCCTTCAAAGAGTTTTACTTTGGTGATCATTTTCCCATCGGCCCCCATTACCGGGAAGCGGTTAGCGATATTCCCGTCCTCATCCAGCGGGAAAACGAGCAACGGGTCGACTTCCATATCCGAGTAATGGAACACGTAACAATAGAAGGTGGTCTTTCCATCCCAGGCGGCCGGATCGAAATGCATAAAACCATTTACCAGGTCGCCCTCATATACGACAGCACCAGGCTGGGCCCTGGCGCCGTTACCCAGTTCAAGGCTAAGGGAGGCATTGAAAGCGCCCGGCTGGCCAAAGCCATCCCGGCCTGCATTTAAGCAGGCCGTCAGCAAAAAAATCTTTAGCAGGTGGGAGGGCAGGCGCATGGAGCAATATAATAAATTTTGGTCTTGCAGTGAAAGAAGTAATCTTATTTGACCGCAGTTGCCGTGATAATGACATCTATGAGTTCATCTTTCTGCGTTCGGTTCTCTGCTCAGCTTTTCTTACATTGCGCAGATAGAAAATTCATTTTTATGGATAGCATGGAAACAATAATGACCGAAGTTGTCAAATTCAGGAATGAACGGGAGTGGGAACAGTTTCATAATTCCAAAGACCTGGCATTAGCTATATCCATTGAGGCAGCGGAGTTGAATGAGTTATTCCTTTGGAAAAATGCAGAAGAAGTGAATACAAATAAGCTTAAGGATGAATTAGCTGATGTTTTCACTTTTGCTTTTTTGCTGGCACATAAACACGGGTTAAATATTAAAGATATAGTATTGGATAAGCTGAAAACAAATGCAATTAAATACCCTGTTGACAAAGCCAGGGGGACTGCAAAAAAATATACTGAACTATAATTAATGATTGTCTATCATGCCACCAAGTCTGATTTTACCGATGATGTTTTTGCGGACAGGATAGAGACAAAAATCTTAGACTTTTTTAAGAAGCACCTTCACCGGGGAACTGCGGCCAATGAGATCAGCTCCTGGCGTGACTCTATGCAGTACATGGAAAGGGTTTTGAGGGATGATAAAATACCTGATGATTGTGGCGTCGCTATTGAATACCAGCTTCCTCAATCGGGTAAACGCATCGATTTCATTTTAACGGGGAGTGGAGAAAATGGAAAAGAATATTGTGTAATCGTGGAGCTGAAACGCTGGTCGGAAGCGACTCTTTCATCAAAAGATGCTATTGTAAATACCAGGGTAGGACGGCATTTTGGAGAATTTACCCATCCTTCTTACCAGGCCTGGTCTTACGCAAGTCTGATGTACAATTTTAACGAGACGGTAGCCGAGGACAAGATCAACCTGCAACCATGTGCATACCTGCACAACTATGTATTGGACGATGTTATAACAAATGACCATTATAAAGAACATCTGCTCAAAGCCCCTGTTTTTTTAAAAGGAGATGCTGGTAAACTAAGAGATTTTATTAAGCAATATGTAAAGTATGGTGATAAGACCAAAATACTTTATCGGATAGAACAGGGAAAGATCAGGCCTTCGAAGATGCTGGCTGATAGCATGGTTTCTATGCTAAAAGGTAATGCCGAATTTGTAATGATTGATGATCAGAAAGTCGTTTATGAAACCGCATTATTCCTTTCCAGGAAAGCAACTGCGAATAAAAAACAGGTTCTAATTGTAAAAGGGGGACCTGGTACGGGAAAATCAGTGGTGGCAATAAACTTACTGGTCGAATTAACTAGGCTGGGATTAGTGACTCAATATGTTTCAAAGAATGCAGCACCAAGAGCAGTATATGAAAGCAAATTGACCAGCACATTTAAGAAAGGGCTCATTTCAAATTTATTTAAAGGATCGGGAGGGTTTGTCAGCACAAAGGCGAATACGTTTGATACATTAATAGTAGATGAAGCGCATAGACTTAATGCCAAGTCAGGATTATATGGCAACCTAGGTGAAAATCAGGTAAAGGAGCTTATCAATGCCGCCCGTTGTACCGTATTCTTTATCGACGAAGACCAAAGAGTTACCCTGAATGATATCGGAACCTTACAAGAGATTCGGAAATGGGCAAGCAAAGCAGGAGCAGAAATAGAAGAAATGGAACTGGCCTCTCAGTTTAGGTGTAATGGTTCAGATGGATACCTGGCCTGGCTGGATAATACATTACAGATCCGAGAAACAGCCAATACTTCATTGGAAGACGTTGACTACGAGTTTAAAGTCTTTTCTTCTCCCATTGAATTAAGAGAGGCAATCATTGAAAAGAATAAGATCAATAATAGGGCCCGCATGGTAGCTGGGTATTGCTGGGAATGGAATAAAAAGGATCCAAGTCATCTTGATGTTGTGATACCTGAATTTGATTTTAAAATGAAATGGAATCTGACTTCAGACGGGAGCCTTTGGATAGTAAGTCCTGAATCGGTCAATGAAATAGGGTGTATACATACCTGCCAGGGTTTGGAAGTTGATTATATCGGTGTGATTATTGGCCTTGATCTAATTGTGAGGGATGGAAAAATACTAACCCAACCCGCGGCAAGAGCAAAATCCGACAAATCTGTTTTTGGGTATAAAGGGTTGATTGAAAAAAATCCAGATGAGGCTAAGGCTACTTTAAGATTGATAATTAAGAATACTTATCGCACATTAATGACAAGAGGGATGAAGGGATGCTATGTTTATTTTATGGATAAAGAAATTGAACAACTTTTTAAAACCAGTATCAAAAAATAATTAAAAGCTATCAACCCTGTTGAGTGTCCCACGCAATGGAAGCGTAAATAAAATAAGTGATGCATAAAGACACGCATCATGGCATCCGCTATTGACAATCTAAGCTCAGCCCTTTTCCGTTTAAAAGCAAAGAAGTTTGATATATTAAATGCCAGGCATTGGGGAAAAAACTATTTTGCCTGGTGTTTTCCTCCCTCCACTTTTTTTATTCTTTATTAATTTAACGGCATGAAAGAAAAATTCATCCCGGGGATATATAATTATTGCGACCGCTGGTGTGAACGCTGCACTTTTACCACCCGTTGCCGCAATTTTGAAAGCACGGGTAAACTGTCTTCCGAACAGCTGGATATGAGCAATAAAGCATTCTGGGATACGATCTCTTCTAATTTCCAGGAGGCCACCCGGCTTTTATATAAAGCTGCCGGAGATCATGGTATCGATATTGGTAAAGGGATGACGAAAGAAGAGGAAGCGGAATATGAGCAACGGCAAATTTTTATAGAAACGACTACAAAACAACATATCCTCTCCAAGCTTTGTAAAGAATACCAGCAGATTGCCATGCCCTTTGCAGAAAAAGGCGAAGGGATGGTGGCCAAGACAAGAGAGCTGGTCGCTCATTTACACCTGGGTATCAAAACAGAAGAAGATGTGGTGTACACCATGGCTGGTATCGGTGATTGCTTTGATATTATCCAATGGTATCTATTTTTTATCGATGCAAAATTACAAAGAGCTTTACATGGAAAGATAGAAGGGGAGGAGTGGGAAGCAGAAAACGGTTACCAGAAGGACAGTGAAGGCAGCGCCAAAATTGCATTGATCGCTATCGGAAGGAGTATGGAGGCTTGGGCGAAATTATATGAGCTGATGCCTTCTTCTGAAGATGCTGCCCTTAAAGTATTGGCCTTGCTGGGTCAGTTGAAACGTAAAACAATGGATGAGTTTCCCAAAGCGATGGAATTCAAAAGGGCTGGGTTTGATGACTAAATAAAAGACCAGCATATTCTATTATTAATATTGTCCTTTTTGTCTTGATACAATCCTTCGGCTCGCTCAGGAGGACCAAAAAAATCAACCCGATTCGATATGGCGCATGCTGTTACCCACAAATTTCCTCTGCGAATCGGCACTGGAAAACACCGCTATTGGTAATGCTTAAGCTGAAGACTTTGCTGCGTGTTTTTAGCAAACGCGGGAGGCGCTATTCTGCCTCTTGTATCATATCATTTAGAAAGACATATACGTTGTCGGCAGAAAGGCGCTGGAGAATCAATTTAGGCGAAATGTTTTTTGATCCGATAATGCTAGCAATCTGAGATCCTTAAGGACTCTTCAAAAAACAGAGTCTAAGAACCCCTTGCGGGGGGCAGGGGGCTTCTATTTGCGTTTACGCAACATATACAAATAAAGACTTTCCACTTTCGCCCTCGCCCACGGTGTCTTCCGTAAAAAAGTCAAACTGGACTTTATACTCGGATCGCTTTTAAAACAATTGATATTGATCTGCTGGGCCAGTTCTCAGCCCTGTTGCGTGTCTCACGCAACAGGAGGGGTAAAAAATAAGTGATGCGTGAAGACACGCATCATGGCATCCAGGAGGTTATTGCCTGTTCTTTCTCCGCAACATATACAGGTAAAGACTCTCAACTTTCGTCCTCGCCCACAGTGTCTTCCTCAAAAATGTCAAACTTGACTTTATACTGGGATCACTTTTAAAACAATTGATATTGATCTGCCGGGCCAACTCTTCCCAACCATAATGAGCCTGCAGCTCCGTTAAGATCGCTTCTAATGTTTTGCCATGCAATGGGTCCTTTGACGGTAACATATCAGTAATTAATTCATCCTGGATTCAATAATCTTCAAATCTTCAAATCGGCAAATCTGACTCTTCAAAAAACGGAGTCTAAGGATCCGCCAGCTGGCGGAGGCAGGGGGGCTTTCATTTCTTTTTCTTCGCCCCTCTTTTAATCGGCTTGCCATATTTTTTCATCATCCGGTCCTTGTGCTTAACAATAACATTTACCTTACTGTTCTTCGCTGATTTTTCATGAAAGGAAGCGCCTCTTTCTTCTTTCTTTTTAGGCTTGATGATATCCGTCTTCATAAAAACCTTTGGCTTCTCGTCTTCGGTCAGTTCATCGGAGATAATAAGACCGGCAGGTAAAGGGCTGAGCCGAACCTGGTATTTCATCAGGGCTTCGATGGCTGCTAACAACGGTTTTTCTTTTTCGGTGATAAAACTGATAGCGATCCCTTTTTTATCCGCCCTGCCGGTGCGGCCGATCCGGTGGATATAATTTTCCGGTGAATCCGGTACATCCAAATTGATGACATGCGTCACTTCCGCGATATCGATTCCCCTCGCCACGATATCGGTGGCAATGATAAAACGGTAGGTTCCATCCTTGAACTGCTTCACGGTATTAAAGCGGTGGTTCTGCTCTTTGTTGGAATGGATCACACCTACCGTGCCGGGAAATTTGGGTTCCAGTTGTTCATATAACTGGTCAGCTAATGACTTGGTGGCTGCAAAGACCAGGACTTTGGTCATGGTCTTATCTTCGGTCAACAATAATTCCAGCAAATTCACCTTTGTATAAAAATTAGGGACCTCGTAACCGGCCTGGATAATATTTTCCAGCGGTGTCCCGGTGGGAGCAGCTTCTACCCGTACAGGATCATTAAAATAAGTAGCGATCAGCGCTTCCACATCTTCCGTCATGGTGGCGGAGAATAAAAGGTTCTGCCTGCGGGGAGGTAAGAAGTCGAGTATATTTTTTAACTGGGTGCGGAATCCCAGGTTCAGCATTTCATCCACTTCATCGATCACCAGTTTTTTTATCGTTTTTGTTTTAAAGGCGCCGTTCATGGCCAGGTCAAATAAGCGCCCCGGGGTAGCCACTAGTACATCTACCCCTTTCATCAGTTCGAGTTGCTGGGTATTGATATTGACACCGCCATATACACCCACCGCCAGGAGGTTCATATAAGGCGTTAGCTTTTTTATGGTCTCCACTACCTGTACCACCAGTTCTCTTGTCGGCACAACAACCAGTACCTGCGGTGATTTGTCCTTGGTGAATTTCCATTGCCGCAGGCAGGGGAGCAGGTAAGCCAGGGTTTTACCGGTACCGGTCTGCGCGATGCCACATACATCCCTTCCTGACATCACGAGGGAAAAAACTTTTTCCTGGATGGTCGTCGGGGTCGTATAGCCCAGGTCGTTAAGGGCGTTGCGTAAGGGAGTGTTGAGGTTGAGATCTTCAAAGGTCATGAATGCGAAAGTAGTGTATTGGCGAGTGGGGTTTGGCGAGTGGCTAGTGGAGACGGAAACACGGAAAGTCCGCAAGTCCGGAAGACGGTAATAAGAGATTGGAGTTTCCCACAAGAAACCATTACTGATCACAAGAAGTTTCTTGCGGACTTTCCGTCTTTCTGACTTTCGGTCTCCGTAGCTTATTTTTAGCGAATGGAACAAGCCTACATCATCGCCCGCCTGAAAGAAATGACTATGCCGGAGTTACTGGATGCCATCGCGGAAGCAACGGCCGGGGAACCTGTGGACATTTATGAATGGCTGGACCCGCTGCTGATCGATAAAACTACTGATACGATCTATGAATTTATGGATGCGGTGAAGGGGATAAAGAAGGAGTGAGAGAAGTCGGCAAGTCTGTAAGACGGAAAGTCCGGAAGACAAGAATAAGAGATTGTGGTTTCCCTATAGGAAAGCAATTACTGATCAAAAACTTTTCTTTCCGACTTACGGTCTTACGGTCTTTCCGTCTTATAGACTATTTGCAATTCTTCTCCAGTTTATCCAAACATTGATTCCAACCTTCCATACAATCATCATGCATTTCTGCGGGTATGCCTTCATGCCGCAGGTTGAGTTTGGTGGCACCATCGGCTTCTTCCAGTTCAAACGTGATCAGGCATTCATCAGGCCATTTACCCGGAAAGCCCAGTTCCGATGCATTTTTTATATTTCCTTTCTCATCGGAAAAACTGTCGGTGACTACCAGCTTCTTCTCCGGCACGAGTTCTTTCACCGTCCCAATTGACCAGGTATCCTTACCGCCAGGGGAGCGCATGCAGTTCAAATATTTGCCACCCACTCTTGCTTCGAGGTTGCTGGAAGGACAGGTATAACCATTGGGTCCCCACCATTTTTTGAATTGCTCTTCTTCTGTTAGCGCCTGCCAGACCTTACTGACCGGCAGATCAAGGACCTTATGGATCACGATCTCGTTTTTTAAACCAGGTTTTTTTACATCCTGTTTACTTTTTGTTGTTTCCATACTATTTGATTTTGAGATGATTGATCGTGTAGAGTCCCAAATAGCATGCCCCGCCGGGCAGCCGGGATTTGTTTTTTGCACAATTAAAGGGGTAAATAATCTACAGTTGCTAAGAAAAGCGTAGGGTTAATTGAAATGCATCATAGCTGGCTTTTACCACATAGGAACAACAGGTACATAGGAGCCACATAGTTATCTCTTATGTTAAGGCAAATTTTGGCAGTGGGTCAATTTAAAAATAAATTTTAGCGCAGCGCCGCGGAGGACACAAAGGTTACGCAGAGAAACGCTCCGAAATCTCCGCTTCTCAATTTCTCAGCATTTAAAAAACCTTCTTTTTTAAACCGCTATTCCAGGTGATAGCTGATCAAAATAAGTGCAGTTCTCATTGGTCAATGAGTATCTTAAGGGGGAGAATTTATTTTATATTTCCTATAACTGGATTTCTCGCTGCGTACGCAATGGAAAACGGTCGCAGCGAGTTTAACGAGGAAATACCTGATTGTTTCACAACAGTAGAATTGTTGCGTCGCCGCTTCTCCGCGTACGCCGCGAGAAACAAAAATGTGCCCGATTGTTTATCCCAGAGCTTTGAAGAGTATTCAAAATTCACAGTCTAAGAACCCCCCAGCGAGGGCAGGGAGGCCTCTTCATCGGGGCAGGAGGCCTTCTTCGAGGCATATGGCTTATCATTAAATTATCTTATATTTAAACTAACGACTCTTTTATGCCTGCCTATCCCATCGAGATCATCCTGAACCGGCAATTAGCCGACTGTTTGTCAATGCCGGTATTCATTACGGATACGGAAGGGCACCTGATTTTCTACAACGAGCCCGCGGAAAAAATACTGGGTACGCGTTTCGAAGAGACCGGCGAAATGAGAGTGGAGACCTGGGGAACGATCTTCAAACAAAAAGATGAGGAGGGCAAAGAGTTGCCGCTGGAAAGCCTGCCCCTGGTGCGAACACTGAAGGACCAGTATCCTTATCACAAAACATTCTGGATCGAAAGTATCCAGGGCAAATCCGAAAGGATCAGCGTAACCTCTTATCCAATTATCGGCCGCGCCGGAACTTTTTTAGGCGCTGTCGCCATTTTCTGGGAAGCAAAAGACGGATGAAAATCTCAATACGGGGCGTTCGTGGTTCCATTCCCACGACCAGTCCTGATACAGCATTCTATGGAGGCAACACCTCCTGCTCGGTAGTGCAGGAAGATAATTGCATGCTGGTACTCGATGGCGGATCAGGAATGCAAAAATTTAACCTGCTCCAGGACACCGCTGTCAGGAGGGTGGATATATTATTAACTCATTTGCATTTGGATCATATCCTCGGGCTCGGTTTCTTCAATCCTTTTTTTGACCCAACAATGGATATCCATATCTGGGGACCCACCAGCCGCACGAGTAGTTTGCATTCAAGACTCAGCCGCTATCTTTCACCACCGCTTTTTCCCGTATTGCTTCGTGATCTTCCCTGTAAGCTAACGCTGCATGATATCGGGAACAGTTCTTTTGACATCGGGTCCTTTCATATCGAATCAAGGTATGTGATCCACCCGGGACCAACCGTTGGTTTCAGGGTACAGGGTCAACATTCCGTATTTACTTATATACCGGATCATGAACCCATGCTGGGCGCCAAAGGATTTCCGGCGGATAAAAAATGGATATCGGGTTTTGACCTGGCGGAGAATGCCGACCTGTTATTGCATGATGCACAATATTCTTCCGTTGAATACCAGTACAAACAGGGCTGGGGTCATTCCAGCATGGACGATGTGGCGAAATTCGCTGAACTGGCGGGTGTAAAACACCTGTTGCTGGCCCATCACGATCCTTCTCATTCGGATACCGATCTCAACGGCTTGCTGGAGGAATTGAAAAAAAAGAATGATTACTCCTTTAATTATGAACTGGCGGCAGAGGGAATGGTAGTGGAGTTGCCCTGAAAAGCTGATTTGCCAAACGCGGCCCCTGTTTTGTATTACAATAGGGTTGAATATAAGAGACCGGAACAAGGATTCAGAAGATATTCCCCGGAATCTTTACAACATCCCGCTTGCTCACTCCCTTACTGGCAACTCCGGAAAAATAAGCACTTGCGGTGAAAACAAATTATATGCATGATACCCCTGCGATAGGACTACGAGAAGATAAAAAAGCCAATGAAGGGATCAAGACCGATTCCCTGCTCCGGACGACCTCATCACAATACCTCCGCCTGATCGGAGATGCGGACCGGAAAGCCAGGATCATGATCGTGGTGAATTCTATCATGCTAACGATCGGGGTCACCGTGTTGACCAAAACGATCAATAATCCCTCTTATGTCTGGATCAGTGCTATCTTTTTGATCTGTGCCAACCTGCTTACGCTTTTCTTTTCCGTGGTATCAGTACAACCAGAATTGCAAAGCCATATCAGCAAAGAAGTGGAAAATAATATGCTGCACTATAAAAAATGCCACGAGTACCCCCTGGATCAGTACATCACGCTCATGATGAATACCATGCAGGACAATGACCAGAAGTTGGAAGCCGTGATCAAAGACCTGTACTTCTTTGGTAACCTGCTGAACCGGAAATATAAATTCATCAAAATGGCCTACCGTTTTTTCTACTGGGGAATTCTTTTTTCCGTTTTTTCTTACCTGGTCATTTTATTGATCAATCATTTGTAAGGAGGGGAAGTAAAGAGAGTATATAAAGTATATAAGGTTTTCCATATTGCAGGGAACCCGATTTACTTTATATAATCTAATAAATCCTTTTCGAGGGTAATGTCGTGCGAAATTTTCCAAGATTCAGTGTATTCTCGTATTGTCCTTCGTGGTTCGTATTGTCCTTCGTGTTCCAATTTTTTTCGGAGCACAAAGAGCACAAAGAATTACACGAAGAACACAAAGAATCTTCAATTTTTTAATAGCACCGGAGCTGGTACTGAAAGGTGTCGGCAAATTGTACGATACGCTGATGGCCCGAAAATCGGCAAAGAAATAAGTCATTCCCTTCCTTAAGCACAGCAAGCAAAACCCCGCAATTGCGAGGTTCTATATCGAATTAACCTGGTTTTTGGGGCCGGATTGACTCTTGATATGAATCAAATAAGCAGGGAATGGCTAAAAAATGTTATCCACAGCCAGATTTCAATGTATATTTTCCAAATTTAATATGTAACATTGAAAATCCAACCCACCCCGGTCCACACTCTCTGGAAGCTAATCAACCATAAGCCTTTCCTACATTTATTAACTGCTTAATCAGAATTATGCGAACCAAATTCTTACAGGCTTACTGTGCTTTCTTTCTTTTAACCTTAGTGATCTCCAGTTGCACAGCGCAACGAAAAACCGGCTGTGTTGCCGAAAGGCAGCGAAAAGAAGTTAAGTTCAAAGGATTTCTATAACGCTAAAGACCGCTAATAACGCTAATAACGCTAATAACGCTAATGGACGCCAATTAGCGCTAATTAGTGTTAGGTATTCTTGTCCTTTTTCCTGTCTGCTTCTTCTTTTGACTCTTCGTCATTTTTTTCCGCTCCATCCTTGATGCCCTGGATAAAGGAGGATACAGGTCCTTCCATATTTTCCTGCGGGTCTGTTTTGTGAAGCGTTTTAGGATCAGGTTTTAAACCTTCTTTTTTTTCCTCTTTCTGTTTGTTGTCCTCTTGATTTGCCATGATATATTTTTTTTGATCATTTATAAAAATCTACATGTCTGCCTGGCGGCTGTCAATGATACCTTCCACATTTTTTCTATCTTCCAAAAACAAGTGTAGGAAGTTTTTTTTGCGCCGCCCGCGTAAGTGGAACTTGTTTTCATGAAATTGAGTACAGGTGTAGTGGAACTTTGCCCGGCCCATATTATAAGAGCATCAAACGTGCCATTTATGCGCACCAGCGGCCCTTCTTTTCACAGGAAATCTTTTCCTCTGGCACAGTTTTGTATTTACTGAAAAAGGCATCTTATTATTCATTATTAAAAATGTGGTCATGGATAAAATGGAAGTAAAAGGAAAATGGAATGAGTGGAGAGGAAAACTCAAACAGAAATATGCTGACCTCACCGATGACGATCTTAAATACGAGGAAGGAAAAGATGATGAATTATGGGGAAGGCTGCAGAAAAAAACCGGCCAGGCAAAAGACGACCTGGTGAAATGGTTAAAAGGCCTGGGTTAACTCCCTTCTTATTGCCCATACTGGTCCTGTAGCAAGCAGGGGCGGTATGGGTAATTTTTTTGGGTCTTAGTTAGATATGAAACAACACGGAGTAATGATCAGGCGGCTGTAGTGAGTTCCTTTATTTTTTTGATAAGTTCATCTATACGGAAAGGTTTCGGTATAAATTCATCTGCCCCAGCTTCAAGGATTGATTCAGGAGTGATAACCCCGGCAGAATATAAAATAACAGGTATATGACTATATTCCTTGGAGGATTTTAGTCGCTGGCATAAATTCCTGCCGTCACTGTCACCAAGGTAAATATCCATCACGATGATATCTGGGTTCAACTCGCTTACACTACTCATCAGGGATGCCCCCGATGTGGAAGTTTCTACACGCATTGAGGAATTGGTAAGTACCATTTCTACCATTTCGAGAAGGTCTGTATCATCATCTATTAATAAAACGGAAAGCATAGCAGCGTTTCTTTTCGGGAATCATTAAATATAGCAATTTTCAAACCGAAATTGTAATTTGTGGAATGAGCAACGATGTGTTGAACGAAGATATTGAACAAAGGAACGCTATCATGGCCGCGATCATCGACTCGTCGGAAGATGCCATTATCAGCAAGGACCTTTCGGGTATCATCCAGAGCTGGAACAGGGCAGCCGAGAGAATGTTCGGGTATAAGGCAGCAGAAATTATCGGTCGCCATGTATCTGTCCTGATCCCTGAAGACAGGCTACCAGAAGAAGATATGATCATTTCCAGCCTGAAGCAAGGTAAGCGTATAGAGCACTATGAAACGATACGTCGGACCAAGACAGGAGAGATGCTGAATATTTCACTCACGGTATCGCCTATCCGGAACTCAGCAGGAGTTGTTACCGGTGCTTCCAAGATAGCCCGTGATATTACCAAACAAAAGCAGGCTGAGGAATTTCAAAAAAGACATACGGAAAATCTCGAGAGTATTAATAACACTGCCAGGGCTGTTGCCGCGGAAATAGAAGAAAATAAAATACTGCAGCGCATAACAGATGATACAACCGGGTTATGCGGTGCCGCGTTTGGCGCTTTTTTTTATAACAAGACAGACGCAACGGGAGAATCCTTTATGCTCTTTGCTATCTCAGGTGCACCGCGTGAAGCTTTTGAAAAATTTGGGATGCCGCGAAATACGGCTGTATTCAGCCCGACCTTTAAGGGCGAAGGGACTCTTCGTTCGGATGATATTACAGCTGATCCGCGTTATGGAAAGAATAGTCCTCATCATGGAATGCCAAAAGGACATCTACCCGTGGTCAGCTATCTCGCTGTTCCCGTGATCGCGCCATCCGGTGGAGTGATCGGCGGACTTTTTTTCGGACACCCGGCAAAAGGAAAATTCACTGCGGATCATGAAGGACTGATACAGGCCCTTGCCGGTATCGCTGCGGTAGCGTTGGAAAAAGCCCGTTTATATGAAGAAATAAAAACGCTGAACTATCAAAAAGATGAGTTCATCAGTTTTGCCAGCCATGAACTTAAAACACCCCTTACCACAATTAAAGGCTACCTGGAATTAGCGGGCCAATCACCGGATAAGGTAAATGTTTTTTTACCAAAAATCAATAAACAGGCAGATCGTCTTACTGCCATCATCGCTGACCTCCTTGATGTTTCAAGGATCCATGCCGGAACACTGGCGAGGATCAGTGAGCCGGTAAATATTAATAACCTGATCAGGGAAAGTGTGGAAACTGCCCGTGCGGCCTGGCCCAATCATCATTTCAACGCGGAGATGCCGGATCGCGAATTGCGACTTTTTGTAGACGGGCAAAAACTAGGACAAGTCTTTCTTAATCTCCTGACGAATGCGGCTAAATTTTCAGCCGAAGGCACGGAAATAATTATCGAAAGCGTTGAACTCGGCGATATGTTGCGCATCAGTGTTACCGACAAAGGAATTGGGATCGAAGCCGAGGAACTGGACCGTATCTTCGGCCGTTTTTATCGTGTTGGTGAAAAAGGTCCAAGGACCGATGGGCTCGGACTGGGTCTTTATATTTCCCGGGAGATCGTGGAAGCACACCAGGGCCGTATCTGGGCAGAAAGCCAGGTGGGAAAAGGTTCGATCTTTACCCTGGAAATACCTCTCAAGCACCAGGCTAACTAACCAAAAATTTTTCCTGGAAAATTTATTATTTCCGCCAGCTCCTTGCCGATATAAATAATATGATTATCGGGTCGCAGGAAAATATAAAAATCACGGCTGTCCCCGAATAATTTTTTGGGGATCTCTTTGAACGAAAAAAAGGTAACGGGAAATTTCAATTGGTTGCAGGGGTCCTGGTCAACAGGTGTATCTCCAAAGTGCAATAACTTAAACCCCGGGGTTTTGATAAGATCATAAATGCCGGTCTTATCATTCATAATAAAATAAGGCATCCGTAACCCGGCCTTCACCTTGCCAACGGAACTTTTGATCGTTAGGGCACTGTCTTCATAAGTAATGCTGGTCATGGATACCAGGGGAAAGACTCTTTTGTTAAAGAACTTGTTGCCGGTCACAAATCTTGCCATGACAGGGAAAATCCTTAGCCGGATAAAATTCCAGAACCGGCTGGAGCCCGTCATGATCTCGAACATACGGTCTGTTGTCCGGAGAAGGTGTGCTGCATTAGCGGTTCGTTCGGTATCATAACTTTCCAATAAGATGTCATTTACTTTGTAACGAATAGTAAATGCCAGTTTCCACGCAAGGTTATACGCATCCTGTATCCCGGTATTCATTCCCTGGCCACCGGCAGGTGTATGGATATGACCGGCATCACCCGCGATAAAACAGCGCTTGTTCCTGAATGATCCTGCTTTGCGGCTATGAACTTTATAAGTAGAGAACCAGCGGACCTCGTTAAACTGGAGTGGTACTCCCACCTGTTTGATCACTTCTTCCCGGATCGTTTCAAAGCTGATCGTGGCGTCTGAATGATCAGGCAGGATACCAATGATCCTGTAATGCCCCGTTCCTTCCATCGGGAAAAATAAAATGAATCCTTTTTTGATCAGGAAAATAAATAATTCATTCTTGTTGATAACAGGACTGCTGAGCGTGATATCGGTGACATAAAATAATTTCGGTACCGTGTCACCTTCAAAATTTTGCCCTGACTGCTGTCTTACCAGGCTATGGGCCCCATCGCAACCTACGATATAGTCGCTTTGAATTGTTTGTTCAGCACCTGTCGCGTCTTTGTAATAAACGGTGATGCCTGCTTCATTTTGTTCAAAGCGGGTAAATTCCGATCGCCACCGGACTGAGCTTCCCTTTTCTACCAGGTATTCGAGTAATAATTTTTCGGTCTTACTTTGTTCCAGGGAAAGCGCAAAAGGAAAATTACTCAGGCCTTCACCAAGCCCCTCGAGATCAAGTCTTACTTTCTTCCTGCCTTTGTAAAACATGTTCATAGCGGTGGTCAGCCGGCCGCGTTCAATGGCTTTGGTGGCCAATCCGGTTTCATGAAAGATCTCCAGGGTCCTTGCCTGTACTACGACAGCTTTGGAAAGATGCGTGGTCTTTTCATTTTTTTCGAGGATGATAAAACCGATCTTATAGCGAAGAAGCTGGACAGCGAGGCTAAGCCCGGTAGGACCGCCCCCGATGATGACTACCTGTGTTTGTTGCATGGCAGTATACTTATTTACCCTTTCTGAGAAAGATACAATTTTTATACGGGCATCTTTATAGCAGGCAGGAGTTTCAATTTAAATGGAGAAGTTTTTGAACCACAAAGACACCAGGACACAAAGATCTCACGAAGATTACTTTGTGCTACTTTGAGCCTTAGTGGCTTTGTGGTTTATAAATTCAAACTGGCATATTACTTTATTTGCAAACGACGGGGATAGTTCTTAGCTTTTCTTACAACTATATTCCACACACTGTATTCTTTATAATAACTTAGACGCCGGTAGTACGAATGCCATGTCTTTACAACAGCCCGATATAAGAACAGTACAGGTAACACGTTATGTCACTCCTTTGCGGGAGGGAGGATCCTTGCCGGCTATCGCTGAAGCCGATGATGGATTTTTATATGTGCTAAAATTCCGTGGCGCCGGGCAGGGAAGCAAAGCACTGATCGCCGACCTTATTGGCGGGGAGATTGTAAGGGCCGCGGGATTAAAAGTTCCCGAAATAGTTTTTGCGCAGCTGGATGAATCTTTTGGACGTACCGAACCCGATGAAGAAATACAGGACCTGTTGCGGGCCAGTGAAGGATTGAACCTGGGTCTTCATTATTTATCCGGCGCGATTACGTTTGACCCTGTCGTGGAAAAAATAGATCCTGCCATGGCTTCCCGTATTGTATGGCTGGATGCTTTTATGATGAATGTGGACCGGACTGTTCGCAACACCAATATGCTGAGCTGGAAAAAAGAACTCTGGCTGATCGATCACGGCGCTTCTTTGTATTTTCATCATGGAAACAATGATTGGAAAGAAGCTTCGCTGAAACCATTTGCACAGATCAAAGATCATGTATTGCTGTCAACCGCAACAGGAATAGAAGAAGCAGGCACAACCCTGCGACAGTTATTGACAGACGAAAAGCTTCGGGCCATTACAGCACTGGTTCCCGATGCCTGGCTGGAGGGTGATGACCCGGCAGCACAACGGGAGATATACAGTCATTTTTTGATCAACCGCATCCGGCATTCCTCCATCTTTATAAATGAAATCATCCATGCAAGAGCATCACAATTTTGAATACGCGATCATCCGCATTGTTCCGCAGGTGGAGCGGGAAGAATTTCTGAATGTAGGAGTGATCCTCTATTGCCGGCAGCATGGTTTTTTAAAAATGAGGTTCACCCTCGATGAACAACGTTTATTATCCCTCAACCCCAACGCATCGGTCGAAGATATCCGCTTACACCTGGAAGCTTACCAGCAAATAACAAACGGTGAGGCGGCGGGAGGTTCTATTGCGGCGTTGGATATCGCTTCCCGTTTCCGCTGGCTTACGGCCAAACGAAGCACGATCGTACAATCATCTGCTGTTCATCCCGGTTTATGTAAAGACCCGCAGGCAACGCTTTCCCAATTGCATCAACAGTTGGTACTGGTTTGAATGAGTTGTGAGAGTTGATTGTTGGTAGTGATTATTCTAACTAGAGCCTATCTCAAAAGTACTCCAACACAGAGATTCAGAGGAACAGAGAATCACAGAGTGCTAATTTCCCGTTTAATTTCTCTGTGAAACTCAAAACCTCTGTAACTCCGTGTTGAAGCTTGGGACTTTTGAGATAGCTTCTATTCAATATGCAATGCTCCATCTTAAATTTTCAAGGGCTATGCCCCTAAAGTGGTATTGCCTGTCTGAAAATTATTGGCGAAATTCAATGAACATTAATTGTTTCCTCCCATGAAATGCCTCTACGTTTCACTGCTGATCCTGCTGGCAGCCTGCAACAGCGGCCAAAGGATCAGTCAATCAGCCAGTAATAAAATTTTGAATGACAGCACTGCAAGAGTGAGTTCGCTGGAAGAAAGAACGGACAAGGGATGGGTGTATTATATAACACCCGCCGGCAAAAAGATACTCCTGCAAAGATTGGATCAGCAACCGGCAACTGCACGTGCAAGTTCCCATAGGATAGCTGAAGACAGCGTGGATGTGCCGGTTACAACCGGGCTGGCCAGTCACGCAAGTGCAGATGATGTTTTTGGCGGTACTATCCGTGTTAAACCTAAAACTAACTATTCCGAAAAAACCTATAAGAAATACAGGACGATACCGGCTCTCTACCGCAAATTGGAAAGCAATGAATTCATGAAGGACCTGGGCATTGGTAACAGCGAAGAAAGGGTGGAACAGGAAGAAAGGAATATAATTCTTGAGAAAGCGTATCTCTACACGATAACGCTGGAAGATGATAATGACCTGCACCTGCTGATCGGCAATACGCCTGTTTTCAAAGAAGGAAAGACCCGGGTATTCAACGCGGAGATCTCCGGGGTTCCACCAAGTGGGACCTTAGCACAGAAACAACATATGAAAGACCTGCGGGAAAAAGCGATCAATGAAATGAATGATATTCCCCTTTGCGGTCATAGTGGCTATTTGCAGGCTAACCGCCGCATAAAGATCCGCGGGTCTTTATTCTTTGATTCGCACCACGCCACGAAACCGGCCAAATGCAGGGAAGTGGAAGGCGAGTCCGCGTGGGAAATACATCCTGTGTTTGATATAGAATTCTTCGATTAAAAAGAGTGAGGGTTTATTGAACATTGATTATTGAACATTTAAAACACTCAATGTTCAATGATCAATTTTCAATGGTTGTTACACCAGGTACCTCCATTACCAGGTTCTCCCCATAGGCGCTGGCTGGTGTTTGGTAACCAGCAGAAAAATTTCCTTGCAGTACTTTTTGCAGGATGATAAGGGAACTATACATTGTCAGGGTATATCCTTCCGGGCCGCTGAGCCGGGCAGTAACGGTTTTGCCGGTGGCATTTATTGCTTCTCCCCAAACCAGGCTGATAGCTTTGCCCCGTTGTTCGTCGGAGGGACCGGCTGGCCGGTTGTTTATCTTCTTTTTAAGCATATTGCGTACAAAGCCCGTCCGCAATATCCAGTTGAAGAGGAACTGCAACTTTAATAAGTAGTAGATTTTTTTGGGCATGCCCGTATAGCTTTCAATACGAGGGATACCTGTCGTGAAATAAGCGGTTGAAATATCTCCCCAGGGGATCGTCATTACAAATAATTTCTTAGCGCCAAAATCAACAAGCATTCCTTTCTTACCCAACCGCTGGCGGATGATAGTTCCATCTTTTCTTACCGCGCCACCTTCACCGAGTTTACTGGTCATGGTGGTGGCCGTACCATGGGAGAGACCACCTCCCAATGTTGCAAACGCCAGTTTCAGCGAGACTGCATCGGGTAATGCTTTTTTTAATTTTAATGCCAGGCAATCCGTCGGCACCACATCAAAACCGGCACCGGGGAGCAGCATGACGCCTGCTTTTTTAGCGGCCTCATCATACCGCTTCATCATTTCAAACATGGCAATATCACCGTTGATATCCAGGTAATGCGTGCCCGTCTGTAAACACCCTTCGATCATCTGCCGGGCGGTGAACTGGAAAGGCCCGGCAGCATTCATAACAACTTTTACTTCCCGCAGGGCAGCGTGCAGGGCAGCGGTATCATTTACATCAAAGATGCGGTAAGGAAAACCGAATTTGGTGGCCATCGGTTCAATAATTTCTTTACGCCGGCCCGCGAGAATGGGTTGAAGATCATACTGGCTCGCATAAC
Source organism: Chitinophagaceae bacterium (assembly GCA_031371915.1). Lineage (GTDB taxonomy): Bacteria > Bacteroidota > Bacteroidia > Chitinophagales > Chitinophagaceae > JJ008. Next base: position 12,188 of record JANMKG010000323.1, on the reverse strand, counting down.
GGGCGATCAGTTCACCTGTATAACCATTGGAGCCGTAAAGAAGAAAAGAATTGGTTTGCATGCTCAAAAAGGTATGCTTAGTTTTTGTGATGGCAAAAAAAACGATTGACCTCACCCCCACAAGAATTTGTTTTCATAAAAAGGATTATACCCCAAATCCCCCTCTCCAGAAGGAGAGGGGGATTTGGAATTCGTTTTTCAATTCGAAGTCGGATGATGGTGGGGGTGAGGTGTGGGGGTGAGGTCCGTAGTTAAAAAACTACTCAAATAAGTATTATTTAATTTACCTTAGAAAACCATCCGTTACTCCTCCCTAAAATCTCAAACCACACAACATTTGTTTATGAAATTCTTCAAACCAACGACACTGCCTTTATTTATTCTTTTCTGCTGCCTGCCCGCCAGTTTATTCGCTATAGATCCCAATGACACCCGCATGTTGGGCCAGCATGCGATCAGTTCAACCCATATTGCTTTTATATATGCGGAGGATCTGTGGGTAGCAAATAAAGATGGTTCGGAACCCCGCCGTCTTACCGTGGATGAGGGCATCGAATCCAATCCTGCTTTTTCCCCTGATGGAAAATGGATCGCCTTTAGCGCGGAATATGATGGCAACGTGGATGTATTTATCGTGCCCGTAGAAGGAGGAGTTCCTACCCGCCTGACCTGGCATCCTTACCCCGATATTGTACGCGGGTTTACCGCAGATGGTAAAGCAGTATTATTTGCTTCGCAGCGATCCACTTTTACCAATCGCTATGCACAACTCTTTACCGTTCCCGTTACCGGTGGTATGGCCACGCAACTGGAAATACCGAATGCGTCCTGGGCTACCTATTCGCCCGACGGCAAACAAATAGCTTATAACCCGCTCAGCGATGCATTCCGTCAATGGAAACATTACCGCGGCGGCTCCATTTCCAATATCTGGATATATGATCTCAATGATCACAGCACCGTAAAAATTCCGCAGCCTGCCGGCGGTTGTAATGATGTAAACCCGATGTGGCTGGGTAACACGATCTATTTCCGCAGCGATCGAAATGGAGAATTCAACCTGTTCGCTTATAATACAGCTTCCAAAAAGATCGACCAGCTCACCAGCTTTAAAGATTTCCCGGTGCTGAACTCAGCCGTAGGAAATGGTATGCTGGTATTTGAACAGGCAGGTTATTTACATACTATGATGCCTGGTGAAACAACCACTAAACGATTAAAGATCGGGATCGCGGCTGACCTGCTCGAACTGCGTCCCCGTTTTGTAAAAGGCGCGAAATATATACGAAGCGCTGGTCTTTCTCCAACAGGACAGCGGGCTGTTTTTGATTTCCGTGGCGAGATCGTTACGGTACCCGCGGAAAAAGGAGACCCGCGCAATCTTACACAAACAGTTTCGGTGCATGAAAAATACCCCGCCTGGTCGCCCGATGCGAAAACGATCGCTTATTTCTCCGATGCTTCCGGCGAATACCAGCTTCACCTGCGGCCGCAGGATGGAAAAACGGAAGCAAGAGCTTTCAAACTGGATGGTACCGGTTTCTATGCTTTCCCGCGATGGTCACCGGACAGCAAGCAAATAAGTTTTACCGATAATGGACGAAACTTTTATATACTGGATGTCGCCAGCGGCACGATCCGTAAGATCGACAGCGATGAACTCTATGTACCCGGTCCTTTCCGTGATATGCATGGTGACTGGTCACCCGATTCGAAATGGATCGCTTATACAAAAGTCACTGAAACGCAGTTCAAACGGATCTACCTGTATTCGGTAGATCAGCAAAAATCATTTGCGCTGACCGATGGATTGAGCGATGCATCAGAGCCTATTTTTGACCGGGGCAGCAAATACCTCTACTTCTTTGCTTCCACCGATGCGGGTCCTGTGCTCAACTGGTTCGACCAGTCGAACAACGATATGCGTTCCGTCAGTTCCATTTACCTGGTCACTTTGCAAAAAGAAACGATCTCTCCTTTTGCCAAAGAGAGTGATGAAGAAAAAATTAAAGACCCGGCTGATACAGCGAAGAAAAAGGACCCGGTGGTGGCAGATAAAAAAATGCTGATCGACTGGGAAGGTATCCAAAACAGGATCGTTGACCTGCCGGTAAAAGCGGGGAACTATGGGGGATTGGGAATGGGAAAAGAAGATGAGCTATTATATATCGCTTATCCTGATGATGGCGGAACCGGGATGATGCATAAATATGATATGAAGAAGCGCAAGGACAATGAAGTGATGGAAATGGATGGCTACCTGGTTTCCGCGGATGGAAAGAAAATGTTGTTCACGAAAAGCGGTAGCTGGGCTACCAGCAATACCGGGGAGAAGAATGAACCCGGCAAAGGAATGCTGAACATCGATGCGGTGCAGGTAAAGATCGATCCGAAAGCAGAGTGGCCGCAGATATTTGATGAAGCGTGGCGGGTGAACCGCGATTATTTTTATGACCCCGGTATGCATGGTGCCAACTGGGACGCCATGAAGAAAAAATACGAGGTCTTCCTTCCCGACCTTGCCTGCCGCAGCGACCTGAACCTGCTGATCCAATGGATGTGCAGTGAGCTGGTTGTGGGACATCATCGCATCACGGACCGCGGCGAGATACTGGGTAACCCTGAACGGATCGGCGGAGGTTTACTCGGCGCAGATTATTCCATTGATAAGAACCGTTACCGGATTAAGAAAATCTATGGAGGATTGAACTGGAATCCAACACTGCGGTCTCCACTGACCGAACCCGGTGTGAATGTAAAAGAAGGTGATTATATACTGGCAGTGAATGGAAATAATGTTACGGCATCCGATGAGTTGTTTCGTTTTTTTGAAAATACGGCCGGTAAGATCGTGGAACTAACCGTTGGACCTAACCCGGATAAGAACGGATCAAGAATGGTGAAAGTGGTTCCTGTCGCCAACGAAGCTGCCTTACGTAACCGCGACTGGGTGGAAGGGAATTTGAAAAAAGTGAACGACGCTACCAAAGGACAGGTAGCTTATGTATATGTTCCCAATACGGCTGGTCTTGGTCATGAATACTTTAAACGATATTTCTTCCCGCAGGCAAATAAGAAAGCGATCATCGTGGATGAACGGTTCAATGGTGGCGGGCAACTTGCCGATTATTATATTGACATCCTGCAGCGTCCTTACCAGGCCAACTGGAATATGCGGTATGGCAAAGACCTCAAGTCTCCAAGCGCTTCGATACAGGGACCTAAAGTGATGATCATTGATGAGACCGCGGGTTCGGGTGGTGATATGCTGCCGTGGATGTTCCGCAAATTCAAAGTGGGTACATTGGTGGGCAAACGCACCTGGGGTGGACTGGTGGGGATTCTTGGGTTCCCGGAATTTATTGACGGAGGGGGTGTAACAGCGCCCAATGTCGGGATCTGGACCAAGGATGGTTTCGTGGTAGAGAATGTAGGAGTTGCTCCTGATATCGAAGTGGAACAATGGCCGGCAGATGTGATCAAAGGAAGGGATCCTCAATTGGAAAAAGCAATAGAGGTTGCTTTAAAAGAACTTGAAAAGAACCCGCCGGAAGAACCGAAACGGCCACCTTATCCCAAAAAAGTGAATTAAAATAAAAAGCAAAACGGGTTATGAAGAGTAACCCGTTTTTTTATAAAGCATCTTTCAGTTATTGGAGTCCAGCAACCTTATCCTTCGCAAGAGCATGCTGTTTTTCTAATATTTTACCAATGGCCTCGTAAATCAGCCGTATTGTATTTTGCAATTTATCTGAGATCGAGCTGGAGGCTTTTTGTGTCTCCTGCATTTGCTGTGTGGCTTTCAGGTCATCCCCGGGAATCGTTTTTCCAGTACCGTTCAAACTAATATAACGTCTTTCGAGTTTTTCTACTTGCTCCGTAACTGTTTTTTGCTGGTCCTCGTAAGCCTTCATCATTACGAGTAGCTCATTTCTTTTTAAGTCCAATTGTTTCAGGGCATTTTGTACCTGTACATACTCGGGTTCTGTTTTATTGAAAACATCCCTGTCAGTTTTGGTAAGGGGTTTATTGATTTGTGCAGACAGGCCGGTGCTGATGAGGAACAGCAGAAATAATGCAGGAACTTTCATTTGAGGTTATTTTCTTAAAGTTACAAAATTGAACGAAAGTGATCATTCGGGGCATTCGGGGTATGGTTATTGATCCAGTATAGTACATTAAAAAATGACCAATGATCAATCAAAAACAATTCGGGGTATGGATGGACACGCAGCATGCAACCGTTGTAGGAACTGAGAACGCGGGTCCACTGACCGTACTGGCGCATATAAAAGGAGAGGAAATCTCCCCAAGTCCCAGTAATAAGAACGAGAACAATCAAAAAGAAATGCTGAGGGCAAAATTCTTTAAAGAAATAGCGCATCATCTTCAAAATGCAACCCACCTGCATGCGACAGGAACCGGGCAGGTACAGGAGCAGTTCCTTCATTACCTGGCTTCAACACCACAGTTTAAGAATTTGAAGACGGAAGAATCCACTTCCAATAAAATGAACGATGAAAAACTGGTAGAATATTTTTCTGCGAAACTTGTCCAGGCAGGTTAATAGTGAATCCATGCAGGGACAACTGTTTCCGGGGCTTTTAACCGTTCTGCTAACCGCCGGTAACGATCAGCTAAAGTACACAGGTATTCCTGTGCTTTCGCGGCATAATCTTTAAGCCCTGTCAACCCCGCTATCTTCCACCGTTCGGTAAGATGGGAAATGATATTGGCATAATCAAAGGTGGTATAGATCCCGATTTTTTCGGTGATCAATGAAAAACGGGTAAACAAACTATTTTTTTCCGCATGGTCCATCAGCAGGGCAGGCATGGTGATTTGTTTTTTCATCATCGTCTCAAAAGCCAGCAGCGCACCATCAGGATCTATCTCAAATATTTTTGACATAAAACTTTTGTACGCTTTTTCATGCCGGGCTTCATCACCTGCAATGGTCTTGCAGATCCTTGATAAAACGTCATCCCCGGCTTTATCAGCGAGTTTGCCGGTATTCACATGCGAGATCTTGGTGGCCCTTTCCTGGAAAGAAGTATAAATAATGGCCTGGTAAGGATCCTGGTTTGCCTTAGCATCAAAGCCATTGGAAATCAGATCATGAATAGTGATCTCTACGGCCTTCATATCGGCACGGCCAGAAAGGTAGAGGTATTTATTTAGAAGATCGCCATGACGGTTCTCTTCGGCTGTCCACGCTCTTGACCACCTCACCCAGCCTTTTTCACTCGCCATATTACCCTCTTCATTTACCCCTTTTAATAAATTAAAAAATGACTGGTAGTTGGGTAAAGCTTCTTCGGTGATCATATTGCCAACAAGTGAACTGATCACTTCTGCTGGAATAGCATCAGTTCTTTTGCGGAGTTGTATCAATTCTTCCAGGCTATTTTCCTGGGACATATCAGGTAAAAAATCAGTCGGCTGCCAGCAGGTTTTGGAATCCACTAAAAAATCTTCGACAGCCTGTGTGGCGAGGTCATCCAAACCAGCTATTACGGACGCGTTTTTCTCAAGTTCATTCGCACGGGTATTCATAAAAAAAATTAAAAAAACAGGCCGCCTATGCAACTGCGACTGACTGAAGCAAGGGCCTGTTTTTGTTCATGAAAAAGTAGGCCCATAAAATTCTCATTTTCCAAATCGATTTTATTATATGATTTCCCCAAAGGGTTACATAATTCACATGTTTATCTTGAAATTGAGGAGGAGGTACAACACAGAGATACAGAGGCACTGAGTTGCACAGAGATTTTTTAGTGCTCCGTGTACCTCTGTTTCTCAGTGCCCCTGTGTTGAAAAGGGGACCTCACCTGAAATGCCCTGAAATAGTATAGCAAACCTTATCGTTTATTCTTTTAAAGGTCTGGCCATTGATCTTACGTAGCCGGCGTGTTGCTCTTTTGTCAAGAAGGTTGCCGTTCTTATCAAAAGACTGTGGCTGGGAGAAATAAGCCAGGATATAATATTTTTTATAAGAGAAGGGATTTACTGCCACCGCTTTTACGGACATGAAGACCATATTGTTCTTTTTTTGATCCACGTAATAATCAAGCATATTCACCCAGGTACAACGGATCGACTGCATTTCGCGGATCAGTTCCAATAAACCCGGGGCGGGCAAGCCGTATTTGACAAGGGTATCCGCCAGCCGGGATTCATCCAGGGAGAACTCATAGATATAACTCAGGGTGTCAGTGATGATCTCGAGCGAGATGGTCTTAAAATCCTTTGCGGTAAAGGCAACGGTAAAAGGCTTTTGGTGGTACAACTCTTTATAACTTTTTTCTATCCTGTTCAGCGTTTGTTCGTTCTCGTAGTAATACTTTCCCGTGATATTCTTTGGAGAGCAGGAAAACAAACCAAGAACCAGGAGTGGGAATATTAATATAGTGACCGGGCGCTTATTCATCGTGCCCTTTTTTTGAACAATAAGTGATCCCGTAGATCACCCGTTTGAAAAAAGCCGGGGATAACTGGAGTTGGGTCCTGGAACCATAATCCCAATAGATAAGCGTGATAAGGCCATTCTCCAGGCTGATCCTTTCCGCTACGATGAAATGCGTGGGGAAACCCAGTTTGATACTGACATGATTTTTTTTATGTACGATCCTGTTATTGATATACAGGACCACGGTACCGGTCTTCATTTTCTCACTGATATATTTATACCGGTCGCCAACGCGGGGACGAATAAGATCCGCTCCCCTTGCTTTCACTTTATACCGGAGCAGCTTCCTTAGCATACGGTTGAATTTGGAATAATTGACAGAAGCCCAGAAGCTATCTTCATCATCGGGGTCATAGTGGCGGTTAAAAAAATTCAGGTATCCCTTGTAATGATCGGCAAGACAAAGAAACCATAACTGTTCAGCCGGGCGAATATCCAGCACGCCCTTGAAACGTAACAGACCAGCAGTTTTTTTAACGGGGTCGGACGGTGTAAAAATCGTTTTTCCAAACGAGCCGGTCCCTTCCCGGTATAATTGCAGCAATAGTTTTGCAAAACCAAGAGGGTCATCCCGCAGGAACAAATAAGTTAAAGCACCATAGCCGCAAAAATTAGTGCCGTTACCGGGATAGATACTGATAGGTTGTTCAACACTGGTGCGAAGGTTTTGGAGGAACAATGCCGGTTTGATATTGGGCCAGGCCCTGCTTGGGGCCAGTTCTTTAATCTCATTGAGAAAATCTATGGCCTGCTGGCGGGTAGAAGTAACGCCGCTATCGCGAGGGGATGCAAACTGCCCATGACCCCGGAGAAATGATAACAGGATCAGTCCTGTAAGCAGGGCATATTTAAGAGCGTAACTGCGCACGGTTACGGTGTTTTGTTTAACTGGCTGTTTGTTCAATGGAATGAAGCTAATTAAAAATATAGTGGGATGGATATTCTTTGGAGACAAGTACAATGCCAGAACCTGTTGCAGGAACACCGGGTCTTTCTTGATTTTAAAAAGCAACGGGAGAAACAGTACATTTGAGCAGGTCAAAAGATATTATTTATGCCCCGTTATTTATTAATTTTCATTTTTTGTTTTTTATCGGCAATGGGTTCTGCCCAATATACCTGGAAGCTTGAAAAAGATAACGCTGGTATAAAAGTGTATTCATCGGAAATGCCCGGTTCGTCCTTTAAAGCCGTTAAAGTGGAATGTACCCTCCAGGGTAATTACCAGAAATTATTGGCGGTACTTTCCAATGTGTCAAAATTCAGTGAATGGATTTATCGTACTGAATTCACAAAGATGATAAGGCAATCTGGTCCAAAGGAATTTACCTATTATTCACTGACCAATCTTCCCTGGCCAATGGCCAACAGGGACGTTGTGATCCGTGTCCAGGTTAAAACAGACAGTATGCCCAGGTTTATGGTGATCGCGGGAGTGGATGTTCCCAACGAGCTAGAGGAAATACCAACGCGTGTAAGAGTGAAACACTATAAGGCCTACTGGAAGGTATCGATGCCTACTGCAACAACCGTTAAAATATTTTATATACTCGAATTGGATCCGGGTGGTAGTGTCCCTGCCTGGATAGCCAATATGTTTGTTGATAAAGGTCCTTACGAGACTTTTGTAAAACTGGCAGAACAATTAAAGAAATAAAGGCGCATGCAAAGATTTCCCTAGAAAAGCGATCAATGATTAGTAGCCGCTGTCGTCCCGTCGGCAATTGCTGCCCTGTCCCAGCCATTTTGAATAGCCAGCATTCGGGCCATTCTTCCGGGGTGGGTTTCAGAAGCTTTTAACCCTGCTATATATTTCATCACCTTTTGTGATTCCTCAAGGGTAGCACCGAGCTGGTGTAAAATAAAACCCGCGAATTCATCTGCTTCAAGCTCTACGGGTGGGGAGCTTCCACCCTTGTGCATGGTATGCCCGTTGAGATGATGTCCTACTTCGTGTGCCAGCAATGCCATCACCGCCCATTTATCGCCTGTTAGCTTATTCAGCCAGGTAATATAAGCGGGGTTATATAATATATATCTTTTTTTGTGTACAATAGAAGCCTGGATATTCGGCACATCAGCTTCTTTTAATTCAAAATCGTCATGAAGACCTGTTACGCTGAGAATATCCAGCAACATTTGTTGCGGGGAAGGAATTACTGAGAAAATAGAATCTTTAAAACGGGTGGCCCGGGCTTTTTCGCCTGCCTGGTGAGGACGGGCAAAGCTCAATTGGGCAACAGTGATGAACACTGCAAAAAAGGTGACTTGCTTCATTACTCTGGAGGTTGGTATCAGGAAATTAAAATTAATCCCCGTTTTTAAAAAAGAAAAGACACAATCATTGTCCAGTTAGAATGGATTATTGACACAGGTCAATGTTTCGGGCCTGAAAAAATGGTCACATGTGTTTTCCTCAATATATATACCCGATACAGGTTATGTTTTTTTGGAATATCATCCTAGGTGCAAAGCATTAGGCTGACTATATGATCAGCAGTGTGAGAGCAGGGAATATTATAAGGATTGAAATGCTTACGGGATCGTAACGAAAAGACCCCATGGATCTAAGATCGTATTGCTAGTAGATAACGATGGCCAGGTTTTGAAAAAAAATTAAATAGACGATAAGACCCCATTCTTAAAAGGAGGAGTTTTTTAATGAGCCGGGCCTGCGTTTTCTTCAGCGCCTGGATGATAGGTTGTGATCAACATTACCGTATCCGATTCGGCTTCAATAGAATGAGGAACACCAGGGTGAAAAGCTATCAATTGTTTTTCTTCCATAGGGATATCGCCTTCCAATGTTTCGACCCGGAAATTGCCTTCCAGCACCTGCAGCGTCAGGAAGCCATTTACCGTATTATCCTTTATTACGGCGCCTTCTTTCATCGCGGAAAGGACCAGTGTCATACCGGCTGATTTAAAAACAGTGATCGCGTTACGGTCACTTTTCTCCCAGGCCTTCTCATCTTTTACCTGTTCGATAAAGGCAGGGAGATCTGCCAGTACATAAGGCGCATCAATTACCCTGTCGCCCTCAGGACGATTGGGAGTAGCATCATTGTGTTTAATATTCATAAAGGAAGTTTGATCTTTCTCAACCAATTTTCTTGTTGAAATTCATTTCATCCAGCACCGTATTGATCAGCTTACTATTCAATGGTTTCTTCAAAAAATAATTTACTCCTTCCGCGTTGGCTTTCTTTTCGATCCAGTCATTGCTGTCCGCGGTGATCATCACGATCTTTATTTCTTCATCCGCGGATTTGATATGCCGGATAAAATTTACCCCAAGACCGGAAGGAAAACTATTATCCAGGAATATTACGGTAGGCTTTAGATAAGTAAGAAACTCTTCCGCCTCCGGTAAAGAATGTACTGTCATGGTGTGTATTTTCCTGGATTCCAGTATCGATGCCAGTACTTGTCCCAGGTCCACATCGTCATCAATGATCATTGCTGTTTGCAAGGGTACTCCCATTTTCACTTCTCCTTTGCGAAAGAGGTACAAAAACTCCGCCCGTTTTAATAGGAAGGCCAAACAGGCTAATATCCCACTATGTGGCCTTCTTTATTATAAAATTCACTCAACTGATAGCCCTTTATGTAGAAGTTTGTACACAGCCAGGGTGTGACTGGTGGCGTATTTTCAGATAAGCTACCATAGATATAACAGCGAGGGACACACCGAAAGGAGCATCACTTTACTACGATCTGTTTCTCTTCATAGACCACGATCTCAGGCTTCTCTTTGTAGAGGATGATCTTACCGGTCACACAGACCTCTTTGTCTTTGTAAAAAGATTCGGGTTGCTCTTTGAATTGCTTCCGTGCATCTTCCCAGATCACGATCGTCAGCGGCGCATTGGGATAGCTGCCACCTGCATTCAGGAAAGTGGGTGCGCCTTTACTTCTCTCAAGATAAATGCCACCATAGATCTTTGTACAAACGGTAACCGAATCGCCAACATGCTGGCTCAGGTCTTCTATTTTTACTTCTTGTTGGGCAAGGGCCGCAGTAGATAACAGCAGGGCAATAACAGCGAGTAGTTGTTTCATTTTCGGGGATGTTCCTGCGAAGATAAATGAAACCTCTCACTGGTGCGGCTGAAAACAAGCCTGGCCATTCCGGATATACGGGTTTAACTGATCTTTTTAAAATCATAATTCCCCTTGATATGTTGGTTCAGGTAAGTACCCTTTGAATCGGAGCGCTTCATATCCTGGTAGATATGTTCAGGGACTTTTTTATACTCATATACCCGCCCGGAAACAAAAGTTACCCGCAAGGTAGAGGTTGCAACATTATAACTCATCCCGGCAATTACGGAAGAAGGCATAGTAATTAAAATAGAATTTTGTGCCATATATAATTTCATCTTAACTGAATCTCCAAAAACTGGTATTCCATTTCACAGACTTCGTTTAATATTTTACCTGGCAGTTGGTACAGAAAAAGCTTCGCCTTTTTGTTTTACCGCAATATTTTTTTACGAAAGGCAGATCGCAGCGGACACATTTCTTTTTAGCATGGGCCAGCCAGTGTTTCTTGAGTGTGAACTCTTTTTTCCATTTTAAAAAATCAAACGCATAGGCCCGGGTTTCCCTGACTAGTTCAGATAATTTTCGGGGAGGGATATTTTTGATCCTTGATTCCGGGTTCACCCTGATCCGGTAAAGGACTTCATTCTTAAAAATATTGCCTGCTCCCGCAAAGATGTTTTGATCCAGGATAGCATCACAGGCCATCAGGTCTGGAAGCGCTTTTAATTTTTTCCGGGCTTTGGCAGCATTCCATTTATCACTTAATACATCTGCTTCCCAATCATACAGGGAATCCAGGTCCTCTGTAAGCAATCTCACAGAGCAGGTATAAAAATAAAGGGATCTTTTGTCGAAAGATAATTTAAGTCGTACGCTCCGCTCCTGTTTGGTTTGCTCATCAAGACTATAAGAACCAAACATCAGGAAGTGGATCCTGATCGTGCAGGCCGGCAGGCAGATAAGCAAATGTTTTCCCCAGGTGCGAATAGCAATGATCTTTTTTCCTTCCAGCTGCTGCATATCGATCTTAGCATTCCCCGAGGCCGCGATGATCTTTTTCCCTTTGAACAAAGGTTCAATGATCTCTTTAATGATAAGTATGGAAGGTCCTTCAGGCATAAAAGGCTATTGGGGTTTAGCTAGTAGCTAGTAGGGTTTTCTGGTGGATGGAATATTTGATGACCAGGATCCCACTCGTCACTAGCCAAACCCCACTCGTTCTCACTGGCCACCAGCCAACCCCATTTACTTTTTCTTTGTTGCTGTTTTTTTCTTAGGAACTTTCGCACCGGCCTGGCGGGCTTCCGAAAGGGCAATAGCAATAGCCTGTTTCCGGCTGGTAACTTTTTTACCGCTTCCGCCGCTTCGTAATGTGCCTGCTTTGTTTTCATGCATGACCTTCTCGATCTTGTCTTGTGCTTTTTTAGAATACTTCGCCATAGTATAGTTGTTTATTGTTTACAGGCAGCCGGCTTAAATGCTTAAGCTGTCTTATAACGACTGTCTCAAATTCGACCTTCTGAAAAGTTTACAATTAAAATGCCAGAGAAGAAGGTAAATGCCGACTGGTATAGTTTATGCCATAGAAAGGCAATCACATAAAGACTCCATTCATGGCAAACAACGAACAACCGTTGAGAATAAAAAAAAGCAGGCTGAAAAAATTAAGCCG
>JANMKG010000415.1:0-13768 GCA_031371915.1 Chitinophagaceae bacterium | reverse complement strand
GTCTTCCAGTAACAAGTAACCAGCAACCAGCAACCAGAACCCAGCAACCAGAACCCAGCAACCAGAACCCAGCAACCAGCAACCAGAACCCAGCAACCAGCAACTTTACTCCTTATTCCTCGTATCGACCACGATCTTCTTTCGGTTAAGGTATTTGCCTACTGAGATGCCTGCAACACGGTGATAGATCTTGGGACCATAATCAGCATTGCTGATACTGCCGATACCGAAATTATACTGGGCGAATAGGCTGAAACCTGTGCTGGTCTCGTAGCCAAATTGCGCGATCGCGTTCATGGAAACATAGCCATAGTCGCCGAAGCCAAGCTTGATATTGCGGTGTACCGCGGCACCGGTAGACATCAAATGAAAGCTTTCTTTCCCGAATAGCTGGACATCAAGTGAAGGACCGAACTTGATAAAAAAATGCGCAGGGTCCTTGCTGAAATCGACCTGGAGCAGCGGGGCTATTTCAAAAGTGTGTAGGATGACATCATTATCTTTCGCATCCACATCGGGTGGAAATGCATAACGGGTGAAATTCACCTTATAGCCCTTCATACTGTACAGGACGGTAGGACTGAAGAACAACAGATTCTCGAAAGGAATTTTCATGTTGCCACCCACCTGGAAACCATATTTCATCGACGTTTTTTGCTTTACTTCCTCCACTTTGTATAAAGCAGTAGTGGCCTGGGGCCCGGCAAAAATGGCTATTTGGTTTTGCGCAGTAGCGCCCAGCGTTAGTAAAAGGGCAAAAAATGCCAGGGATAAGAGTTTCATGTGCTCAGTTTTACACCTTAGGGGTCAGGTAATTAATTAAAATATGGGAAGTTTTTCAGAGAGGATGGGACCGTTCCCGGGCAGGGAAAACGGTTGGACAAGGGCGCAAAATAGCCATTAAATCCCGGTATTACAAGCCTGTTCAGAATTTCTTTGCAGGGTCCTTTACAGACTGGCTGCTATTGTACTGTGCGGAGTCGCCTTTGGGAATAGAAAGATTTTTCCAGTCCTTATCTTTTATGATCCTGCCGATATAGATGATCTGGCCGATATGGTAGGGGTAATGGGCCAACTGCCTGTTGATGGCATCAATGACGGTGAGAGGTTCTTTCCGGATATGAATGATCTTTTCCAGGTCCTTTTTCTCCAGGGATCCAAGGGCGTCAAAGAAACAGGTCCATCCTTTTTCCCAGGTATCCAGCAGTTGTTGTTTACTGTAAGAGTGGATCTCGAATTCATCATCCCGTTGCCGCCATTCTTTCTCCCCGTCCTCTTCGAGGAAATGGGTCCACCGGCTCAGCATATTCCCGCTCATATGCTGGATGATAATAGCAATGCTGTTGGATGCAGCATTAGGCTGGTAATGAAAATCCGCATCCGCTAACTGTTCAAAAGTTTTATCGCCAAGATCCTTATAGTATTTTAAACGACGAACAGCAGTATCTAAAAAATCTTTCCCTATCGGCATTTTTAGTTTCTGGTTTTTAGTTTCTGGTTTCTGGTTACTGGTTCCTGGTTGGGCACTCCGAAAATTGTGATGCGATCACGGGTTTGAAATTACAAGAAAATTTATAACGCTGAATCTAAGTGCTCTTCAAATACTAAAGTGAAAATTCGATCTAAGGAACCAGTAACCAGCAACCAGCAACCAGTTCACCACCCTTCCGCCGCGTCATCTCCCCGTTTATCCGCCACTGCTTCAAATCTTCCGTCGGCCAGTACTTTTATCACTTCCGTTCTTCCAATAGCGGATCTTGGTTTTATAGCATAACCCATTTTTCCCAGGGCCTCTTTCACTGTTTCGGGAAAACCTTTTTCCAGTTCGAGTGTATCGGGCAACCATTGGTGATGAAACTTGGGCTGGTACACGGCATCTTCTGTTGTCATATTGAACTCCAGGATATTGACCAGTGTTTGAAAAATAGAAGTAGGGATCGTTGTGCCACCCGGGGTGCCCACAATGATAAATGGTTGATTGTTTTTTAAAACGATCGTGGGTGCCATCGAACTGAGCATTCGTTTGCCTGGCTGGATAGCGTTGGCCTCACCACCGATGGCGCCGTACATATTGGGAACACCGGCTTTGATACTGAAATCATCCATCTCATCATTCATAAAAAACCCTGCCCCGCCAACCACGGTTTTACTGCCATAGGAATTGTTGAGGGTGGTGGTTACCGCGACAGCATTGCCATCTTTGTCGATCACGCTGAAATGAGTGGTCTGTTCGCTTTCCGCGGGTGAAAGGATCCCGGGTCTTACCTGTGAACTCGGTGTTGGCGCGGAAGGATCATAATCTTTCATTTTCTCCTCCAGGTACACTTCATTCGTCAGCATTTTGACGGGTACTTTATAATGATCCGCATCGCCCATGTATTCGCCACGATCGGCAAAGGCCCTTCTTTCCACTTCTGTCATTAGCTGCACAGCCTGTACCGATTGAAAACCCATCGCCGCGATATTCCGGTCCTCTATCATTTTCATCATCTGGTGCAGGAGCAGGCCACCACTGCTTGGCATCGGCATACCCACTACTTTATATCCTTTATATAAAAAGGTATAAGGTTCTCTTTTTTTTGCTTTATAATTCTCCAGGTCATCATAGCTGATGATACCGCCGCCTCTTTTCATCTCTTCTACGATCAGCCTGGCTGTTTCGCCTTTATAAAAACCGGCAGCGCCTTTGTCACGTATCCTCTTTAATGTATTGGCGAGGTCGGTTTGTACTAATGTATCACCGGCCTGCCATTTATTGGTTCTCACAAAGACCGGTGTGCGGGTATTAAATTTTATTAATTCTGCCTGCAGGTTATTCAATCCCCTGGCTTCTCTTTCACTGATCACAAAACCTTTTTCGGCGAGTTCAATAGCCGGTTGGATCAATTTTTCAAAAGGAAGTTTTGCATATTTCCAGCAGGCAAACAGGCCGGAGATGACTCCCGGTACACCGCTCGACAGGTGCCCGTCCTGGCTTTTATCGGTCCTTGCTGTCCCACTGGCATCGATATACATATCCCGTGTTGCATTGCCGGGTGCTTTTTCCCGGTAATCAATCGCCACCAGTTTGCCATTGCTTAAACGGGCGACAAAAAAACCTCCGCCCCCTAAGTTCCCTGCCTGCGGGTATACTACAGCGAGAGCCAGTTGTGTAGCGATGGCGGCGTCAATGGCATTACCACCCTGTTGTAATATTTGCAAACCCACTTTGCTGGCAAGCGGGTGCGCCGACACGACCGCACCGTTGGAAGCGATGATCTTTTTTGGACTACTATACTGGTAGGGGTCGATAGAAAAAGTTTGTACGGGACCTTGTTTCGCCGTATTGCAGGAAAGCAACAGTGACAGGGGAAAAATAAAAAAGACAAGCCTTGATTTTTGCATAAGGAGTTTCAAAAATTGATGGTTAAAGCTACAGAAATAGCGGGAAAGAGAGGGAGTTGGGGATTACACGCGGAGGGCGCTGGGCTCGCAGGGTAGTGGATGGATTCTCTGCGTGCCCAGCGTCCTCTGCGTGATTCCATTTGCTCTTCCACTTGAGGAAAAACAATGGTAAATCGTACCTCCTTTGCTATCTTGCTCATAAAATTATCACCATGGTTCGTAAGACACTATTGTCACTGGTACTGTTGGCATTGCTTATTCCTGCGGGTGCACAATTACAATCACCCGAAGATTTCCTGGGGTACAAGATCGGCAGTCGCTTTACTCCGCACTGGAAGATCGTAAATTATTTTAACCAGGTAGCTGCCAATGCACCATCCATGGTAAGGCTTCAGCAATACGGGGAGACCAATGAAGGGCGTCCTTTGCTGGTCACTTTTATTTCCTCGCCGGAGAATATAAAAAATCTTGAACAGATCAGGCTGAATAATATTCGCCTCGCTAACCTTGCCAAAGACAAAATGGCCCCTGTCGAAGAAAATGCACCTGCTATTGTCTGGCTTAGTTATAACGTGCATGGTAACGAGCCCTCTTCTTCGGAAGCTGCTATGCTTACCCTGTATGCGCTGGTGGATCCATCCAATAGCAAAACAAAAGAGTGGCTGAAGAATACAGTAGTGGTGATCGATCCCTGTCTCAATCCTGATGGAAGAGACCGTTATGTGAACTGGTATACTACTATGGCCGGGAAAGATCCCAACCCGCAATTAATGGCAAGAGAACACGATGAACCCTGGCCCGGGGGAAGGACCAACCATTATAATTTTGACCTTAACCGTGACTGGGCCTGGCAGGTACAGGTGGAATCACAACAACATATAAAATTATATAATCAATGGCTGCCCCAGATCCACGTGGATTACCACGAACAGCAAGTTGACGCGCCCTATTATTTTGCACCGGCTGCCCCCTCTTACCATGATGTGATCACGTCATGGCAGCGAATTTTCCAGGTAATGATCGGGAGGAACCATGCAAAGTATTTTGATGCTAATAGCTGGCTTTATTTTACAAAAGAAGTATTCGATCTTTTTTACCCTTCTTATGGTGATACGTATCCCATGTTCAACGGGGCTATTGGCATGACCTATGAACAGGCAGGTGGCCCGGCGGGCGGGTTAAGCACATTGGAAGTACAGGGAGATACGCTTACCCTTGCCGACAGGGCACTTCATCATTATACAACGGGCTTAAGCACTATTGAAGTAGCTTCCCAGAATGCAGGGAAATTGATCAAAGAGTTCCATAAATATTTTAATGATGCTGCTGCCAATGGAGTGGGGGAATACAAAACTTATATCATTAAGAAGGGAAACCTGGATGGCCAGCGATTAACATCCTTACTGGCTTTACTGGACAGGAACGGGATTAGTTATTCGGCTGCAGCGCCCGGCAGTGGAAAGGGTTATCATTATAATACGGGTAAAGAGGAAGCATTGAACTTTTCCGCGGAAGATGTCCTGATCAGTAGTGTGCAACCCAAAGGCGCCCTGGTAAAAGCATTAATGGAACCCAGCAGTCATTTGGAAGATTCTATCACCTACGATATCACCGCGTGGTCCTTGCCTTATGTATATGGACTCGATGCCTATGCAGTTAAGGAAAACCTGCGTTCTTCCGGCGCAGTTACTAAGCAAGGGAATACGTCCCCGGCTAAAACTGATTTTGGTTATGTGATCCGCTGGGAAGGTTTGCAAAGCGTGAGGGTGGTAACAGAATTGCTGAAAAAAGGTGTACTGCTCCGTTATGCGGAAGAACCCTTCGAAGTGAACGGGCAATCTTTTAACAGGGGTTCTGTTATCGTATTGAAAAATGGCAATGGAAAATTTGGCGCGAACCTTTGGAATATTGTACTCCTTGCTTGCAGCAATGAGCAAATAAAGCCAGAAGCTATCAATACAGGATTCGTGGACAAAGGATATGATCTCGGGAGCAATAAGATACATTCGTTAAAGGGACCGCGGGTAGCGCTGGCAACAGGCCAGGGTGTAGACCCAAGTGCCGCGGGGGAAGTATGGCATTTCTTTGAACAGCAGATCAACTACCCGGTCACGCTTGTCAACGCGGCTGATCTTGCTTCGATCGACTGGAATGAAATCGACGTACTTATTATGCCGGACGGGAATAATTACAGTTTTCTCAATGACAAAGCCAATGTGGAGAAATTGAAAGAGTGGGTCAGCAAAGGAGGAAGACTGATCGCTATGCGCAAAGCGATCGCGCAGCTGGCGAAAGCCGAGTTCGGTATCAAATTAAAGAAGGATGATACTGATGATAAACCCGGTAAGGATAGTTTGTACGCGTCTTTAAAAAAATTCAGTGATCGTGAACGGGAAGCCGCTTCGGCGGATGTGCCGGGTGCTATTATCAAAGTGGACCTGGATAATACCCACCCGCTTGCTTTTGGGTATCCTCCTTATTTTTATACATTGAAACTTGAGGACAGGGTGTACGAATTCTTTAAAGAAAACGGGTGGAATGTGGGAGTGATCAAAAAGAACAACCAGGTCAGTGGATTTATCGGGGCGGAGAAGAAAGCTAATTTCCGCGATGGGTTATTATTTGGTGTCCAGGAAATTGGACGCGGGTCCGTCACCTATCTTGCCGGTGAGGTATTATACCGTGGGTTCTGGGAGAATGGTAAACTAATGTTCTGTAATGCAGTGTTCCTGGTAGGACAATAAACGTGGAAAAAGAAAAAGCCCCAAATAGTAGGACGGAAAGGGCCATTAAATTTATCTTTACTCAAACCTATTCTTCACTAAAACTACACACCGTGTTAAAAAAACTACTGCTTGTGGCTGTATTGTTTACAGCGTTGGTTTCCTGCAAATCAAAAGGAGCCTATAATTACAGCCAGGACATCGTTGCAAAGGAAAGAAGTCTCACCCCGGATATTGAAGCAACCGAAAGTAAGGTGGGAGCCTACATATCAGCAGGTAACTATGATAGTATCGTAGTGGCCGGGGAAAAGATGGAAAAACTGGTACAAACAAAGATCGATGAGATCAATGCTATGAAGATGCCCAAAGCTAAAGGGGTGGAAGCATTCAAAGCAGCTACCCTTCGTTATTTTAACTATATAAAAAGTATCTACACTACCTATAAAGAGATGGGAAAAGCACCCACCGATGAAGCAAGACAGGAAGTGGTAAACAACCTCCAAAAACTGGTGGATGAAAAGCAAACCATAATCGACGATATGCAAAAAGCCCAGCGCAGCTATGCTGACGATAACGGGTTTAAAGTGGAAAACAAGTGATCCTTCCAGCTTAGTAGAAAAGACTCCCGGCGTAAAATTGCCGGGAGTTTTGTTTTTAAGACCGCCTTTAACGCATAATTACACGACCGGTCTTAGTCGCTTCATAAATAGCCTTTATATTCGTTGAATAATTCAGGGAATGAGAAAAATTTTACTCCTTATTTATTCCGCCTGCTGCCTTGCATCTCCTGTCTTTTCACAGGCTCCTCCCAGCTGGACCTCTGCCGATATATACCTGGCCATTCGTAAACTAAATGTGCTGGGATCCGTTTTATATGTAGCCGCTCACCCGGATGATGAGAATACCCGGCTGCTCGCCTATTTTTCCAAAGACAGGATGTACCGGACGGGTTACTTGTCACTGACAAGGGGGGATGGCGGCCAGAACCTGATCGGTGACGAACAGGGGATCGATCTCGGGCTGATCCGCACACAGGAATTATTAAGTGCCCGCCGGATCGATGGCGGCGAACAATTCTTCAGCCGTGCGTATGATTTTGGTTTTTCAAAGAATCCCGAAGAAACATTTACCAAATGGGACAAAGAAAAGATATTGAGCGATGTGGTTTGGGTGATACGAAAGTTCCAGCCAGATGTTATTATA
Organism: Chitinophagaceae bacterium; assembly: GCA_031371915.1. Taxonomy (GTDB): domain Bacteria; phylum Bacteroidota; class Bacteroidia; order Chitinophagales; family Chitinophagaceae; genus JJ008. Next base: position 6,458 of record JANMKG010000415.1, on the reverse strand, counting down.
ACAAGATTCCCTACAACAGGTGAAGGGGGGCATGGTCATCATACAGCTTCCGCCATTTTAGCGAATGAAGCATTTACTGCCGCGGCAGACCCGAATCGTTTCCCGGAACAATTAAAATACGTGCAACCCTGGCAGGCCAAAAGGATCCTGTGGAACTCTTTTAATTTCGGGGGCACCAACCTTACCAGCCCCGACCAGTTCAAATTTGATGTAGGAGGTTATAACCCGCTGCTGGGAAAAAGTTATGGCGAGATCGCGGCGATCAGTCGCAGCAATCATAAAAGCCAGGGCTTTGGTTCGGCCGCGTCAAGAGGCGAAGCGCTGGAATATTTTAAAACAACCGGTGGAACTGCTCCGTCTGATGATATAATGAACGGGGTGGAACTGGGCTGGAAAAGAGTAACAGGCGCGGAATTAATTCCCACCATCGTTGATAGCATCGCAGCAGGGTTTGATCTCTTGCGGCCGGACCGCTCCGTAAAAGGACTGGTAAGATTATACCAGGCTATCTACAGCCTTCCCGACGGCTATTGGAAAACACAAAAACTCAAAGAAGTTCAGCAATTGATAGAACAGTGCAGCGGGTTATTCATCGATGCGACGGCTTCTGAACAATTCGCGGTGCAAACCGATTCGGTAAGGATCAATTTTGTATTTAATAACCGGCTGGGCACGAATACGCTCCTGAAAGAAATAAGGGTCGATGCATTTGATTCTGTTATGAACCTTGCGCTGTCCAAAAATAAGAACCAGGTTTTCGCAAAGACTTTTTTTGTTCCATCTTCCAAAGCGATCACCCAGCCTTATTGGCTGGAAAACAAAATGGAGCCCGGTTATTTCAATGTGAACGACCAGCAGAAGATAGGGCAGGCGGATGTGGATGCTGCATTTACGGCAAATGTTAAGGTGAACATAGAAGCGCAGGATTTTACTTTCAACAGACCGGTAAAATATAAATTCACCGACCCTGTAATGGGAGAACTTTATGAACCATTGGTGCTCCTGCCTCCTGTAGAATTTGATTTTGTAAATGAAACTAACCTTTCTCTCAAGGATAGTGCAACGAGGGTTCAGCTTCATTTCAAAACAAATCTAAAAAAAGATAGTACATCTTATCTTGTCGCATTGAATTATCCTGATAACTGGTTTGTAGATAGAACGGGGTTTACATATAATACATTTCAAAATCGGGAGAATTATTCTTCTTCCTATTTTAAGCCAAAAGACAAAGCAAGAAACAGCAGGGACGTAATTACAGCGGTAGTGCTGAAGGACAAAAAACCTTTTTTCGCAGGGTTGAGAAAGCAAATATCATATAATCATATTCCCTATATTACCTATTTCAGGGAAGCACGAACGAGCATTATGCAAGTTGATCTTAAAACGTACAATAAAAAGATCGGCTATATCCCCGGAGCAGGCGATAAAGTGCCGGAAGCGCTGGAGGAAATGGGTTACGAGGTAAACATGCTGACGGATAAAGAAATGACAAAGAACAACCTGGATAAATTCGATTGTATTATAACCGGGGTACGTGCCTATAATACAAATGACTGGCTTAACAAGCATTATGAGAAACTGATGAAGTATGTGAATGATGGCGGCAACCTGGTTGTGCAATACAATACAAGCAACCAGATCGGTCCTGTAAGAGCTAAGATCGGTCCTTATAATTTTGATATCACCAGGAACAGGGTAACAGATGAAAATGCAAAAGTGACTTTATTGAAACCAGAGCACCCTGTTTTTAATTTCCCGAATAAAATAACTGATGAGGATTTTAAAGGCTGGATACAGGAAAGAAGTATCTATCACGCCAGCGATACAAGCGGTAAGTTTGAGAAGCTGATCGGCATGAGTGACCCCGGCGAGAAATCGGATGACGGGAGCCTGATCGTTACCAGGTATGGTAAGGGTTGGTTTACCTACACAGGTATTGTATTCTTCCGGGAATTACCTGCAGGTGTGCCGGGAGCTTATCGATTATTGGCCAATATCATTGCATTGAATAAGAAGAAAGGATTTTAAGGGGAGGAGCACGAAGAACACAAAGTATACACGAAGAACACAAAGAGATATAATAGGACAAGTTATCCTACAGAATCGGTAGCGTTGTTTTCTTTGTGCCTAAAATTATAATAAACAAAACCAGCACGAGGATACAAAGACATTTGAATTAGAGTGAGATAACGTAGTGTACTTTGTGTATACTTTGTGTTCTTCGTGCTCCCAAAAATGAACAATAAGAAACCAGATACAAAAAGAGGAGAGATGGCTTTTATTTTTGCTATTATCCTCGGGTTAGCAATTGGTATTATGATCAAGCGGGTAAGGATCGGGATATTGATTGGGATGGTACTGGGAATCCTGATCGTGGCAACAGGCTGGTTAAGGACCACACGCAAATAGAATATGCAGGCACCGGATAACGATAAAGCACCATTCTTCGGGAAATGGAATTACTGGTATACACTGGTGATAGGGTTTCTTATTGTTCTTATTGGATTATTTTATTTGTTTACGCGATATTTCAAATAGTATGCGAAACAGCATTATTATTGAATTTAAAATTCCCCTTCAGGGGATAGGGGTATGAGCCAGCTGGATTGGATAGTCCTGGTTGTCACTCTCCTGGCCATTATCACGTATGGCTTGTACAAAAGCCGTACTTCTCATAACCTTGATGGTTATTTTCTATCCAACCGGAGTATGCCCTGGGGACTGGTCTTATTAAGTATCATGGGTACACAGGCCAGTGCCATCACATTTTTATCAGCACCAGGCCAGGCTTATACCGACGGGATGCGGTTCGTACAGTATTATTTTGGCATCCCGCTGGCGATGGTGGTCATCTGCATTTTCTTTGTACCCATCTTCAGGAAATTAAAAGTGTACACCGCCTATGAATACCTGGAGAACCGTTTTGATAACAAAACAAGGACACTGACTTCTTTTCTTTTTTTATTGTCCAGGGGTTTATCCACGGGTATCAGTGTTTTTGCGCCTTCTATCATTCTATCTTCTTTGTTTGGGTGGAATATTTATTATACAAATATTTTCATGGGGGGCCTGCTGATCATTTATACAATGAGCGGGGGCGCTAAAGCGGTAGCGTATACCCAGCAGCTGCAACTGGTGATCATCTTCGTGGGAATGTTCCTCGCAGGGTATATGGTGGTGAATATGCTCCCTGCTAATGTAAGTTTCGCGGATGCCCTGGCAGTAAGTGGCAAAATGGGAAAATTAAATGTTATCACTACCGGTTTTGAAAAAGGAAAATTCAACTGGAGTGACCAGTACAATTTATTGACTGGCCTGGTGGGTGGATTCTTCCTGGCGCTTTCTTATTTTGGTACCGACCAGTCACAGGTGGGCCGTTACCTCACCGCCAGTTCGCTGAAACAAAGCCGTATGGGACTGCTCATGAACGGTCTCGTGAAAGTGCCGATGCAATTCGCGATACTCCTGATCGGGGCACTTGTCTTTACGTTTTACCAGTTCAATAAGGCCCCGATCTTTTTTAACGACGTGCAGGTAAAAAAACTGGAACGATCTGTCTATAAGGATTCTTTCCTGCTGGTACAACAGCAGTATGATGTGATCACTGTACAGAAGCAGCAGGCTGTGGTTGATTATTCAAGGGCTTCAGATGTCCAAGATGGAACCTTACAGGAAAGTTCATTAACTCAACTGCGGCATCTGCAGCAAACCGCCGACAGCCTGAGAGGAAAAGTAAAAAAATGGCTGGGAACAAAAGCGGTGGGGGGAGATGGTAACGATACAAATTATATCTTTCTTCGTTTTGTGGTCGATAATCTTCCCATAGGGCTTGTCGGCTTGCTGATCGCTATTATCTTTTTGGCTTCCTGGGGAAGTATTGCCGCGGCGATCAATTCGCTCGCTTCCTGCACCATGATCGATTTTCACCGTCGCTTTACCAAAAAGAAAGAAAGCGGCGAGGATGAATACCGCTTATCAAAGAAGTATACATTGGCCTGGGGCATTTTCTGCATCATCGTTGCCATGTTCACCTACAATATCGGTAACAGCCTGATCGAAGCAGTAAATGTGCTGGGTTCTCTTTTTTATGGAGTGATACTGGGAGTGTTCCTGGTAGCTTTCTTTATAAAAAGAATTAAAAGCGGTCATGTAGTTTTCTGGGCCGCGATACTGGCGGAGTTACTGGTACTCACGGTATTCATTCTTACCAAGTTCGGAGTCTTTAAAATGGGTTTTCTCTGGCTCAATCCCATCGGCGCCCTCGGCGTGATCTTATTTAGTATATTACTAAACGTCTTGCTGTCAAAAAAAATCAACACTGAGCCACAGAGTTTTTGAGTTACACAGAGAAATCTATTCTAAAAATCTCTGTGTAACTCTGTATCCTTGTGCCTCTGTGTTGAAATTACTTGGGCCCCTCGTCGGCTTATTTATTCAACTCCACCAGCAATTTCTCATTCAGTTTCACATAATCATCATTCTTTGCTGTCACCGCAAGTGCTTTTGATTTTTCCGCGGCTGTTTTAGCTTCTTCCTTTTTGCCCAGTTTGGCCAGGCAATTCGCTCTTTGATGATGTATCCAGTAAGCGTCAGGCTGCATTTCAACGGCCTTATCAAACCAGGCAAGTGCCTGGTTCAGGTCTTTCCCATTGTCCATATAGTACAAGGCCGCATTGTAATAAGGACGGTTGTCTTTGTTCATCTGCTGGTCGATCTGTGCCATCACTTTCGTCTCTACATCTACGGTAACGGGTAAGGAGACGTACGTTTTATCCCACATTAATTGTATGTCACAGGTAGCCGGTTTTACATTTGCGAACTGGATAGTAAAATTTTCCAGCGGATCGCCCGCTATCTTCATGGGCTCCGCCATTATTCTTACCACATCCTGGTCCTGTTTATAAGCAGCGGGACTTGTTACATCCAGTTGTTTTGTAATGATAACGGTCCAGCTGTTCTTGTCAGGGATCGTTAATAAGCCGTATTTACCAGCAGCCACTTTCTTCCCGCCGATGGTAACATCCTCACCAAAACTAACCGTGGTGGCGTTATTGGCACCCGTGCGCCAGACCTTTCCAAAAGGAACAAGATCACCAAAGATCTTTCTTCCTTTCATCCCGGGACGGGAATAAGAAAGTTCTATCGAGGAAAGAGCAAAATCCTGTTTGATGGTTTGGGTGGGACTCGGAGCAGGTGTTTTTAACTGGGCTTGTGTAACAATTAACGAGAACACAGCGATTGCTGCGGCAACTACCTTTTTCATAATTAGCAAGTTTTAGGAGGACAAAGGTAAGGGAAGGGCAGGAGTAGTTAGCCATAAGCCGTGATCCCCAGTTTGAATTTATGTTAAGCGCAGAGGTAAAGAGAACACAAAGTTTACGCAGAGTTCTCTGCGCGAACTTTGTGTTCTCCTTTCTTTGCGTTTAGATAAACTGTTTTTTTAAAATGACAATTACTTGTAAAAAGGAATGCCGAGTATAAGGAACTAAAAATTGATCGTAACAGTGGTTCGTCCCTTACGGGCTTTGCGTTTCCATTTAGGACCGTCCTTTACAAGCCGGATGGCTTCTTTATCACAGGTAGCGCAAAGCGATTTTTCCACTCTTATATTGATGGGTTCACCGTTCTTATCTACTTCAAAAGATAATTCTACGGAAGCGGTATTGCTTTGTTTGGTCTTGTATTCTTCGGGTACATTCAGGTTATTGGTAAGGTAGGTATCATAATTATCCCAGCCATCTGCAGGTTCGGGTTCTTCCAGTTTTACATCGGCATTCTTTGCCCTTGCTACCGTATTGGGTTTTTGATGGCTGATCACTACCTCGTTCAGGCTTTTCCGGTCATCCTGCAACACCACTTTGTTGCTGCTAACATCATTCCGGAGCTGGGCATTGTTGTTTTCAAAGCCAATCGAACGAATATTCACGGTTAGCACGGAATCAGGGGAGGTAAGTATGAAATTCCCGTTTGCATCGGTATAAGTTCCCGCATTGTCCTGTATATTGGTCACATTGGCAAAAGGTACTCCTACATTGGATGCATCAGTTACCCGGCCACGGAATGTATTACGGGACTGGTTACGGTAATATTGCTCTTCAGCTTTACGATTGGCCGTAATGGCTTTGTTATTGGCCTTGTCTTCTAGCTGCTCTGCTGCCTGTCTTTTTACTACATCTTTATCAGCAGCGGTAACATCTGCATACCCGTTGGCTTTTTCTTTGGCTTCTGTTTTTACTCCTTCCTGTGCAAGATCTTTTTTCCCATCGCCGTTATCCTGAACTTTTTTGGGCTGAATTACCAGGTCCCTTGTTCCGGAAGGCGCGGAACTAGCGGGTGGGTTGTTTCCGGGTTGTTTAACCGTAGCACCGGCGGTTTCTCTCCCGGTCATAACTGTTGTTTCGCCATTTGTCGTTGCAGGACTATTTGTACTGGTATTTACTGTTTCATCGGCTGCGCCA
>JANMKG010000404.1:0-10428 GCA_031371915.1 Chitinophagaceae bacterium | reverse complement strand
GCCGTCCCGCTTTTTGCGGGATGGTTTGGGAACAGGGGGTCGCAGGTTCTCCCGCCAACGGCGGGATGTCTTCCCGACAAAACCTTGAGAATTTTCTCAAGGTTTTTTGTTTTTACACCTTACTGTGTTCTGATCAACATTTTACCTTAGAGTCACAAGTTCTCCCGTCAACGGCGGGATGTTTTCCCGGCAAAGATTGAAAGTTTTTAAAGAGCCACTTTTTTTATGCCTTATTATGTGTATATAATATTAAGCTTAAAAGATAACGGGTATTACATTGGAAGTACTTCAAATGTATCCGCTCGTCTTCAATTTCATAACGCAGGATTGCAAAGGTCGACTAAGGCAAGGATCCCGTTCAAATTGATTTTAATTGAAGAATATTTGACGAAGGTTGATGCTTTGAAAAGGGAAACACAAATCAAAAGCTGGAAGGGGGGTGAAGCATTTAAAAAATTGATTGAAGGGAAGTAGCCCCGCCGCGGCCGTCCCGCTTTTTGCGGGATGGTTTGGGAACAGGGGGTCGCAGGTTCTCCCGCCAACGGCGGGATGTCTTCCCGACAAAACCTTGAGAATTTCCTCAAGGTTTTTTTTTACACCTTATTGATTCCTGATCAAGATTCTATTTTAGAGAACAGCCCATGCTGCTTTTCTGTAAATATTTCCTTTTTTGTAAGTCCCTTATATCAATCGCAATATTACACACAATTACCTGCGAAATTTTTTTCGACCAGGGAATTCAATAGGTAGGTTATTCAGGTACTGCATAATTTAATTGAACGAGATCTTCCTTTGTATCAATATCCTGTAAGACAGGAAGCAAGGAATAGTGTATACCTTTCTTTGTTAGACTAGTCAAACTATCTGTAAGTACAGAACTTGTACTCCAATTCTTATTTTTAAAAAGCTCTTCGATCATAAAAGTCATACCAAGCAAATAGTATCCTCCATCTGTTGCTGGCCCCAGCACCACATTAGCCGAGTCCAGTAAATCAAATGCCTTTTCTATCAATTGAAAGGTAAGTCCGGGACAATCGCTGCCAATAATAACAATCCTTTCATATCCGGTATCGCATAATAGCTGAAATGCATTTTGCATTCTTTCTCCCAGGTCATTACCAACTTGTAGACGCTTAAAATAATATTCCGCCTCCCAAATATCAGCTTGGTTTATTGAGTCGGTGTAGAACACAAATTTATCATGAGGCAAATCACATGTAATAGCATGAGTATGTTTTAATAGTTGAATATAAACTTTGAGTGCAGCGGTATCGCCGATTTCACTTGCAAGTCTTGTTTTTACTTTGCCTGACTCTGGATTACGGACAAAAAGAATAATTGCACTTTTCATAAAATATTTTAGCAGCATCCACCACCATCATAAAACCAGGTTGACCGGGAAATAAAAATATCATCTCTTTTAAGTGAGCCCAATGTTTATTTTATTAATTACGTAACTGCACCACCACAACTACTGCCTGCACCAGCCGTACAGCCATAGCAATGCTGGTTAACTACTATACTTCTTTTACTTAACAATGCAGAACTAAATTGTGAAATATGCTTAGATGAGCAATCCACTTTCATATCAAGCATCTGGTTAAAATCACAATCGTAAATGAATCCATCCCAACTAACCGACAACGTATTGCGGCACATGACGTTGGCTGCCGCAACAGGATTATAAGCAGCTATCAATTTTTCCATGTACTTTTCATAATTGCCACTTTGCAATAAATAGTCAAGAAAACGGCTGATAGGCAGATTGGTGATTGCAAACAAGGAATGAAATAAAATACCAAAATCCTTTTTTAATGCCTGTTTAAATTCAATTTCTAAAGCCGTTTGGGACGGGGGTAAAAATGCACCTGCAGGATTATAAACGAGATTTAATTTTAACTCATTTCCTTCCATTCCATAACCCACTGCATTGAGCATTTGCAACGCTTTGATGGAATCTTCAAAAACACCATCTCCACGTTGCCGGTCAGTCCTCTGCTTCGAATAGAAAGGGAGTGATGATACAACTTCAATACTATGTTGTTTAAAAAATTCAGGAAGATCATTATATTTTTTATTCGCTAAAATGATCGTGAGATTGCAGCGGACGATAATGTGCTTTTTTAGTTTTTTTATTTCATTCACAAACCATCTGAAATCAGGATTCAATTCTGGGGCACCGCCAGTAAGATCAACTGTTTTGAAAGAAGGATTAACTGCGAGTATATCGAGGCATTGCTGCATAGTTTCCCTTGTCATTATTTCTTTCCTGTCTGGTCCTGCATCCACATGGCAATGCTTGCAAACCTGGTTGCACATCTTACCGACATTAACCTGGAAAACTTCAAGAGCTATCGGTCTTAGTGGAAATAAACCCGACAAATCCAGTTTCTGTTGAAACGGGACAAGTTTAAATGCATCGTCATGATTGATACCATGCTCCAATATTTCTTTCTGTTCATTGGTATCAGCAAGAATATGATGCCGGGCTTTTAAAGATTTCATTTCCCTGGTAGTTTAGCTGCACACAGTTACATCGAGATTTCTTTCACTTTATTCATCATCTGCACACCATGTACTAATGCTGCACCACCTTTAATGGCAGCGGCAACATGCACTGCTTCCATTATCTGCGCTTCACTGTATCCTTTTTCAAATGCATCACTGCTATATGCATCAATACAGTAAGGGCATTGCACCGCGTGGGCAACCGCCAGTGCAATTAATGATTTTTCTTTAGCAGATAAATTACCTTCTGCAAAGACTTCACCATACCAGGAAAAAAATTTATCTGCCATTGGCTTTTGAAATTCGCCAACATTTCCAAATTTCCCGAGGTCTTCGGCATTGTAATAATGATTAGCCATGTCTTATAATTTATAGTTTTGTAAATAAAGTGTCCAATCGTAGCTATTGAATTTTATCTTTGGTTTCTTGCTTGCTGGAATGAGGGAAAGATCCTTTAGTAATGTTATCATCTTTTTCTTACCGCCAAAATCACGGCGAAACCAGTTCATGATGGCAGGTAACTGTACTGTATTTGTTTTTTCATCATAATTCACTTCGCTTTTTAAGTATGCCCTGGTGGCAATCTCTAATTGGTGATTGATATTTTCTGATGTATAAAAAGCAATCGGGGGACAACTTTTAGCTCCGCAGTTCAATGCAAAGTGTATCCGGTAATCAAGCTTGTTAACCCGCAAAGCTTTTTCTGTTTTTCCAGGGAATAATTTATTCAGGTAGCCAAGACTCCATTTAATTTTTGAACGTCTTAAAACTCCATGCTCCAAATCATCAAGACTGAATTTATTTCCGGCAATCTCAATTTGTTTAGTCCCAAAAAACTTGCTCCTTTTTTTATACTTTCCCGGATTATTTTTTAGTGTTACTTGTGTGTAGGCGTTATAAAGGTTTATCCAGAAAGCTTTTTTCTCGTCGTCTGATTTTAAAGCACCTATTAATTCATCCATGGCTAATTGCTGAACCTGAGTAATGAACCCTCCTGTTTCATCCCCTGTCCTGGCTGCATAAATAAAATCCTGTGACAGCTTCACTAATTTGTTCTGTGATTGATCCGTACTGTTTAATTTATTTTCCAGTGTACGATTAAATGAATCAGGGCTTGATTGATTTGGATTGACTATTATTGGAGTGGTTATTTCCTGTTCTTTCAACCACTTATTTATATTAGCTTCCGTTAAATCTTCCTGGGTAGGGAGGGCAAGGACTTTATTATTTTTTCCAACAATAACAGTATAGGGATAAGAAGGTGGTTGAAAAAGAGTAATAAATATTTTTTCTTCATCCACTACTACCGGGAAATTAAAGGGGCTTCTTTTTTTTATAAAGCTTTCCAACTTATCCTGTGATTCCTCCGATACCAATACAATACTGATTTTATCTTTAAAATTATCCTTCAAAGCTGTGAGAAGAGGCAATGCTTTTACACAAGGCACACACCATGTGCCAAAAAAATCAATTATCAATAACTGGTTTTTGAATTGTCCAAAAGAACCGGATTTGGAAGAGTAATTCAGGATTTTTTTAATTCCAAAGTCACCTGTTTCAGCATTAACTGCATAACCAGGCTGTGCGTTTAATCCGCAACAGAAATAGGTGAGTATTATTAAGAAACATAATTTCATGCTGAGAAATGAATACATCGTAGCTACGGACCTGATATAAACGTAAATTTATTGGTAAAGGATTGAAATCTACTATATTGTTTTATGGAAATTACACCCTCTTTAGTAACAGAAACCGCCTCTTTTTTAAGGAATGCTGGTATTGCTCAACCAGTAGTCGGTATTGTAATGGGTACCGGACTCGGGGCGATGGCGGAAAAGATTATAAACCCTGTTTCTATTCCCTATGCTAACATCCCTAATTTCCCGGAAGCAACAGTAGAATTTCATAAGGGTAACCTGATTTTTGGAACTATCGGGAATAGTAAGGTAATAGCTATGCAAGGGCGGTTTCATTACTACGAGGGTTACAGTATGCAGCAAATTACTTTTCCTGTCAGGGTCATGAAAGAACTCGGAGTAAGAAATCTTTTTCTCAGCAATGCTGCTGGCGGGATGAACCTATCGTATAAAAAAGGGGACCTTATTCTACTGGAAGACCATATCAATTTATTACCGGATAACCCATTGCGTGGATTAAGTGAACCAGCCTTCGGGCAACGGTTTACAGATATGAGTCAGCCTTACGATGAAATGTTGATGAACATAATTGAACAAAATGCCATCGCACAGAATATTAGCATAAAAAGAGGCGTGTATGTTTCAGTAATGGGCCCCAGCCTGGAAACAAAAGCTGAGTACCGCTGGCTTCGTTCTACTGGTGCCGACATGGTAGGCATGAGTACAGTTCCGGAGGTAATTGTTGCGAACCAAATTGGAATTAAATGCGCAGCTATCAGTGTAATAACTGATGAGTGTGATCCGGACAATTTAAAGCCGGTAAATATTTCCGAGATAATTGAAGTGGCTGGAAAATCTGATAAGTTGCTGAGTGATTTGCTGGAAGCAGTAATAAAGAAAGTTTAGGAAAAATTTTTTTTTTACCCTGCCAAATCAAAGATACCGTACTAACCGGCCAGGGAACTGTTTTCCAGTGTTCCACCGCTGGTAATAGTTCTCCTGCCAAGCAAGTACAGGTAAGGAATAGCAAAAGATTTTTAGCGGTAACGCAGTTTTTTTTTATAAGTATCCGCCATTTCCTGTTGGGTGGCTCCCTGCTTATACATAGTAATAATTTTACGATTTGCCATTTGGACCCGCCACCAACTATTAGTATCGTATTTACGGGCAGAAACTAAAGCAACTTTAGAAAATATTTTATACTTATGATTTATCCTGGCTCTTTTTACAAATTCATATTCTTCCATGATTTTCATGGAACTATCAAAGCCCCCTGTTTTTTCAAATAGGGATCGTGTAATAAAAAAAGTTTGATCGCCACCCATGCAAATAAACCAATCGAACCGGGTAAACCAGGCGTTGATCTTTAAATACCATTTAGGGGAATCAAATTTTGTGCGATACCTGCCTAACTCAAAGCCATTTTGAACGGCACTAATAATATCGTCAGCAAATGTAGGAGGGGGGATTGCATCAGCATGAACAAAATATAAAATATTACCCGTTGATAATGAAGCTCCGTAATTCATTTGTGCGGATCTCCCTTTTACTGGAGCACTAACAGCTTTTACATTATTTTTCTTCGCTTCGGCTAATGTGCCATCATTGCTTTGGCCATCAGCTACAATAATTTCAGCGATCTTATCTCCACCAAATGCTTTTATATGCGAAATTAATTTTCCAATTGTTTCTATTTCGCAATAAGTTGGGATAATGACACTGATTTTCATAAAGTAAAAGCAAAATGAGAAACCTAAAATTGATTGAAATTAAGTGCAAAGCGAAAAAAATATTCAAACTATTTGTCACCAGATTTACAAAGCAATGTCCCTGTTTTAAATTAAACCGACCAAATATTTTTTTCGAATTTAGATTTATTGGTAATTTGATGAAAGTGCCTGGTATTATTTGGCTGGTGAATTCACGGGTGAGTTATTCACAAACCGGCTTTGTAAATAATTGATATAAAATCATTTGAGAGAACAGTTGACCGGAATGTCTTCCGACTTGTGAAAAGTGATGCTGTAAAAAATCACCCTTTTTTATGTCCTGCATCGTTGTTACGGCATCAAATTAGCAAGATAAGAGCCAAATGTCTTGAATGCATACTCGACAAAAAGAACAACCCGGCCTGCGAAAATTAAGAGCGCTAACTAAATTAATGGATTCTCAATTCAGGATCCCGGGCACAACCATCCGGTTTGGCTTCGATGCGGTGATCGGGCTGGTACCGGGAGTTGGGGATTTCGCCTCCTTTCTTATCTCCTGCTATATGATCTCCATCGCCATGAATAAAGGAGCCAGCGGGTTTGTGTTAGCAAGAATGATAGTCAATATCATCGTTGATGCACTGGTCGGGGCGGTCCCGGTCCTGGGTGATATTTTCGATGTAGCATTTAAAGCAAACCAGCGAAACATGAAACTGATGGAGGAACATTATACGGAAGGAAGGCACCAGGGCAGTGCAGCGAAAGTGATCATTCCCGTGGTGATCCTCTTGCTGGGTTTCTTCGTCGGATTGGGTTGGTTGTGTTATAAGTTTATTACCTGGTTGTTTTAGGGGCTGTTGAACTGCACTTGCTTCTGACAGCGGAGCTCGCAAATTTGCTTATTCTTATTTTCACTATAAAACAAAAGGATGATTAAACAATCACCCTTTTGTTACTATTCTATCAAATCAAGATTACACAATAAATGGATCGACAATGGCCAGTACCTGTGCTTTTGTCAAAGGCTCATCAAAGGCTTCAGAAGCTGCACTCGCGGAAATAGTCTGGCCGTTGATATTTACTATTTGTATAGTTGCCTGTACAGTCAGTTCTTCACCATCATAACTCGGCTGAACTGCAGGAGAAGCGATGCCACTTTGATTAAGGGTGATCCATGGTTTTACATTAACGCCCGCCGGAACAAGGCCGCCATTGGCTTTGCGGATCTTTCGCACCTGGGCCGCATGTCTTGCTTCCACCGAATGTATTTGCAGTGCGGCCTGTAGTACATCATTGTTCGCCATCAGGTCCACATCTGTGGCCTGGCCTTTATAGGCTCTCACCCCGGTATCTTCAAAAGTCTGGGCAACGGCAAGAAAAAGCGCATAATTTGTAAAAACGCCAACAAAGGGGCCTGCTCCTGAACCATTACCTGCCGTAAAATCAAACACAGGTTCTGCTACCGGCACACCACCTGCACCTGTTATTGCGCTTTTAAGAAAGGCAACGTGTGCTGTTTCATGGGCGCCGATCGTTTGAAAAGTAGACCGTTCTGTTCCCGCAGGAATAGCGAGCGTACCAGCTGTGGCCGCTGCATTTCCCATCAGGTAAAATTTTGCTTCGAGGTATTCCAGGGTCAGTGCAAAGTTGAGGACATCGATAACGGTTTCGATACCGGTACCACGACCATAAGCTTTTTTAAACATTCCTCCCAATGTTATGGGAACGGCAAGAGCCGCGAGTTTCCCGGCGAATCCTGCAAATTGCTTCATCGTATTGCGACGGGTATCCAGGCGCTCATATACTTCCGGGTCAGTTTTTTCTATCTCGTTCAATATATGTTTTACATTCATAAAAAGTAGATTTAAGAGGTTGGTAAATTTCTTGCAGAGATCTTTGTCGTCAGGTACGTATTGGCAATAACCACTACCTGAAGCGGTGTGGCGACCAGGTCGAGCCCCTGCGCATTGACCGCTGTGCTGTCAGCAAAAGTCCCCGGGGTTATCAGTTCCCTGATATATGCCGCATGCCTGGCTTCTACGGATACGATCTTGCCGGCCAATCCCAGGTATACCATACCATTGGCGCTCTGGCTGATCAGTTTCCCGGCACCATTGTAAGCAGAGACACCGGTGTCTTCAAAGGCTTTCGCAGCTCCGAGTACACTGGTCCTGTCCGCAAAATTGATCGAACTAAAATCGGGTGTCAGGTCCTGGAGACGGGATGCCGCCGGGATCGCATTCTTAAAAAATTCCCGGTGAGCGATCTCGTGATCTCTTATATCTGCGAGTAAAGCCATTTCGGCCACAGAACCACCTGAGTAAGGTGATGTCATTACCCTAATATAAAACGCCGCTTCCAGTTGCTCAAGGGCATAGGCATAATTAAGAATGCCAATATCGCCAGTTCCAAGGTCGATACCCGTGTCATTGTTATTATTGTCGTCTTTGTGGCAGGATGAAACAACAGCTGCCATAGCAATGGCAGCCGCACCACTGTATCCAAGGAATTTTCTCCTGGAAACGGATTTGCTGGCTGCGATCGATGACAAAAGCGCTTCATCGCTTGATGTAATGGTCTTGGGCATACGCTTAAATTTTAAAATGAATAATAAAGGTTATAAAAGTTGAAATGGATTATTTTATTTTTTGATATGAGAGGTTGAGGTTTCCGGGAGGGTTAGGTATTAGTAATGTTTTTTATTTCCTGCTTCCATTTTAGGTACGAAATAGTCTGGCTGGTAGTTTTTACGCTTTACTGTTGCTGGTGTAGGCAACAAGGATTAATCCAAACTTTTTTGTGGAAGTATAAAGTAGTAATTCTATAAATTAATAAAACAGTATGTAATAATTCTGGCTCAAAACGAATAGGAGGGGTATACTGTAGCTAAAGTGATCAATTAACTGGTCTACACGAAGGGGAAATGTTTGCCCGGTTTATTTTGGGCGCAATAATTTGCCATCTCCGGGATGTGATAATTTTATATTATTATATTAGAATTTTGGAACAGCGTGCCGCTTAAACAAAACATCTTTACGGCAGTTTTCAAGCAGTCAGCATTTTCGATAACCGTTAGTGTGCATCCAGCCCCTGTTCTACCAGGGGCTTTTTCCTGGTGGGTACGATCTTACTTTAATTGGTTCGAAGCGCGGGCTATTTATGCATGCGGGATATAGATATCAAAAGTGGAACCTTTATCGGGCTCACCCGTAGCCATGACAAAACCAGCATGGTTGTCAACGATCTTCTTAACGATCGCCAACCCAATACCCGTTCCGGGGTACTCATCTTTCCCGTAAAGCCGCTGGAACACATCAAATATCTGTTCTTTATACTTTGGATCAAACCCAATACCATTGTCCGTAATGCTGATGTGACAGTAGGATTTCTCCGGGGATAACCGGGTTGGCTCTAAAGAGGAATTTTCGTTAAGCAGCTGAAGACCTTTAGCCACCTTGCTTTTTATGAGAATACGCGGGGGGGTGCCTGGCCGGGAAAACTTAAGTGCATTGGACAGCAAATTAATGATAACCTGCCGGAACTGGGAGGGATTGATCTTCGCGGGACACAGGTCTTCCGCTTGTACAATGGCTTTCTTTTCGGTGATAACTTGTTCCAATTCTGTTTTTGCTTCTTCAATAACCTGGTTAAGATCGGTTTCTTCAAGCACCTTGTCAAGGCTGTTTGCCCTGGAATAGCTGAGGAGGTCTTCGATGAGTGATTGCATACGGCTGGCGGCATCCTGGATACGGAGAAAATAATCCTTCCCCTTTTCCGATAAAAGTTGAGCTTCCTTGCTTATTATCCGCTGGGCAAATGTCTGGATCTTCCTTAATGGCTCCTGCAAATCGTGACTCGAGATATACGTGAATGATTCAAGCTCTTTGTTCAGGCGCAGAAGATCTTTATTCTTTTCCTGGAATTGTTCGTTAGAAATTTTCAACTCATTTGTCCGTTCTTCGATCTTTTTCTTCAGCTCATTTTGAAAGGCTGTGTCTTTATTTTTTAGTAAAACCTGCTCGGTGATATCCGTGATGCCAAGCAGGATTAATTTGTGCGTTGTTTTTTCAGGGGCAATTTCGCTGGCATTCAGCAGCATGATCCGTTCACCAATATGCGGGAAATGATGGCTCACCTCGAAATCAACTATCGTGGATTGCTGGGGAAGAATTTCCTGGAGTAGTTTCCGAAGAGCGGGGATATTCCATTGACCATCCCCCAGGTCATAAATTAATTTCCCTTCCACCTGTTCCTCCTTTACCCGGAATATCTTGTAAAAAGCCTGGTTAGCGGATTTTACCCGCAGGTTTTTATCCAGCACCAGCAGGGGCTGCCCAATGGTGGCGACGATGGTTTCAGAAAAATTTCTTGCGGTTGTTACCTGCTCGTTCATACCGATCAATTCGTGGTTCAACACTATCAGTTCTTCGTTGGTACTCTGGAGTTCTTCCTTGCTGGTCTCCAGTTCCTCGTTCAGGCTCTGCAGTTCTTCGCTGCCGCTAAGGAGTTCTTCATTGGCGCTTTGCAATTCCTCGTTGGATGCTTCCTGGTCTTCGGTAATACTCCGCATATCT
>JANMKG010000399.1:0-2414 GCA_031371915.1 Chitinophagaceae bacterium | reverse complement strand
AACCAGCAAAATGATCAGCAGTATGATCGCCAGTTCGACCAGCGTAACAACCAGCAAAATGACCAGTATGACTTTGAAAAAGGCTATGATCGTGGAAGGGTTGTTGTTCAAACCAATGATTACTTTGAAAAAGGCGGCCGTTATAACGATAGATCTTTCGTGGAAAGAAGAAGGGACATGATGATCGAAAGGATCAACCAGGAGTATGATTATAAGATCCAGCGTGTAAAAAGAAGTTTCTACATGAGCTGGTTTGAAAAACAAAGAATGATCCGTCAATTGGACAATGAGCGCCGGTGGGAAATAAGCACGGTCTATGAAAGATGCAATGACTACAGGAGCAGGGATCGCGGTTATGGACGTAACGATCGCAATGGTGGTTACGACAATCGCAACTATGACAGGAACGATCGTTCAAATGGTCACTATTAAAATAAAAAACAGATAAGATTTGTAAAACCCCGTTCCGGTAATGGCCTGGCGGGGTTTTTTGCCTCATTAATTTATTCATGGAGGAAAATAAAAACAAGAAAGCCCCCGGTTGTCCGGAGGCTTTTAATAATAAAAGGTATTGCCGTTATTTCGCTGGTCTTTTATATTGTTCGAGATGGACAATTTTTCCGTTTTTCACCTGGTTAATATCATGATAGTAGGCTGAATCAGCTTTCCCGCTTTTATACGTATCGGTTTCTTTATACCAGGTCACGATATACGCTTCTTTTTTATCGGTGGCATTCATTTTATGCCAGGCCTGCATATCGATGGCTATGGAACTCAGGCTATCCCTGTACGTAGTCCAGATCTTCATGATATCGGCGTTAGGAAGATTGTAGTGTTCGCCGGAGGGTTTTTCCCACATCAGTGAATCACCATATTCTTTCGCCACATTGCCCATATTACCATCAGCCCAGTCTTTGTAGCTCATCAATACCAATTTCAGATCAGCATCCGAGACATCCGTGGAAAAGGTACTTGAATAGGAAGCTGTATAAGGAAGGTCCACGGTTGTTTTTTCGGTCATGACTCCCTTTTCTTCAGTGGTCTTTTTGTCCTTGTCATTGTTGCAGGCACCTAAAAAGGCTCCGCAGAATAAAAACAAAATAATTTTTTTCATACAAAACTTTTTTTAAAATTAATAATAAATAGTCCGTTGATTAGCAGGAATAAACCTGGCGGGGAAATATAATGCTACCAGTAATACCGCCAGTAAGATAATCATTAGAACAGTAAGCAGGATTATTTTTTTAAGTGGCCTGTTATTAAATTTTATAACAAAATTGCAGCTTAATAAGACTATGTTTGTTGAAATTCAAAAATAGTAACAATGCCAAGCATCAAGGCCTACGCCGCCCAAAGCGCCACTACCCCGTTAGAATCATGGACCATTGAAAGAAGAAACCCTAAACCCCACGATGTGCAGATCCAGATACTGTACTGTGGTGTTTGTCACAGCGACCTGCACTTTGCCCGCAATGATTGGGGCATGACCGTCTATCCCATTGTTCCGGGTCATGAAATAGTGGGACGTGTTACAGCGGTGGGTGATCATGTAAAAAAATTCAAAGTAGGTGACCATGCAGGTATCGGCTGTCTTGTTGATAGCTGCCGTGAATGTGATAACTGTAAGGATGGACTGGAGCAATATTGTTCCAATGGAATGGTAGGTACATATGGCGGAATGGAAAAAGATGGCAGCGGGGCGACATACGGAGGTTATAGCAAAACTATTTTAGCTCACGAAGATTTTATACTGCGGATCTCGGATAAGCAACCGCTGGAAGCAATAGCTCCTTTGCTTTGTGCAGGTATTACGACCTACTCACCTCTTCGTCACTGGAAAGTTGGCAAGGGAACAAGAGTGGGCGTATTAGGATTAGGTGGTTTAGGTCATATGGCAGTGAAACTGGCCGCTTCCATGGGCGCCGAAGTAACGATGCTGAGCCATTCGGCATGGAAGAAAGCCGATGCACATCGCCTGGGAGCACACAACTTTGTACTTACCACGGATGAAGAACAAACAAAGACGGTAGCAGGATATTTTGATTTTATACTCGATACTGTATCGGCAGCACATGATTATAATTTTTACCTGGCCATGCTTCGAACTAGTGGAGTGATGGTTTGTGTAGGAGTACCTCCTGCCCCTGCAGAGATTCCCGCCTTCAATCTCATCTTCGGAAGGAAAAGTTTTGCAGGATCTCTGATCGGCGGTATTCCCGAAACACAGGAAATGCTGGACTATTGTGCTGAACACAATATTGTAAGCGATATTGAGCTGATTGCGATGAAAGATATTAATGAAGCCTATGAAAGAATGCTGAAAGGGGATGTGAAGTACCGGTTTGTGATTGATATGGCTTCGCTCAAGTGAACTTGTTGATGCTCCTGAAGCACTCCTTCGAGGAGGCGCGCCG
>JANMKG010000363.1:0-5051 GCA_031371915.1 Chitinophagaceae bacterium | reverse complement strand
CCAATAATTGCAGTGTCAGCGATCATGGACTCGAAGAGATCTACGCGGAAGACTATACACAAACAGAGATTGCCGGGATCTTTGCCAAGATCCGTTCAGGTGGGGAGCTGACAAGAGAAGAAAACCGCAAGTTCAAATCGGCGATGCTGGTAACATTCGCGGAATGGGATTGGGAAAAAGGATTTGTACAGCAATACCATCTTGGTGCATTGCGAAATAATAACACCCGTATGCTCCAGCAGTTAGGCCCGGATACAGGCTGGGATAGCATCGGCGATTTTTCGCAGGCAAAAGCGCTGGCGAAATTCCTGGATCGTCTTGACAGGGATAATAAACTCGCCAAGACCATTATTTATAATCTCAATCCTGCCGACAATGAATTATTCGCGACGATGATCGGCAATTTTAATGATGGCACTGCTGTGGGTAAAGTGCAATGGGGTTCTTCCTGGTGGTTCCTGGACCAGAAGGATGGCATGACCAAACAGATCAATGCCCTCAGCAATATGGGATTACTTAGCCGTTTTATCGGTATGCTCACCGACAGCCGGAGTTTCCTTTCATTCCCCCGCCATGAATATTTCAGGCGACTGTTGTGCAACGTGTTTGGTGAAGAGATCGAGAACGGCGAATTACCGGGTGATATCGAATGGGTAGGAAAAGTAGTGCAGGATATCTGTTACAACAATGCAAAGAACTATTTCAACTGGCAGTTCCTCGACGAAAAACAAAAGGCCGATAAAAAACCGATGGAAAATTAATTACGTTACTTCCTCCCTCTCCTTTGGAGAGGGCTGGGGTGAGGTCAAAAGAAAAACATGCAAATACGATTTCAAAATAGCCCTGCAGAGACAAACGCCATGAGCACCCCCCAGCTCCGGGAGAATTTCCTGGTGGAACGACTCATGCATGATGATTCTGTCCGGCTGGTGTATTCCCATTATGACCGGGTGATCATCGGCGGAGTTATGCCCGTCACTAAAACATTGGTTCTTCCCAATCATCCTGAACTGAGAGCCGCCTATTTCCTGGAAAGAAGGGAATTGGGGATTATCAATGTCGGCGCCCCCGGGATCGTGATAGCGGATGGAAAAGAATTTGCCCTGAATAAACTGGATTGTGTTTATCTCGGCAAGGAGACCCGGGATGTGAAATTTAAAAGCAAGAGCAAAAAAGATCCTGCTATTTTCTATTTGCTATCCGCTCCTGCACACCACAAGTATCCCAGTAAACTCATGACCAGGGAAAACGCATCGCCGGTGAACCTTGGTGATGCTTCTACTTCTAATAAAAGAACGATCTATAAATATATTCACCTTGACGGGATCAAAAGCTGCCAGCTGGTAATGGGGTTAACGGTATTGGAGAATGGCAGTGTCTGGAACTCGGTGCCACCTCATACGCATACACGGAGAATGGAAGTATATTTTTATTTTGATGTGCCGGCTGATCATCGTGTATTTCATTTCATGGGACAACCTCATGAGACGAGGCATATTGTTACTGCTAATCATGAAGCGGTTATATCAGCACCCTGGAGCATGCATTTTGGCTGCGGTACTTCCAGTTATGGTTTTATCTGGGGTATGGCAGGCGAGAACCAGGTTTTTTCGGATATGGACCCGGCACCCATTGCTGAATTAAAATAAACAAATGAGTGAAACGGTGAATGATAAAGCTGGAATGAAAGGAACTGTATTTTGCTTTGGCGAGATCCTGCTGCGTTTTTCCCCGGAACTTGGCAGGGAATGGATAAAAAATGAACAGGTACCTGTGTACGTAGGTGGGGCTGAATTGAATGTCGCTACCGCACTAAGCAAATGGAATATTCCTTCCAAATATTTTACAGCGGTCCCCGACAACAATCTCAGTAAAGAGATCATTGAAGATATCCGGGCAAAAAAAATTGATGTTTCGGCCATTCATTTCTCCGGCAATCGTATCGGCACTTATTATTTACCACAGGGCACTGATCTGAAAAACGCCGGCGCGATCTATGACCGCGCCCATTCTTCGTTCTCGGAATTAAAACCCGGGATGATCGATTGGAGCAAAGCACTGGAAGGTTGCTCCTGGTTCCATTTCAGCGCGATCAGCCCGGCCCTGAATACTGACGCAGCGCTGGTCTGTAAAGAAGCGCTGGAAGCGGCTTCTGCGAAAGGATTGACGATCTCGGTGGACCTGAATTACCGCGCTAAGCTCTGGCAATACGGCAAACAACCCGTTGAAGTAATGCCAGCCCTTGTTGAATATTGTGATGTATTAATGGGAAATATATGGGCAGTTGAACAACTACTTGGGATTGATTCACCCTTAAAAGATAGCATAGGAAAAAATTGGGAAGATTTCATACAGGCCTCCCTTCATAGCATGAAACAGTTACAATCCCGGTTTCTAAAATTACAGAGCTTGGCATTTACATTCCGGATGGACCATGCTTATTTCGCTATATTGAACCATCTGGAGGAAATAGCAGTGTCGAAGTTATTCATATTGGACAAAGTCACCGACAAAGTAGGCAGCGGGGATTGTTTTATGGGCGGGTTGATCCGTGGTTTGTACAAGCAGCTGGATCCGCAGGAGATCATAAATTTCGCCGCCGCCGCGGCAGTGAGCAAGATGCAGGTGAAAGGCGATGCGACAGACAAAACCGAAAGCGATATAGTAGAATTCCTGAACCAAAACACTTCTTCTTCTTCTTTTTCAGCGATGAAATGAAGCATTCAACCATGGCAACAAAAGAATCCATACTGGCACAACTCAAACAGCAGAAATTGCTTCCGCTTTTCTACCATAGCGATGCGGAAGTTTGCCTTGGAGTGACCAAAGCCTTGTACAAAGCCGGTATCCGAACTATCGAATTCACCAACCGTGGTGAAGCAGCGCCCGGGAATTTCAAGCTCCTGGTGAAAGCGAGGAATGAGGACATGAAAGACCTGTTGCTGGCGGTGGGTACGATCCGGACGGCTGAGCAGGCCAATCAATTCATGGAAGCAGGGGCAGATTACCTGATCAGCCCCGTCTTCGACGCCGGTGTATGTGATGCGGCTTATATTAATAAAATACTATGGATACCCGGATGCATGACGCCTACCGAGATCCATGTGGCCGAAAATGCCGGTTGCAGGTTGGTCAAACTTTTCCCCGGGAATGTGCTGGGACCATCTTTTGTTTCTGGCATCCGTGAATTGTTTCCAAAAGTTGATTTTATGCCCACAGGTGGTGTGGAAACCGATAAGCAAAACCTGGAAGACTGGTTTCGTGCCGGTGTGATCGCGGTGGGCATGGGAAGCAAACTGGTGAGTAAGAAATTACTGGAAACAAAAGAGTATGCAACAATAGAAACTGAGACCCGTAAGGTTTTGGAACTGATCAATTCGATAAAGAAATAAGCTGTAAGCTATTAGCTGTCATCCTGAGCAAAGCGAAGGAAGCTTTTAGTTCATTCTATTCAATCATCACTTTGCTGTCAGCGACTAATAGCTAACAGCTAAAAACTAATAGCTAATGACGCAACAAACTATAGGAAAGTACCGGTGGACCATTTGCGGATTGATATTCTTCGCAACCACCATCAACTATATCGACCGCAACGTGATCAGCTTTATGAAATCCACTTTTACCAAAGACCTGGGGTGGACAGACGGCGATTACGCTAACGTGGAGATCACTTTCAAACTTTTCTATGCGCTGGGTATGTTATTCGCTGGCAGGATCATTGACAAGCTCGGTACCAAGATCGGCTATGGAATATATACTCTCCTCTGGAGTGTCGCTGGTGTATGCACTGCGCTTGTAAGCTCAGTCATGGGTTTCCAGGTTGTCCGCGGATTTTTAGGTCTTACTGAATCAGGGAACTTTCCCGGCGCTATAAAAACAGTGGCAGAGTGGTTTCCCAAAAAAGAAAGAGCGCTGGCAACGGGAATATTTAATTCAGGGGCTAATATCGGGGCGATCGTTACCCCGCTTACTATTCCTTTTATCATAGAGAACTGGCACTGGCAATGGGCTTTTATCATTACAGGACTGCTGGGGTTCGTCTGGATCATTTTCTGGTTTATCTTTTACCAAATTCCCCAGCGGCATAAGAAAGTTTCTCCTGCCGAACTGGCCTATATTCAAAGTGATAAAGATGAAGCCGGTGATCTTAACGATAACAGTCCCAAACTGAGCTGGTGGAAATTACTGACCTATAAACAGACCTGGGCATTTGCTATCGGTAAATTATTGACCGACCCGATCTGGTGGTTCTATCTCTTCTGGCTTCCCGATTTCTTTGAAAGCGTTTATAAGATCAAACTGACAGCGGCGAGCTGGCCTGTAGCGGCGGTATATGTTATTTCCACGATAGGGAGTATTGGTGGCGGGTGGCTCCCGATGTATTTCATTAAGAAAGGATGGCCGGTATATAAAGCCCGTAAAGTATCCATGCTGATCTATGCATTCTGTGTTTTACCCATCGTCTTTGCCCTGGTATTAGGAAAGGTAAACATGTGGCTGGCTGTCATGGTCATAGGCATTGCCGCGGCCGCACACCAGGCATGGAGCGCCAATATCTTTACGACGGTGAGTGATATGTTCCCGAAAAAATCAACCGCTTCTGTAACCGGTATTGGTGGCATGTTTGGCGGGCTGGGTGGTATCTTGCTTTCCCTGCTGGTACAAAAACAACTCTTTGTTCATTACAGAGCGATCGGGAATATCGAAGCTGCTTATTATATCATGTTCGCGGTATGCGCTTCCGCCTATTTACTGGGCTGGCTGATCATGCATTTCCTGGTGCCGAAGATGAAGCGGATAGAGGTTTAAAAGAATTGACATTAAGAATAAAAACTCTCCACTGGTGGGGAGTTTTTTATTGTGGGCCAAAACCCGATTGTCCTAATAACAACCTGTCTGCCGGCAGGCAGGTACAAAATGTATGCTGTCGGGACTTTGATTATCAATGGGTCTTTTTTGAATGCTACGTCTTATATCATAAATTTATGTGTTAGCGGGAATTTTTTTTGAACCCTAATTCTTATTTATGGAAGGAATACTCAGAATAGGAG
>JANMKG010000355.1:0-8458 GCA_031371915.1 Chitinophagaceae bacterium | reverse complement strand
TCATATACCGGCACAATGATCACCATATTATACTTCTTCGCATACTCCTGCATGCGTTCGATTGTAGGTCCGGGAACCGTTTCCGCGCTTTCATACCAGGCTTTATCCTGCCCGGGGCAGAAATAGGGGGTATTGAAGATCTCCTGGAAGCAGAGAATCTGCACGCCTTTCTTACCTGCTTCTTCGATCAGCGGGATATGTTTCTGCACCATGGCTTCTTTGATCTCCGCGATGGTTCCTTCGCCTTCGGTTTTTGGAAGACTGAGTTGAATTAATCCTGATTTAATTATTCTTGGCATGATTTATTTTTTAGTCCGTAAGTCGGAAAGTCCAGAAGTCCGAAAGACGAGTTTTTTTGAATTGTAGGTTTTATTAATTGCAGAGTCATTCATCCCGACTTCCGGACTTTCGGTCTTCCTGACTATATTTTTCCTTCTACTTTCTCCCGTTTAATAAATTTACCATATCCTTTTTCAATAAGACACTGATTGTTTTCGATGGCGATTTTTCCCCTCAACAGCACCGTTTTGACCTTTCCCGTCACTTCCCATCCTTCATAACCTGAATAATCGACATTCATATGATGGGTCTTTGCAGACAGGCTGTGTTTTTCCTTAGGATCGAAGATGACAATATCCGCATCACTCCCAACAGCGATGGTTCCTTTGCGGGGGAACATGCCAAAGATCTTCGCGGGGTTGGTGCAGGCTACCTCTACATATTTGTTCAGCGTTATCTTTCCTTTATTGACGCCTTCGCTGAAGAGTAATTCCATCCGGTTCTCAATTGCCGGGTGACCGTTAGGTATTTTGGAAAAATCATCCTTACCCACCAGTTTCTGTTCCCATTTAAAAGGACAGTGGTCGGTGGCTACCACTTGTACCAGCCCCTGGTTGATCCCGGCCCATAATGTGGCCTGGTCTTTCTTTTCGCGTAGGGGAGGACTCATGACCCATTTGGCGCCTTCAAAATTCTGCTCGTACAAACTCGCATCGAGAAGCAGGTATTGAATACAGGTCTCTACAAATAATTTCTGGTTTCTTCTTGTTGCATTGCGGACAGCATTCAGGGCACCTTCACAGGTCAGGTGTACAATATAGCCCGGACAGCCCGTGTAATTGGCCATATCGGCAAAACGTTCACTGGCCTCCGCTTCTGTTACTTCGGGTTGCGATAGATAATGATAAAGAGGAGAGAGTTTGCCTTCCGCCCGGTGTTTACCGATCAGGTAATCGATCATATCCCCGTTCGTAGCATGCACATTGATCAGGCCACCGTGTTTCTTTACTTCCTCCATCAATCCTATCATCTGCCGGTCATCGATCATTAAAGCCCCTTTATAGGCCATAAATGTTTTAAAGGAAGTAATCCCTTCTTGCTCGATCATTTCTTTTACTTCCTTGCAGGTATTCTCATTGAAATCGGTCACCGCCATATGGAAACTATAATCGCCCACGCAATTATTATCGCTTCTTCCTTTCCATTCTTCTAATGCAGACCGGAGGGAATTCCCTTGTTTCTGCAGGATGAAATCGATCACCATCGTGGTGCCGCCATATAACGCAGCCCTGGTGCCTGTTTCATAATTGTCCGAGGAGAAGGTTCCCATAAAGGGCATATCGAGATGTACATGCGGGTCGATACCACCCGGGAAAACAAGTTTGCCGGATGCATCGATCTCTTTATCGGCCTTGACGGGGAGATCCCTCCCGATCATTTTTATAGTTTCTCCTTCGATAAATATATCGGCTTTATAATCATCTGTTGCGGTGATGATCCTCCCGTTTTTGATCAGAATACTCATGTAATTTATTTTAACGCAGAGAACAAGAGTTAAAGAGTTTACGCAGAGGTCTCTGCGTAAACTCTGCTACTTTCTTCTTTGCGTTGAGATTTATTTGTACAAATCCAATATACAAAACCACTCACAAAAAAACCAACAAACCAGGCATAATGATACAGGTCGATGATCCACCCGGGCGCGGCATCGGCTGCGATCACTTTAATATTGACAAGAAATCCCGGTACATTTGGCAGGATGCCCAGTACCAGGGCAAAAATGGCAACCGGGTTGAATCCATTGGAAAATTTATACCTACCGTTGTGCCGGTATAATTCATCTACCGCCAGTTCTTTTTTTCGTATAAAATAATAATCCGCTATCATGATTCCACCAATGGGCCCCAGCAGGCTGGAATAAGCGATCAGCCACGTAAAAATATAGCCATTGGGATCTGCCATTAGTTTCCAGGGAAAGATGAGTACACCGATCGCCCCGGTGATATAGCCACCCAGTTTGAAATTTATTTTTTTGGGAGAAAGATTGGAAAAATCATTGGCAGGGCTTACAATATTGGCAGCAATATTTGTCGCCAGTGTAGAAATGATAATTCCGATCATCGCGAAAGTGACCATCAGTTTACTGCTGAAATGGCTGGCAAGTTTTACCGGGTCCCATTCAGGGCTTCCATAAATAATGGCCGAAGCGGAAGTGACCACCACGCCAACGAAGGCGAACAATGTCATGGAAGGAGGTAAACCAATTGCCTGTCCCCTGATATGGGCCTGCTGGCTTTTGGCGTATCTCGTGAAGTCGGGAATATTCAACGAAAGTGTTGCCCAGAACCCGACCACGGCTGTTAAGGCAGGAAAAAAGAATTTAAAGAAGGAAGCGCTGTCCGAGAATTTGGAAGGCTCTCTTAATATAGGTCCCAATCCTTTGGCGGCGATCACAGCCCAGCAAAACAAAGCAATGGCAGCAATGGGTAAGAAGATAGCTTTAAATACAAGCAATTTCCGGATACTTTCCACTCCTTTATAAATGATGAACATATTCAGGAGCCAGAATAAAGCAAAACATACCATTGGTAAGGCCTGCGGAAAAAGTGAATGTGTGTCGATCTCTGCCAGTGAAGGATTCCAGGCCCTGATCAAATGATAAAGTGATTCACCCCCGATCCATGTCTGGATTCCAAACCAGCCGCAGGCAACTATGGCCCGTAACATGGCCGGTATATTAGCGCCTAGCGTACCAAAACTGGCTCTTGCCAATACCGGGAAGGGGATACCATATTTCGCACCGGCATGACCATTCAATAACATCGGCACAAGAACGATCGCATTGCCAATAAAGATCGTCAGCACCGCCTGCCACCAGCTCATTCCATTATTGATCATGGAACTGGCCATGGTGTAAGTGGGAATGCAAAGACTCATGCTGATCCACAGCGCGGCATAGTTCCAGGTACCCCAGGTTCGTTTGGAAGCCGGAACAGGAGCAAGGTCTTCGTTGATGAGAGAAGACGAAGACCCCCTGCCCCCCGATAAGGGGTTCTCAGACTCTGAAAGATTGGCGTTGTCTTTATTCATTTGGCTAAGAGGTTAAGGAGGCAAAAGAGATAAGGAGAGAGGGCCACTTTTTTACTCCTTTTACTCTTTTAAACTCCTAGCTTATTTCTTTATCTGCTATAGTGATTGCCTCACTGATGATCGTTAATCCTTCATCGATCTGTTCTTTCGTTACACATAACGGCGGCGCAATAAAAATATAACTCCACCTCACAAAGGTGTACATGCCAAGGTCTTTGATCTTCGCCGCCACTTTATTCATCACCACCATTTCATCAGGTCTCGCATTGAAGGGCGCCATCGGTTCTTTGGTTTCCCGGTTCTTCACCAGTTCAATACAACCTAATAAGCCGGTATTCCGGAAATCACCGATGCTGGGATGTTTTTGTTTTAATTTTTCGACCTCTGCATTCACATACTGACTCATGGCCACACAGTTTTCGATCAGCCCCTCATCTTCATAGATCTTTAATGTTTCTAGCGCGGCGGCACAACTTACCGGGTGGGCAGAGTAGGTAAGACCGAGTGCGAGCACAGTATCGTCATATTTCGCAGCGATCTTATCGCTTACCATCAGGCAACCAAAGGGCAGGTAACCACAGGTCAATCCTTTTGCCATAGCGATCATATCGGGCACGATGCCATGATTCTGGAAACCAAACCATTTACCTGTTCTTCCAAAACCACTCATCACTTCATCCATGATCAGCAGGATGCCATGCTTATTGCATAGTTCGCGTACGGCTTTCAAATAACCTACAGGATATTTCAGGCAGCCTGACGAACCTGATTCGCCTTCCAGCAGGATAGCAGCGATGGTAACCGGGCCTTCATAAGCGATCACTCTTTCCAGGGATGCAACTGCTTCTTTCAGCAGGGTTTCTTCCCCGTATTCCCATCGATATAAGTAAGGCAGATCAAAATGGACAAAATTGGGGGACTGTTGCGCATCCATGGGTATTTTACGCGGATCGCCACTGGCAGACATTGCACCATAGGATGCTCCATGATAGGACTGGTAACGGGTAAGAATTTTATGCCGCCCTGTATATAATCTTGCCAACTTTATTCCATTTTCGATCGATGTAGCGCCGCATAGAGTAAAAAAAGATTTGTTGAGGTCACCGGGACATATCTCCGCTAGTTTTTTCCCGAGTTCACCACGGACTTTCGTCACACAACTCGGAGTTACATACGACACTTCCTGCATTTGTTTTACTACCGCGTCTGTTACCCGCTGGTTACCGTGACCTATATTGACATTCATGAGTCCTGATGAAAAATCAATATAGCGTTTACCATCGTAGTCGTATAAATACACCCCTTCGGCACGTTGAACGGCGATAGGGGCGATACCTTTTTGTTTGCTCCAGGAAAACAACGTGTAGTCAAGGTTGTCCTGGATGACAGCCTCCCCAAGCCCCTCCGCAGGAGGGGTTTCAGAGCCTGATGGTTTGGAGATTGTTTTAGTATTCATTAATTACTTTTATTAAGATTAGTATTAATTTTTTAAATACATTTTAGTTTTAGGGGCTACCTGCATTCTTTTTACTTCCCTTGTTTGCAGGGTTTCATTTACCTGTACGATATTGATCTTAACGGTAATACTCGCCAGCTTCGTGGGACTGTCATTGGAAAAGCAGAAATACAGGCTTCCTTTGCGCGGATCCATTCTTGCGTAATCAGTAACGACCTTCCCTTTTTTAATATAGCGGAACTGCGCTCCGGATAAAAACAGGTCTGCATTTTCGCCTTCCATGATCCAGTAATTAATGGGTTCGCCAGCCTGGTCTTTATTAATTGATACAGGTTTGTTTAGTGTTAATGCCGCCAGGACAGTGTAGAGCGGGAATTTTGCAATCATTGATTTTTCTGTTGCAATAACCTGTTTATTGGCTTCTTCATAGGCTTGCTGACCGGCAGGGTTTGTATAGAGATAAAAGCTCCACCCGATGACATTCTCTGGTAAAACAAAATTGAAGGTGGATTTATTTCCACCCGCGCTGGAGACGGGGTTCAACTTTATGATCCTGTCCTGGTAATTGCTGATCACCGTATCTGTCTTTGCCATGTACTCCTCTTTAT
The DNA here is from genome assembly GCA_031371915.1 of Chitinophagaceae bacterium. Lineage (GTDB taxonomy): Bacteria > Bacteroidota > Bacteroidia > Chitinophagales > Chitinophagaceae > JJ008. The sequence goes on along the minus strand of JANMKG010000355.1, from coordinate 3,025 downwards.
CTGTGGTATAGGCGGTGTCATTGAATACACCCGTGAAGACGGTGGTATTAAAGTTTTGAGTAGCTGGCCCTGCAGGAATCCTTTGTATTTTATATTTACAAAGTTTGGGACTGATGCCTGCCGAGTTGGTAAACCTGAATTTGTAAATGCCTGTTCGCGGAACTAGAATTGTTTTATTTATCCGGCTTGTTTTGTAATCAATAAAACGGGAGGTAGATGGCATTTCCAGAATTTCAACTTCTTTCAATTCTTTGCCGTTGGCTTCTTCAAAACTAAAAATGAGTTTATCGCCTTCGGCAAATCCAAAATAAAGAAGCTCTTCTCCCAGGATATTTACTTTCACAGTGCTTTCAGCAACATCCACGGGTGTTTGTCCGGAAATCGTGGATGCCGATAATATACCAGTGATAAGTAATATTTTCCTGATCATCATAGAAGGTATTCTGGTAATGAACGCAGATTATTATGATTATATAAGAAGGAATTATGATTTTAATCTGCGTACCTCATAAAAATCATAATAATCAGCGTTCAACTCCTAACTCATCCAATTCACCCCTGCTTCCGCATTCCAATTCGTCGTACTTTATTTGTCTGAACCTGGATTTGGGTAGATTAAGTGATTTTTCGGATTTAACACATTCCGATTCCCTTTTAATCCTGATGATCTCCCCAAATCATAGTTCAGATCACTTCGTTTCTTATACTATTCAATTAAGGACAACCTTTACAATCCAGGTTCCCCTTTAGGGGACAAGGGTTAACTCATCCAATTCACCCCCGCCTCCGCATTCCATTTGGTGGTACTCTTCTTCAGCTTTGTCCAGAATTCTATCGAACTTTTTCCTGTTATATCACCCACGCCAAACTTGCTTTCATTCCAGCCGCCAAAAGAGAATGGTTCTCTGGGCACGGGTACGCCGACATTCACCCCGATCATTCCCGCACTGGCGCGGTCAATAATGTAACGGGCCATGCCACCATTCTGGGTAAAGACGGAAGCCGCATTACCATAAGGACTGGCATTTTCAATAGCTAATGCTTCATCCACGGTATTTGTACGCATAATGGAGATCACGGGTCCAAAGATCTCTTCGGTCGCTACACTCATCCCGGGTTTTACGTAATCGATTACCGTAGGCCCGACATACGTGCCTTTCTCTTTGCCTTTCACTTTGGCATTGCGCCCATCCACTAAAATCTTAGCCCCGTCTCTTTCTGCTTCACCTATAAATCTTTCAATACGTTCTTTACTTTCCTTGCTGATCACGGCACCAAGATTTTCCCCTGGAATAATTTTTCTTGCTTCTTCACAGATCTTGTCAACGATACTGTCCACGTTACCTACACCGATCATGGCGGAAGCGGCCATACAACGCTGACCGGCACAACCACTCATGGAGGCGGCGACATTCTGTGCCGTCATTCCCGGGATCGCATCGGGTAATACCATGAGGTGATTTTTTGCACCTCCCAATGCCAACGCTCTTTTATAGCTCTTTGTTGCTCTTTGATAAACGATCTTGGCGACTTTGGTCGAACCAACAAAAGAAACAGCTTCAATACCGGGATGGTCACAGATCGCTTCGACTATTTCTACATCACCATTCACGATATTGAATACCCCATCGGGTAAGCCTGCTTCTTTTAATAGTTCAGCGAGCTTGCCGCAACAAAGCGGGACTTTCTCCGAAGGTTTCATGATCATACAATTGCCGAGCGCGATCGCATTGGGTAAGGTCCAGTTGGGAACCATGGCAGGGAAATTAAAAGGAACGATAGAGGCTACTACTCCCAGTGGTACATGTTCTGTTCTGCATTCAACTCCCTTACTTACTTCCAAAATTTCCCCGGTCACTAATTGCGGCAGGGAAGTGGCGAATTCAGTAAGCTCGATACATTTTTCGATCTCGGCCACCGATTCACCATAGGTCTTACCGTTTTCTTCGCTGCAGAGTTCGGCCATCTCTTTCAGATGCTTTTCGAGTAAGGTTTTATAGCGAAAGAAAACCTGTACTCGTTCCTTGATCGGTGTCCGGCTCCAGGTGAGGAAAGCGGCTTTGGCAGCTTTCACAGCTTCATCAAGATCTTTAGCGGTAGACATGGGTACTTTGGAAAGCAGGTTACCATCCAGCGGAGATATCACATCCATTGTGCGTTGGGAAGAAGCATCCACGAATTTCCCGTTGATATAATTCCGGACAGGAGCGTATTTCATATTGCAAGTTTGTTTATTAATCAATTTTGGGCTAAAGCCCTTCCCGGTTCCTCAATTGCCCCGGGCTTAAGCCCGGGGCAATTGATTGATTTATTGAATAGGCTTTAGCCGAAAAACAAATCATCAATCGCCAACTATAAATATACTTATTTTAACGAGTTTTACAAGCTAAAGGACTCTTATTCAATGACCCCGGAAAGAACACAAAGACTCACATCTGTTTTAGATAAAAGACAGGGAGATATCACGGTTGTTTTGGAGAATGTATTTGATCCGCATAATATCTCTGCCGTAATGAGAACTGCCGATGCGGTAGGGCTGCAGGATATCTATATCCTTAATACAAAGATCCCCCCGCATAAGAAATGGGGGGCCAAAAGTTCTTCCAGCGCTGCCAAATGGCTGAGCATTCACCAGTACGATAACGCAGAAGAGTGTTTCTCATTACTTAGAAAAAACTATTCAACCATTTTAACTACGCATCTAAGCAGCGATGCGGTGAGTTTACATGCCATCGATCTTACAAAAAGTATCGCACTGGTATTCGGGAATGAACACAGCGGGGTGAGCGAAGAGATCAGGGCTTTGGCGGACGGGAATTTTATCATCCCGCAGGTGGGAATCATTCAATCACTAAATATAAGTGTGGCCTGCGCGGTAACCCTTTATGAAGCCTTTCGCCAGAAAAGCAAAGCCGGGCAGTACAACCAGAGAAGCCTGGAGAACGTCAGGTATGAAGGATTGCTGAAAGAGTGGAGCTCTAATAATAAGAAATAAGAAATGAGGAATAAGAAATAAGGAAGTTGG
>JANMKG010000342.1:0-2164 GCA_031371915.1 Chitinophagaceae bacterium | reverse complement strand
CGAAGCGGAAATTATTCGTATCCAGGAAATTTCCTTCAAACAAAAATGCCCCGGTATCTACGTTCATCAGCTTGTCCAGTGAAATATGGTAATGATTGCAAAGCAGGTGAAGCTCTTCCAGGTTCACGGTAATCTCCCCGCGCATCCTTCGGTAAGCACTGTCCACGCTGATATCCAGCAGTCCGGCAATTTCATCCGCTGCTGAAAGGGAAGGCCCTATCTTATTTTTTACAGCGCGAAAAAGCTGCTGTTGCAATTCGCCGGTATTCATGATCTATAAATTACGTTTGCGGTCCTTTATTTTCATCAGCAGGATATTAAAAAAAACATTCCGGTGCTTTTCACTGGTCTGGCTGATAAGGGTAGCTCTTTTCATCAGGTTCTGCAGATCACCGTAGCTGGGATTGCAAAACGCTTCATCCCGGGTCGTCATATAATTCAGCACATCGTAATTCAGGAATACGGATTTTACCTTGTCGGTAATGACCATGATCGTATTATCTCCCAGCACAACCCGGTTATAGAAGAATTTAAAGTTATTCTTTTTTGTTTGCGGGTTCTCCCCCGGCATGAACTTGCAGCCATATTCTACCTGGTTCTGCAGGTGGTTAAACGTTTCTTCCAGCGCTTCGTATACCGTTTTAATATCCGCGGAAGAAGAAAAATAACCGGACTCTTTATAAAATTCAATTTGGGTGATAGCGGCATTGACACATTCGGTGTTCCATATCTCGGTAGAAGGGATCTTCGCGTATTCAACTGTCAACTGGCGGCTTAACTGTTCGATCTCCGGTGGAACACAGTTCAATTGAAACCCTTTGTTGATAAAATCAGGGTGCTGGATCAGCGTCTTCATCCAGAAAAAATAGCGGAAGGCGATCAGGGGTTGATAATAAAAATTATGAAAGATGGGAACATCTTTCGTGAGGTAAATGATTTCTTTTTCGAAGAAGTTACCGATATGCTGTAGCTGTTGGAGCAGATCAGAAAGGTACTTATCGTATTTATAAGTTTCCAGGTTGATCCGGACATTCTGGAAATTGATCGTCCCGCTTTTGATGCTCAATAGCTGGTCAAGTGATAAATGATAATGATCGCATAATAGCTTGGCTTCTTCCAGGACCAGGGGAGTTTCTCCCCTTATTCTACGGTAGGCACTGTCGCTGCTCACATGCAGTATTTCCGATACAGCATCCACCATGGAGATATGCTGGGGCAGCATTTCTTTAATGCGCTGGAAAAGGAAATCCTGTGCAAGTGTAGTGGTCATCAGCTGGTTAAAATACCCCCGGGAAATTTTAGTAAAATCTGCAACCCGGTAGTCTGAACTCAAAAGTTACTTGATTTTATGCAAATGAACAATACCCAAAAATCCCGGATTAGTAATATCTGCAAATCAGGGGATGGTGGCCGCGAAATTCAGTTTTAAAGCGGCAATCCCCGGTGGTAGCTTGGCTATATCAATTTATAAACACCTTTTTTTAACCAACAATTTTTCACTTAAAAACTTCTTGTATGAAAAAGCTACTCCTCATTTCCCTCGTTGCAGGCATGGGTTTATCCTGCAAAAAAAACTCCGATTCCTCCTGTACCACAAGTGCAGGAACCCTGGCAGGACCCTATAGGATAACGGCCTATACCTACAAATCCAGCCCTTCGGCTACCGAGGTGGACTATTATAATGTGATTTTCTCTAGTCCCTGCGACAGGGATGATATCTACACTTTTAACAGCAATGGCACTTATCATATAACCGATGCCGGTGTCGTTTGCTCACCTCCCAATACGGATGATGGTACCTGGGCCCTATCAGGCAGCACGATGACGATCGACGGGGATCCTACCACCATTCAAAGTTTTGATTGCCACACATTGGTACTGGTCAATAATGATACCCAGGTGGCTGGCGACCAGTTAAAGATCACCCTGGTAAAGCAATAAGTGAGGCTGTCTAATTTTTTTCATTCTCATTAAACCTTCCTGTTATGAAACGCTTACTATTCGCTATTCCGCTAGTTCTCGTTAGTCTTCTTATCCTGCCTGGTTGCAGTAAGGATAACGGAACTTCTTCCAGTTATATAAATGGAAAGATCGATGGCGTGCCTTTTTCCACCACCAACGACTTATGGGCAACTGATGGCAGGGCTGGTGATAAGATCATTGC
>JANMKG010000328.1:0-4398 GCA_031371915.1 Chitinophagaceae bacterium | reverse complement strand
GTGCTGGGTCATGATGGATTTGCCGGCGAACTGGGTCATACGATCATCCGGCATGGAGGAAGGTTACATAAAGGCACCGGTATCCGCGGCACATTAGAATCCTACGCTTCGGCAACAGGAGTAAGAGAAACAGCGATAGATATGCTGACAGAACATCCGCATACAGAAAGCCTACTGAGAGATTTTACAATCAACGACCTTATTACAAGCGAAACTGTATTTGATTGCGCCAAGAAAGGTGATAAGATCGCCAATGATGTATTTGAATTCACCGGGCAGATCCTGGGAGAAGCATTGGCCAATTTCGTTATGTTCTCCTCACCTGAAGCTATTGTGCTCTTTGGAGGGCTCACCAAGGCCGGCGATCTTATCATTAACCCTACGCGAAAAGCCATGGAAGAAAACCTGGTGCAGGTATTTAAAAATAAAGTGAAATTACTTTTCAGTGAATTAAAAGAGGCGGACGCCGCAATACTGGGAGCGAGTGCGCTGGTGTGGGAGTAGGCTGGTTGCTGGTTATTAGTTGCTGGTTACTGGTCGTTAGTTACTGGTTGCTGGTTGGAATTTTATAGCCCCGGTTATTTTTAAACCGGTTTTTTGCTGAGTGAAAACCACGATCTGCCAGTTGTTATTTTTAATGTCTGCAGGCAAATCAAACCTGATCTCATTTTTACCGGTCGCTGCCTGTTTTATTAAAGAACGAACCACATTGGTATGGGATAATTCAGCGCCCTTGTTCTCCCCTGCTTTTACTTTTATTACCGCGCTCTCCTGTACCAATAAAGCGACCAGGTCGGTTCTTTTGAGATCGCCTTGCTGTTGAACTGTAAAATCCATTTTCTTTTCGTTAATCTTTACATCCGCAATGCTAAGTTCGACCAATGCTTTTTCCTCCAGGGCTTCGCGGATAGCTGATACAGCTTTACTACGGTCACTCCCTACCATCTCCTTTTCACCATTAATGATCAATTGAGGTGTGTACACCGATTCCAGGTTGAACTCGTTACTATAAACGGTTTGTCTATCTGAATATTCACTCTTGCTGAAAGGATCTGTCCACCCCAGCCGGTTCCAGTAATCAACGTGAAAGGATAAGGGAATGATATGATTGTCCTGTTTCGCTAATTCCGGAAGAAGCCTGTCGGCGGGTGGGCAACTGGAACAACCTTCTGAAGTAAATAATTCCAGTACGGCTACAGGACTATAGGAGCCATTGACACTGACAACTTCTTGTTGAATGGCTGGATTTTTTTTCCTGATCGTTAATGCGGTAGCCATCATAGTCATACCAGCAAGAACCAGTAAGGATGTCTTCATGAAGTAAAGCTACGAAGTGACCTGAGCAAACGGATGTCATCTCAAAGACAAAGCGCCAAGATTCCGAAATTCTTAACAGTAGATTTATCGCTGTTTGATAAGGAATACAGCAGGCACCGGCCGCTGGCCCACGGCATCAGAGACTTTGATCGTTTCTTTTCCATTAACCAGCATGCAACTGCTCCCGCCACCGTCGAGGTTGAGTGCTTCCCAACATCCAATGTCTTTGAATATCTGCGCTTCCTGGGCAAGTGTAGCTCCGTGAGCAACTTTATTTCTTCCTTCGATCATTACGATGATCAGTTTACCATCTTTGGTATAACCCATGGCTGTGCGGGGATGTTTATCACTGATCGCTTTGCCGGCAAATTTTAATTCTTCGTTATTACTAATTGCGATCTCTCCATTTTGTAATAGAACCGGGCCCCCACCCACTGCGGTTTCCATTTTCCATTTAGCATGTTTGATACTTCCGCGATAAGAAGCGCCCGGATCCGGAAACCAATAGCTGAAAACTTTTTTTGAACTGATCGTGATCGATGAGTCTTTGATCGGTGCGATCGCTTTCTCTACTGCGAATGCTTTTTTAAAAGAGGAATCAGCATATAACCAGGCGATATCAGCTTCTCTTTTTTTGGATATTCCGAGGGCGCTTCCAAAAGGATGCCGGTAGGTAAAAGTATCTTTCCCTCTCCCATAGATAGTGTGCTGGTTATAGGCCACTAATTTTCCCTCCATGATTACCGCATTCAGGCTACGGTTCGTTTCATAGGAGAAAAAAGTACAGTTGACCACCACGAGTGGTTTGTTATCCCGCTGGTAAAAAGCCGAAGGCGTCAACCGTCGATCCCTGGATGTATCTGTTGTAAATTCAAGATGCTTGTCTTTGATATCCGCAGAAAGGTAATAAGCCCTGAATGGGGCCGTATCGATAGGATTATCTGTATAATAAATATGAATGCCAGCCGGCAAAGGCTGGTACATGGAATCGACATTCTGCCATTTCAACTGGCTAAAGGAATAATGGGAAAATAAAATAGCCGGGATAAGAAGAAGCCTGGAACTCAATAATGATTTCAGCATTGAAGAAAACTATTATCTATCATCTGTTAGTTATTATCTGCTTTTCTCCCATTCTTTCCTCCCCAATCCCGCAAATACATGTCTTTCGCTGTGATAGGAAGAGCGCACCAGCGGGCCGCTTTCTACGTAATCCAGTCCCAGGCGATAACCGATCTCGCGGTATTCGGCAAATTCGTCAGGGTGAACAAAACGGTGAACCGGTAAATGTTTTTTTGTAGGCTGAAGATATTGCCCGATGGTGATCACGTCACAGCCATTATCATAAAGATCTTTCATGGTCTGGATCACTTCTTCTTTTTGTTCGCCCAGTCCGAGCATGATACCACTCTTGGTACGCATACCACCTTCTTTCAGGGTCCGGATCACTTCCATGCTTCTCCAGTATTTGGCCTGGATACGCACCTGCCTGGTCAACCTTTCTACGGTTTCGATATTATGACTCACAACTTCAGGCGCCGCGTCGGCCACCCGCTGAATATCTTCTTTGTTTCCTTTAAAGTCCGGGATCAGTGTTTCCAGTGTGGTATCCGGGTTCAGTGCTTTTACAGCCTTGATAGTATTGTTCCAGATGACCGAGCCTCCATCTTTTAATTCATCCCTGTCAACAGAAGTAATGACGGCATGTTTCACTTTCATCAGGTTGATTGCTTCGGCCACCCGTTGTGGTTCATCCCAGTCAACAGGCTCGGGTCTCCCGGTAGCTACTGCACAAAAACCGCAACTACGAGTGCAGGTATTACCGAGGATCATAAAAGTGGCGGTACCCGCTCCCCAGCATTCACCCATATTGGGACAATTACCGCTTTCACAGATCGTATGGAGTTTATGACTGTCAACAAGATTGCGGACATGTTTATAGCTTTCGCCAATAGGTAGTTTGACCCGTAACCAATCGGGTTTTTTGACTCTCGTGTCTTTCTCACTGGTAGCAGGAACTACGGGAAGTTCGATCATCCGGCAAAAATACGAAGGGAAGATGAAAGTTTAAAGAGAGCCATTACTGGGACTTGTCTTAAAGATGAAAGAGATAAGGGCAACCACAGATAACACAGATTAAATGATTCACAGATTGCACAGTGTTACCGTGCACGCCGGCAGGCAGGTCTGTGCCATAATTTGTGTAATCTGTGGTAAAAAACTGTATTGATCACTTTCTCCGTCCAAAGAGAAGTGCTATATAACCCTGGAAGAATAGTTGCTTTTCTTTCTGGTCTATCATGATCGGTATTTTGGAACCGTAGAATTCAAGACTCAACCCTACTTCTATCCCTGATACTACCTCATTAAAACGCCCATAATCAAACCGAAGTGCGGTCTTAACAAAACCCCCGGGTTTTACTTTTAATTCACTCCAGCCTTTTCCAAAACCGCCAGCTCCCACGATACTGGGACCCAGGAACAGGTCGCGGTTGGCTGCGGAATATTTGATGATCTTGTTTTCACTGCCCATCGGGTCTTCCACTTCAAGGTAATAAGGCCGCAACAAACCTAAAGCCAGCCCGCCGTTATAAACCGCTGAAACAGCTACCCCGTTCTTGTTTCCTTTCTGCCCGAGGATATATTGCTGGCCAAAGCCCAGCGTGAGCTGGTAAAAGTTATTGATCTTGCCATAGATAAAGGGATTACCAAAGAACAGCCCCGCATTGGAGGATTTCTCTTCTTTCGCATGTTTGATCTCGGTAAAATCGATCCTGTAAATATTTGTTTTACGATTGGTCTGCATGCGACCGAGTTCGTAAAATATTCCATACCCGTTCGTACGGCCCTGGATACCAAAAATACTTTGCTTACGGTAAACCAATACACCCTCTTCCGCCTGTTTGATGAGGTTATTTACTTTCTGGCGTCGGGCATCTTTCTTATCATCCCTGGGCGATTTTAGACTGGTAGAGTCCTGTGCTGCTATAGCAAGGGCCATCGATACCAGCAATACAGTGAGACTTAGTTTCTTCACACAGATACAATTTTAAGCTAAGAGATTAAATGAGAAAAAGGAGA
>JANMKG010000298.1:0-3269 GCA_031371915.1 Chitinophagaceae bacterium | reverse complement strand
TTTCATATTGGCGCCGGCGCTGCGATCAACATAAGGGTGACGACGGTTGAACACGAGGTCACCGCAATGCACGATATTGGCTTTTTCAAAATGCACAAAGCTGTCACCGTTGGTATGACCTGCCCCGTAATAATCAAGGCAGATCTTTTCCTTGCCTCTTTTTTCACACCAGGTCTCCGTAAAGGTTTGATCGGGATAGAGTTGTTTGTCTTCGTTCTTATTTTGTTTGGCCACGGTTTCCTGGTTGATCTTTGAATTGGTATGGGCCAGGACATGTTCTACGATTCCTTTAAAGGAAATATTACCTGCCGTATGATCGCCGTGGTGGTGTGTATTGATCAATAAGGAAATGGGATTCTCACTTCTTTTCTTCAGTTCATCGATCAGGTGCTTGCTCTGGTCAGGGAATTGTGAGTCCACTACTACGATCTCTTTTTTACCCAGCAGGAAAGCGATGGTCCCGCCTTTTTCTTCGAAAATTCCGATATCGCCCCGCAGCATCGTGATCTTCCAGGGATCTTCGAAAAAAACGGATAATAAATTTTGTTGTGCCATTGTTAATGCGGCAAATGTTAGAGATGAGTTTTTGATGAATGAGCGGCGTTGCATAATTGTGATTTTTTATTTTTCGCGGCGGACGCAGAGGAGCAGCGGCGCAGCGGGTGTTTGAAGTTACAATTAAGATGCGATAAGACCTCACCCGGCAAGTCTCAAATTGTTTGGGTCTCCACACCCTCTCCTTGAGGAGAGGGAAGCAGCATCTTCAAAATAAATGAAGAGGTTGGGTGAGGTCTCTATCTGCTTTAAAGAAATAAGTAAAAGAGAGTGAAAGAAAGATCTAAGTTCTCCCTTTAGGGAGACAGAGGGCGTCTAATATTCAAACTTCCTCAACGTCGGCGCTTTGATCCATGTAACGATCACCACGATCAGCGTCATACAACCACCAAATACCACGGAAGGGACAACTCCCATCAGTCGGGCGGCCATCCCGCTTTCAAACTGTCCCAGTTCGTTGCTGGAATTGATGAACATGGAACCAACGCTGCTCACTCTTCCCCGCATATGATCGGGTGTTTTCAATTGCATCACAGTACCCCGCACCACCACACTTACGCCATCCAGCATACCGGCGATGAGTAAGGCGGCAAAAGAAAGAATGAACCATTTTGAAAGAGCAAAGAGAATGATACAGGTGCCAAAACCCGCCACCGCGATCAATAATTTCTTTCCCTGTGTTTTTTTCATTGGGAAGAATGCGAGGAGGATCACAATAAAAATAGCGCCGATATCAATGGCGGCATTGAGCCAGCCAAAACCCATGGGACCAACTTTTAAAATATCTTTTGCATACACAGGTACCATGGCAACAGCGCCACCAAACAACACCGCAAACATATCCAGCGAAAAAGCCGCGAGAATTTCTTTCGTTCGGAAAACAAAACGAAGTCCTTCCGTCACACTTTCCCAGGTTTTTTTTGTTCCGCTTTGCGGTAAGGGCGGTTTCGGTTTTATTTGGGTAAGTACAAAAAAAGCGATCACCAGTAAGGAACAAACGATCACGAGTGCTCCGCTGATCCCCAGTTTGGCGATTAGGAAACCTCCTACGGCATGCCCCGTGACGGAGGCGGCCAGCCAGGAGCCCTGGTTCCAGGTAGTGGCATTTTGCAAATATTGCCGCGGCACGGTAGTGGCCAGCATGGCAGAAAAAGTGGGCCCGGTAAAAGAACGAACGATACCGGTACAGAAGATCACCGCATAGATCCCGATGGCAATAGCGATCTTACTAAAATGATGACCGATATAACCACCCGAAAAGAACAGCAGGATAGCGGCGGCACATGTATAAAAAAATACTCCGCGGAGTATCAGTTTTCTTTTTTCACTGAGATCGATGATATGCCCAGCATACAAGGCCGTGGATATCGCGGGGATGACCTCCGAAAGTCCGACCAGCCCGATGGCAAAAGGATCATTGGTCAGTTCATAGACCCACCATGCCACCAGCGTGCTCATCATGCGCAGGGCCATGATGAAAGTAAACCTTCCGAGCATTAAGTTTTTGAATTCAGGAATGCGAACGGCCGCGAAGGGATCGTTGGTTATTTGAATGACAGGAGAGGGGCTGTCCATTGAAGCAAAGATAAGGACGAACAGGTGAACAGAAGAACAAGGAAATGAAGAACAGATGAACAAGGAGCAGCGAACAGATGAAGTGAAACGCACTTCAACATTTTTCATTCCTTGTTCATCTGTTCTTCATTCTTACGGCAAAGTAATATAGTGCTGCCCGTCCTCGTAATCTTTTTCAAGTGCCTCATAGATCACCTGTATATGTTTTTCATTACCCAAAAAATCAGCATTGCTGGCATCCACGAAAAGGGTCTTGATATTATGCTGTTTGATATAATGCGTATAGGTCTCCTGGATATTGAATAAATATTCATCCGGGATATTCTGTTCGTAAGAGCGATTTCTTTTTTTGATATTGGCCTGCAGCTTCGTAACAGGAGCATGGAGGTAGATCAGGATATCGGGTTTGGTCAATTGCTGGTTGATGATATCAAAAAGACGCTGGTAAAGACGGAACTCATCATCGGGTAGGGTAACCTTGGCGAAAAGAAGACATTTGGTAAAGAGGTAATCAGAAATGGTCAGTGTTTGGAACATATCTTTCTGCTGCAGGAATTCCTTTTGCTGTTTGAAGCGTTCGGCCATGAAAAATAACTCCAGCGGAAAGGCGTACTGGCCGGGGTTTTCATAGAATTTTGGGAGGAAGGGGTTGTCGGCAAATTCTTCCAGTACCAGCCGGGCATTGTAGTACTTGCTTAGGAGCTGGGCCAGTGTCGTTTTCCCGGCGCCGATGTTTCCTTCTATGGTGATGAAGCTGTAATTCATTTAGTAAATGGTGAATAGACAATAGACAATAGGCAAAGGCTCACGGCTTACCACTCACGGCTCACGGCTCATTAGCGTTCGCAAAATAGTCTAAATGACAGGGCTCCCGATTCTTTGATGGAAGATTGTGGAAAAAATCAGGAATACTTTTTTACTGCCAGTTCATCTTTACATTCCCCCAGCAATTCTGCGATCGTTTTTTTTAATACAGGATGAACTACACCCGGTGCTATTTCTGCCAGGGGGAGCAGGGCAAAGCGCCTGTTCTGCATTTCCGGGTGAGGAAGTTTGAGGAAATGATAATTGTATTTTTCCTGGTTAAAAAGAAGGATATCGATATCAATGATCCGGGGGCCGTATTTTTCTTCTCTTAC
>JANMKG010000023.1:0-8058 GCA_031371915.1 Chitinophagaceae bacterium | reverse complement strand
GGCAGCAGCACGAAAGAGATCATTACGCAGAAAGAATTAATGGTACAGCCGAATGCACCAAGGTTCCTGCGGGAAGGTGATAAAATGGAATTCAGCTCCAAGATCGTTAACCTGAGTGGCAAAGAACTGACCGGCACAGCCGAATTACAGCTTTTTGATGCCGCCACCAATGAACCGGTAGATGGTTTGTTCCGCAATATGGTGCCTAACCAGTATTTCACCGTATCCGCCGGGCAAAGCGAGGCGGTGAAATTCCCTATCGAAGTGCCTTACTTATTTAACAAAGCCCTATTATGGCGCATTGTTGCCAAAGCCGGCACTTACAGCGATGGTGAAGAGAATGCGCTCCCGGTGCTGACCAACCGAATGCTTGTAACGGAGACCATGCCCTTGCCCATGCGGGGAACAGGGACAAAAGAATTCAGTTTTGATAAATTGCTGAACAGCGGCCAGAGTGAGACCTTACAACAATATGCCCTGACCCTTGAATATACTTCCAACCCTGCGTGGTATGCGGTACAGGCCCTGCCCTACCTGATGGAATATCCTTACGAGTGCGCCGAACAGACCTGGAACAGGTATTATGCAAATTCGCTGGCCAGTTTTATTTCCAATTCATCTCCCCGTATCAAACAGGTATTTGAGCAATGGAAGATAAAAGATACTGCCGCCCTGATGAGCAACCTCCAGAAAAACCAGGAACTGAAAGCGGTTTTGCTGGAAGAAACTCCCTGGGTGTTACAGGCGAAGAATGAGGCGGAACAAAAACGGAATGTGGCCCTGCTTTTTGATATGGTAAAGATGAGTGAGCAATTGAACAGCTCCTACGAGAAATTGAAACAAATGCAGAGCAGTAACGGTGGTTTTGTATGGTTTACCGGTGGCCCGGATGACCGGTACATGACCCAATACATTGCTACGGGTATCGGTCATCTCAAGAAGCTAAAAGCTTATGCCAACGGGCAGGATGATAAATTGAAAGCGATCTTAGCCACGGCGGTCCCCTACCTGGACAGGAAGATCAAAGAGGATTACGATTACCTTATAAAATATAAAGTGAACCTGAAGCAGGATAATATCAGCTATATACAGATCCAGTATTTATATATGCGGAGTTTCTTCCCGGAATACAAGATCGATGCGGCTTCACAAACAGCTTACAATTATTATTACAAACAGGCCCAGCAATACTGGGTAGGCGATAGCAAGTATATGCAGGGGATGATCGCTTTAGCGTTGAACAGGACCGGTGATACGAAAACACCTGCCGCTGTTTTAAACTCATTGAAAGAAACGTCGATCAGCAATGAAGAGATGGGTATGTACTGGAAAGATCAGCGGGCGGGCTGGTTCTGGTACGAGGCACCTATCGAAACACAGTCCCTGTTGATCGAAGCTTTCCAGGAAGTGGGTAAGGATACGAAGACCGTGGATGACCTGAGAACCTGGCTGTTGAAGAACAAGCAAACCAATAATTGGAAGACCACGAAAGCTACAGCCGAAGCCTGTTATGCATTACTCTTACAGGGAACTGAATGGTTAAGTAATGAACCGGTTGTGGAAATAAAACTTGGAAGCACTGTTATCCGTTCAACAGACAATAAACAGGAAGCGGGTACCGGTTACTTCAAAAAAACTATAGATGGAACTAAAGTTACTCCAGAGATGGGAAAGATTTCTGTGACAGTAGGGTCTTCTCAAATCCCCCCTTCGGGGGGTGGGGGGGCCGCCACCTGGGGCGCCGTTTACTGGCAGTATTTCGAAGATCTTGATAAAATAACTACTGCGGCTACCCCACTGAAACTGGTGAAAAAATTGTTTGTTGAAAAGAATACCGACCGTGGCCCGGTTATCACACTTGTAAATGATGGAGATATATTGAAAGTGGGCGACAAGATCAAAGTTAGAGTTGAATTAAGAGTTGACCGGGATATGGAGTATGTACACATGAAAGACATGCGGGCCTCTGCGCTGGAACCTGTAAATGTACTCAGCAGTTATAAATACCAGGGTGGACTTGGTTATTATGAAAGCACAAAAGATGCCAGCACGAATTTCTTTTTCAATTACCTGAGAAAAGGAACCTATGTTTTTGAATACCCGCTGTTCGTCACCCATGCCGGCAATTTCAGCAACGGTATCACTACGATCCAGTGAATGTATGCGCCGGAGTTTAGTAGCCATTCTGAGGGTATCAGGATAAATGTGGAATAATATATTGGGCTAAAGCCCATAAATATTCTGTTTTCAATTGCCCCGGCTTTAAAGCCGGGGCAATTTTATTATTTTCCGAATGGGCTTTAGCCCAATGACTATTTTTGTAAGGATGAAGATCGATTATTTGATCATCGGCCAGGGAATAAGCGGTACCTGGCTCAGCTATTACCTGGAAAAAGAAGATCGCTCTTTCCTTGTAATGGATGACAATGATCCCAATGCATCGTCCCGGCTGGCTGCAGGTATTATCAACCCTGTTACAGGCCGCCGGCATGTTACTACCTGGATGGCCGAAGAGATAATACCTTTTGCCCGGCAGGCTTATAACCAAATCGGTCATGAGCTTGGCATTGAAGCGATCGCTCAAAAAGATATCGTTGATTTTTTTCCCAGCCCCCACATGCGGTTGAGCTTTACCCAACGGGTAGAAGAAAGGGCAGATCATGTTTCTCTTCCCCCGGAACAAGATTTCTTCCTCCCGGAGTTTAATTACGAATTTGGTTGGGGGAAAATAAAACCTGTGTATACGGCCCTGCTGGAAAACTTATTACCGGCATGGAGGAAACATCTTTATGAAAAAGGATTGTTACTGGAAGAACAATTCAACCTGGATTTTTTAAAAGTGAATACCGGGCATGTTGTATACAAAGATATCACCGCAGGTAAGATCATTTTCTGTGACGGGAACGGGAGCAACAATAATCCTTATTTCAACCTGTTACCCTTTGCCCCCAATAAAGGAGAAATACTGATTACCGGGATCCCGGACCTTCCTGCGGACCATATCTATAAAAAAGGAATGACGCTTGTGCCATTGGCAACACCGGGTCTTTGGTGGGTCGGTTCCAGTTATGCCTGGGAATTTGATCACGCTGATCCTACTCCTGAATTCCGGGAAAAAACAGAGCGATTGTTACAGGGATGGTTAAAGGTCCCTTTTCGTGTCCTTGAACATCTCTCCGGAATCCGTCCTGCTACGCTGGAAAGAAGACCTTTTGTTGGATTCCATCCCCTCTACCCCGTAGTAGGCTTGCTGAATGGCATGGGTGCCAAAGGTTGTTCATTGGCTCCTTTCCTGGCCCATCAACTGGTCGACCATCTTTGCTTCGATAAAGCGCTTAATCCCGAAGCTGATATCCTGCGTTTTTTGAAAATACTTTCGCGGAATAGTCCCTGATAATTTTGAATTATTTTTTTTCGAAACCCAACCATGGCCAACTGGTATAGGAGAATTTACCGGTAAGGATTTAACATTGATCTCTTCGTCTCAGGCGCATTGATCCTGCTCTGCAATTATGCAGTGCAGCGGCCCCAGGAGTCGAGAGCGGAGAATTTAGTTACGCTGTAATTATTAATGGCTGTTTTTTCCTTGTTTGCAGCACATAACGGCGCACAAGGCAGATGATGGCTAGGGTAATCATTGGCTTGGATTTTAAAGGTTTTTCATTCAAAGGGTTCAGGTTCGTCTATAAATATAAGCATCCTTCCCTCAAAATGCAAGCCCGGGCGCCATTTGTTGTTATATTTGCGCCCGGATATCCCCTAAATTATTTAATAATAAGGTTTAACGACCAGGCGATCGGCCTGGTTCCTTCAACAACCGGTCCTTACATATGTACAGAACTCATACTTGTGGTGAATTAAGAATGACAAACAAGGGTGGCACCGTAACCCTGGCCGGTTGGGTACAAACGATCCGTAAATTCGGCGCCATCACATTTGTGGACCTTCGTGACCGCTATGGCATTACGCAATTATTGTTTGGGGAAGAATTGAATAAACAACTGGAAGAAAATCCCCTCGGCCGGGAATTTGTATTGCAGGCAACCGGTATAGTGAAAGAAAGAAGTAATAAGAACCCGAATATTCCAACCGGGGATATTGAGATCAGCATTACTGAATTCAGGATCTTAAATAAGTCTGCCGTTCCCCCCTTCACGATCGAAGACAAAACTGATGGCGGTGATGACCTGCGAATGAAATATCGTTTTCTTGACCTTCGCCGCAATGCCGTCAAAAAAAATATTGAATTACGTTATGCAGTGAACCGCGCCGCCCGCAATTATTTACACCAGCAGGGCTTCATGGATATTGAAACGCCCTTCCTTATCAAGTCTACCCCGGAGGGTGCACGCGACTTCGTAGTTCCTTCCAGGATGAACCCGGGCCAGTTCTATGCGCTGCCCCAATCACCACAAACCTTTAAGCAACTATTAATGGTGAGTGGTTATGACCGCTATTATCAAATAGTAAAATGTTTCAGGGACGAAGACCTGCGGGCTGACCGGCAGCCGGAGTTCACACAGATAGATTGCGAGATGGCTTTTGTAGAACAGGAAGATATCCTGAACATGTTTGAAGGGATGGTGAAAGCTATCTTTAAAGAAGTAAAAGGGATCGACTATACAGAAACTATACAGCGGATGACCTGGGAAGATGCAATGTGGAATTATGGCAATGACAAGCCGGATATCCGCTTTGATATGAAGATTGCAAATCTGAATTTTGCACAACACAGTTTCCCCGATAAACTAAGTCCGCTTGGAGCAACAGGTGCTGAATCCCCCCTTCGGGGGGTGGGGGGGCCGTTTACTGAAGCAGAGACAGTGGTTGCTATCGCTGTACCCGGTTGCAGTGAATACAGCCGTAAACAAACCGATGAACTGACCGAATGGGTAAAACGTCCGCAGATCGGGATGAAAGGACTTGTGTTTATTAAAATAAATAACGATGGTACGTATAAAAGCAGTGTAGATAAATTTTATAACGAAGAGAAACTAAAAGCTATTGCCGGTGCTGCCAGCGCAAATCCCGGGGACCTGGTTTTAATTCTCGCCGGCGCGGAAGAAAGAACCCGGAAAGCCATCAGCGATTTGCGTATGGAAATGGCAACCAGACTGGGTTTGCGAAAAGAAACTGAATTCAAACTACTCTGGGTATTGGATTTTCCCTTGTTTGAATACGATGAAGAAGGCAACCGCTGGGTAGCCCGTCATCACCCGTTTACCTCCCCAAAGCCGTCGCAGATAGCAACAATGATCAATAACAACCCGGTGATTGATAACGCGGCTGAATACCTGGAACATCCCTATGCTAATATCAAGGCCAATGCGTACGATATGGTATTGAACGGGAACGAGATCGGTGGTGGCTCTATCAGAATCTTTCAGCGGGAATTACAGGAGAAAATGTTTGCTGCCCTCGGAATGGACAAAGAAGAACAACTACATAAGTTTGGCTTCCTCCTCGGCGCTTTTGAATACGGCGCCCCACCCCATGGTGGTATTGCTTTTGGCTTTGACCGGCTCTGCGCCATCCTTGGTGGCAGTGAGAGCATCCGTGATTTTATTGCCTTTCCAAAGAACAATGCAGGAAGAGATGTGATGCTGGATGCACCGGCGACAATTGATGAGAAACAATTTGAAGAATTGCAGATAAGATTGAATTTGAAAAGCTGATATTGGGCTAAAGCCCACATCTAAAATAATCCCAATTGCCCGGGGCTTAAGCCCCGGGCAATTATTTAAAAACCCGCGAGGGCTTCAGCCCAATTTTTTCAGGAATTAAGAAGTTCTTTTAAAATTGCTGCTACCTTCTCTGCATTCGGCAGCATCGCCTGCTCCAATCCCATATTCATAGGTACTGCGGGGAGGTTCAATGCACCGAGCACTTCAACAGGCGCATCGAGAGAACGAAAACAATTTTTTGAAATACGACCAGCCAGGGCTTCCGCAAAAGAATTATTCTGTTGCTCTTCGGTAAGCACTAAACATTTTCCATGGGCTTTCACCCTTTCAAAAATGAGTTCTTCATCAAGCGGGAATAATGTCCTGAGATCTATCACTTCTACCTGCCCCGTAAAATTCTTAGCTGCGGCTTTGGCCCAGTATACGCCCATACCATAGGTGATCACTACACAGCTTTCACCATTATGCATTTTAGTATCATCAACTTTTAGTATGATATTGGCCTTGCCGAAAGGAAGGATATAATCTGTACCGGGTTCAGGTGTTTTCGCCTCTTCAGTGCCCGGCACTTTACTCCAGTAAAGTCCTTTGTGTTCGAGCATCACTACAGGGTTAGGATCATAATAAGCGGCTTTCATCAGCCCCTTCATATCAGCAGCATTGGAAGGATAAGCTACTTTAATGCCCTTCACTGAGAGGACCGTTGTTTCCACACTCCCGCTGTGGTACGGGCCGCCGCCACCATATGCGCCAACCGGTACCCGGAGTATCATCGATACCGGGAATTTACCGCAAGTCAGGTAACAACTTTTGGACACTTCCGTTACGAGTTGATTAAATCCCGGGTAGATATAATCTCCAAACTGTACTTCCACAATGGGCTTTAATCCCACGGCACTCATACCTATCGTTGATCCAACAACATAAGCTTCCTGGATCGCTGTATTGAAGACCCGGTGCTCACCAAACTGCTCGGCCAGCGTAGCTGCTTCCCGGAATACACCACCCAGTCTTTTTCCTACATCCTGCCCGTATAAAATGGCTTCGGGATGCTTTTCCATAATCTCCCGGATCGCAAATAATGCCGCATCAACAAGGATTACTTTCTCAGCACCGGCAGGAGTTCTTACTCCTTTTTCTTCCGTTACCGGGGTAGGAACAAAAACGTGCTGCTCAACAGTTGAGGGATCCGGTTCGGGTGCTGCTACTGCTTTCGCAAACTCAGCGGCAATATAACTGTCGGCTTCTTTTTCGATTTGCTGAATATCATTTTCCGCTACCCCCCTTTCCACTAATTTTTTCCTGAGTTTGGGATGAGGATCATGCTGCAGGTGCCTGGACCAGTCTTCATCGGTACGGTAAAATTCTTTTCTCACTCCGCTGGTATGATGCCCGAGCAAAGGAACCTGTGCGTGTACGAGGTAAGGTTTTCTTTCCCGGCGAACGAATTCGCAGGCCTCTTTCATTACAGAATAAGCCGCTTCGAAATCACTTCCATCTACCTGTACCCTGTTCATCCCTTTGAAACCTGCTGCAAATTCATAGGCATTCATAGCCCTGGCTTCTGCTCCCGTTACGCTGATCCCCCAGTTATTATCCTGTACCAGGTAAATAATGGGTAGTTGTTTCAGTACGGCGAATTGAAAGGCTTCGCTTACTTCACCTTCCGTGATACTTGCATCACCCAATGAACAAATGATAACCGGCAATTCCTCCTTTGCTCCTTTCTTCAGTTTCGTTGTATGATGTCTTTCCAGGTATTGTATCCCCTGTGCGATACCGGTCGTGGGTATCGCCTGCATACCGGTAGCACTGCTCTGGTGGATCATCGTGGGCTTGTCATCACCCTTATAATTGGGATGGGAATAATATTCACGGCCACCGGTAAAAATATCATCTCCTTTGGCCAGTAACTGCAGCATCTGTTCGTAAGGTGTAAATCCCAGGCCGGCAAGAATGCTTTCATCACGGTAATAAGGGCTGATAAAATCCTGGGGTTGAAGCTGGAAGGCAGTAGCGAGTTGAATCGCTTCATGACCCCGCGAAGTGGAATGAACATATTTACAAACTGGCCGGTTAGCTTCGTAGGTGGCTGCCATGGCTTTCACCTGGCACATCAGCCGGTAAGCCCGCAGCAATGTATTCGTGTCGATCATGGAGCGCAAACAATGTAAGGAGCAAATTTAAGGGAAAGGGGCTGGTTACTGGTTGCTGGTTGCTGGTTGCTGGTTACTAGCAACTAGTTACTAGTAACTAGTTTATTTCACCTCCAGGGTGAACATACTGTCATCTTCGATAAAAGCTTCCAGTTCATCACCGACTACCGCTTCACCCACGCCTGCCGGGGTACCGGTAAAGATGACATCCCCGATAT
>JANMKG010000198.1:0-3450 GCA_031371915.1 Chitinophagaceae bacterium | reverse complement strand
TGTGCGATCAGTTGCACAGGTCACGGAGAACCTTTTATCCGTGCGGTAACAGCCTACGATGTTAGTTGTCTGATGGAGTATAAAGGGATGAACTTACAGGAGGCGATGCACCTGGTAGTACATGATAAATTATTGAAGATCGACGGTGAAGGTGGTATGATCGGGGTGGATTCAATGGGGAATGCGGCCATGGTTTTTAACAGTGAAGGTATGTACCGGGGAGTCCGGAACAGCGAAGGCAGGTTAGAGATCGCTATCTATAAATAAGCCAATGAATAAGTATGCTATAATCGTAGCCGGTGGCGCAGGAACAAGAATGGGAGGCCAGCTTCCTAAACAATTTGTATTGCTGAAAGACAAACCAGTTCTTTATTATACCTTAAAAGTTTTTCTTGAATCTTATGCTGATCTGCAAGTAATCCTGGTGTTGCCAGTTGACTATACCGACATGGGGCAGGAGATCATCGACGCCTATTTTGATAAGGACCGGTTTCGGATAACAGCAGGAGGCGAAACACGGTTCCAATCGGTAAAAAACGGGTTAGCATTAGTGGAGAAAGAAAGCATCATTTTCGTACATGATGGCGTACGATGCATGGTATCCACGGCACTGATCCATCGTTGTTATGAAGAAGCAGTAAGCACAGGAACGGCGATCCCGGTGATCACATCAAAAGACAGTATCAGGTTACTGACGGAAGAAGGTAACGAAGCTTATGACAGGAATAAAGTTATGCTCGTCCAGACACCCCAAACATTCCACAGCAAAATATTATTGCCCGCTTTCAAGATCGACTATAAAGATAAATTCACCGATGAAGCGACAGTGGCCGAAGCGTATGGTATAAAGGTTTCGCTGGTAGAAGGCGAGGAGAACAATCTCAAGATAACAAGACCGATGGACTTGCTGATCGCAGAAAAGATCCTGGAAGGGAAATAAGTATTATCTATCAGTTATCATCTATTATCTACTATTTCATCCATTTCAAATAAAAAGGCAGCCTGTTTAACCTGATTGCCGCGAATTTCTCTTCGATGGCCCCGAAACTGCTGTAAAAGAAGGCCAGGTTACGCATATCCGAACCTTCAAAATCCAGCCATAATTTTTTCCCTGCATGATCTTTTATAAAGGCGTCGATCAGCGCATGTGAAGCACCATTGGTTTTTCCGTTGGGATGGTTACCCACGAGGATATAGTAAGCCCGGTTGTGAGAGAAGAAAAACACCGCGGAAGCCAGTAACTCGGCCTGTGCGGAAAGGATCCCGTAAGTAACGGCCATCTGCTTTGGATGCAGGTAGCTGTAGAGTTTCCTGAAACGTTCAATATTCTCGATCGTTTCACTGTCGGCTGATCGCATCTGCTTTCGGGCCAGCTCGATCACATTTTCTACAGCAAAATCCTTTTGGACAGTACAGCCCGCCTGGATAGCTTTTTTGATATTTCGCTGGGTAGTGGTACGGTAAGCAGCATACAACCCGTCATACGATTTTTCAAGGTCCAGCACATAGTTGCTTCGCTGGTAAAGTTCGAACTCTTTAAGAGGGTATACATTCTGATGATTAAGGTAGATGTCCCAGTATTTGAATTTAGCAGGGACCCCATTTAAGAAGGAACTTAATAATCCCGCATCAATATGGTCACCCGTTAATCCCAGCTGGGCGGTAAGGAAAGGCTGGTACAAATAATGAATGCCATACTTTTTATTCCAGGTAAGGGGGAATACGGCTTCGTAATCATTGAGCAGAAGCGCATCCCAGTTCCTGCTCATACGATCAAGGTAAAAAGAGTAGCTGTAGATAAGCCCGTTACCGGCTTTTTCAATACAATGATCCCATTTCTGCCTGTCAATTTGCTGGTTGCGGAGATATTGTATGCCCGGCAGTCCACTCATCAGAAAATAAGATTGCGGTCAAATTTGGAAAAACTGAAATTAGAAATATTGATGGAGAATGATATCTTCTTTCCAAAACGTTCATTCTTGGGTATAGTGGATAATAAATAATCCCTGTAAACACCACTATAAAGAAGCGGGAAGTAAATATTGATCGTTTCTTTCAACAAGGAAAGCTGGATACCCGCATCAAAAAGAAAACGGTCTGTTTCCGCGTTGGGTTTCCAGGATTCAGCCTGGGTACCAATATCGGCGAATAATTTCAAGGGGATCTTAAATGGTAAAACACTCAATGGATTGAATGCAGCAGGAATGCTGCTCGTGAAATTAGCCGCTACCAGCCAGTCATCTGTCCTGCCCACTTTTTCCGCCAGGAGATCTGTTCTCACTTTGAAGGCCCCATCCCGTTCCATGATCTGCTGGCTGCTGATACCCTCGAATTTATTTCGCCCGATAAAATAATCACTGTAGGTATAATCTTCGTATCCATTCGGGCCGGTCATATTGAGGTGATAGCGGTCTGTTTCAAATTGCTTTGTAAAGGTCCTGGAACTGGTATAAAAGAATTTGCCGGCAAACAGGCGCACCTTCAATCCTCCTCCTTTGGCATAATTGAAAAAATAATTCCCGGTAAATGCTGTACGGAAAAAATCCTTTCCCTGTTCGATCTTTATTTCACCACGATAAGGATACAATACCCGGTTATTCTCGATAACTAATTGCAATTGGTTCAGCACCCTGTTCTCGCTGATGGTCCTGTTTTTAAAAACCACCATAGTATCAGGCCCCGGCAGTGTAATGACCGTATCCCGGTAAAAACGAAGTGCGTCTTCACTGATAAAAAATGATTTGAATTGCAGGTAGCGGTGAAAAGTACTGCGGAGGTCTTTTTCTTTGAATGTCAGCTTGATCCCGGGGACGATCTTCTGAAAACCCAGGTAATTCTTTTTCCCATCATTATCGGTATAAAGATCGGCTGTAAATGATGAGCCACTCACCCCAAGTTCTACCTTCCTGAATAAGTTATTGGGGTAAAACGAATACCAGGCAAGACCCAATCCTGTAAAGCGTTTGGACCCGGTCGCATACATCGGTGCGAGCAGGAGCTGGAAACGGGAAGGAGGCAGTTTTATATTGGTCACAAAAACACCGGCCATGAATTTGTCGTAACTATTGGCTCCGATCGCCGGGCCAACTACAATAAGATCCTTTGAAGGATTTTTGGTATACCCATCAAGGGCCTTGAAGTTGAACAGTGCGACAACTTTTGTCCCCTTTCGCTGCTGGTTGGGTAATATACCTGTTTGGCTGGTATAGGAAAACACGGGGCCAAGATCCTTGCCACTGCTTTCTTCCATCGCCTTTTTAAAATCTTCTGGTTGTGGATGCCTGAATTGCCAGCGCCGGTAGTATTCCTGCATCGCTTTATTAAATGTTTCCGTCCCCAGCTGCGATTCGAGATAGCGCAACCATTCCGCTGTTTTATAGTAGGCCACCAGGTCGTAGTTGGCGACATTGTATTGCTCTGCGGGTAGCTCTATCGGTTGATCCGTTTTGT
>JANMKG010000164.1:0-13923 GCA_031371915.1 Chitinophagaceae bacterium | reverse complement strand
CCGCCAGTACTGCGGCGGCCGGGTCATTCCAGTATAACATGACCTTGAATTCTGCAACACCTGCCGGTAGATTAACGGTGAGTGTTTGCTGCGGGCCGGGAGCAATGTTTGCAACAGCATAATGATTGTTCTCAAGCATTTCATTGGCGCGCCAGAAGTTCGCCATGCCAAAACCATGACTGAAATCGGGTCCGGGCACGCCCCAGTCATCACCACTGTTACAAACCAGCGCTTTCATCAACTCGTTGGGCGGATTAGTTCCAGGTAAAGGTGGATGCAGCAGCCTGTATTTTTCATATAATAAAGCGAGGCCACCGGATATAGCTGGTGCAGACATGCTTGTACCTGTGTTCTCACTGTAAAAATCAAAAGGGGGTGGCACTGTTGATTCGATAAACGATCCAATAGCAATAATTTCCGGCTTGATTCGTCCATCTCTTGCAGGGCCGCGGCTGGACCGCTCAAATAAAAAACCGATCGGGGTCGCATTTCCTACAGAAATAACATTCTTGGCAGACTGGTAACCACCCAATACAGTTCTGAAGCTATCCGGGAAGGGAGCACAATTGATAATACCACTATTACCCGCTGCAAATACACTTTGTAAACTGGGAAGAGTGATCGCCTGCTGGTCAAGGATCCTAGAATAAAGGTCGTATACTCCAAATGTTGAACACTCGTTAACATTGTTGCCATAGGAGTTATTCGTAATAACCATCCCATAATCGGTCACGTATGCCGAAGCGTTACTTATAATATTGGAGAATATCTGGGAGACTATAGTGGATTTAGGAGCAAATCCTGCCCTCACTTCATTGCGGATACCTGCTCCTCCCACAATACCTGTAACATGGGTTCCGTGAAACCAATAATTTCCTGCTGCCCGGCTGATCAACCTGTTGGTAAAGTCTATATGTTGCTGCGGGTCTGCATCATCACCGATACCTATAACCACAGCAGTGCCTTTAAGATTTTTGCCACCTGCACTGATCGGTGCTCCCAATATAGAGGCCCTCACTCCGTCACGACCCCAGTTTGTCCAGAACTGGCTCAATTTCTCATCTTTCCCCGGTGCGGCCTGTACATAATCGATAAAAGGCAGCATCGCCAGTTCTCCCACCCGTTGAACTGCCACTCTCAATGCGATAACCCGGTAATCTTTATACACGGATGAAATAATATCAAAATTCCGCTCCTGGAGTTCTTTGATGACTGTTACAAAAGAAAATGAGCGGGGGAAACTGATCCATACATCCACTGTACCCGCCACTTTAACGGACCAGGGAGGAAAATTACCTTTAGCAAGTTCCGGTTGCATTTTTTGAATTGGCGAAAGCTCGATAATAGCCCTCGCATTTACCTGCGCCAGCAGCGCTGCATTCAATGGACTGCTGATAGTTGCTGTATACGCATTATTGGGAATATAATCCAGGAGTTCAATACCGAATTGTTGCAAAGTGACCCTTTCTTTTTCAGTGGGAATTTTTTCAAATTGCAGTATCACCAATCTTTTCCCTTCTACCACAACCGCATTCCTGGTTACCTGGTCAAGTTTTTCCGCTGTGATATTATTAGGTGGGAATATTGCCCCGCTTTTCAGCGAAATTTTATACCGGGGATCATCCTGTGCTGCCATTGACAGGGATAAAAGCAGCAGGGCAGCTATCACGGGAATTGGATTGGATCGCATAGAGGATTTTAGGTGCATTAAAATTAATACAAATAGCTGAGAAAGCCAATGGGAAGGCAGTTATAGAAATACAGGAAGCGCTTAAAAGGGGATTGCGGGAGCCGGGAAGCAATACAGGTGCATGGCCTGCAGGAACAAATGCATATCTTCCATGCTTTTCATGTTGTTGGCAATCAGCATGAACAATTTGCCGGTCTGTTTTAGTTTTGCCTTATTGGTCTCCGTTTGCAGGAACTGGATTATTTTCTGGAAAGTAGCGGATTCAAAATAAGGTGAATCGGGACGGTTGATAAAAAAGCAACGGAGTGTATCCTCTTTCAGGCTCATTTTCTCAAACCCCAGGTCAACTGCCAGCTTGCGGCAACGAACAGTAATGAACAGGTCTTCTACCTGCCGCGGTAATATCCCGAAACGATCTTCCATTTCTGCTTTCATGGCAAGCAGGTCCTCTTCAGTCTCACAATTATCCAGGCGCTGGTACAATGACAACCGTTCCGTGATACTCTCTACATAATCATCGGGGACAAGGATCTCGAGATCGGTATCGATTGTACAGTCCTGTACAAAGTCATCCTGCCTGGCTATCTCATCTTTGAACAACTCCTTGAACTCTGTTCTTTTTAATTCCCTGATAGCTTCATCCAGGATCTTCTGGTACGTTTCAAAACCGATCTCTGCCATAAAACCACTTTGCTCCCCACCCAATAAATTACCAGCGCCCCTGATATCAAGGTCCCTCATGGCGATCTGGAAACCACTACCCAGTTCACTATGCTGTTCCAGTGTTTGTAATCTCTTTTTTGAATCATTGGGCAAGGTACTCATCGGGGGAGCCAGTAAATAACAGAAGGCTTTTTTATTACTTCTTCCTACCCTCCCCCTTAACTGGTGCAGGTCGCTTAATCCAAACTGGTGTGCGTTGTTGACAATGATCGTATTGACATTCGGGATGTCCACCCCGCTTTCTACAATATTGGTACAGATCAGTACATCGTATTTCCTGTCAATGAAATTTAAGATCCGTTCCTCGAGATGATGACCTTCCATTTGTCCATGGGCATAACCGATACTGAGATCAGGGCAAAGTGCCTGTATAATGGCCGCCATTTCTGCAAGACCGGCAATACGATTATAAATGAAAAACACCTGCCCGCCCCTTTCTGTTTCGAAATAGATCGCTTCCCTGATAAAATCTTCATTGTATACCTGCACCTCCGTCTGGATGGGTTGCCGGTTAGGAGGTGGCGTGTTCATGATACTCAGGTCACGGGCACCCATCAGTGAAAACTGCAGTGTTCTTGGAATAGGGGTGGCCGTCAGCGTCAGGCAGTCAACAGCTGTGCGCAGGGTTTTTATTTTTTCCTTATGCCCTACACCGAATTTCTGTTCCTCATCTACCACCAGCAAACCAAGGTCCTTGTATTTTACTTCTTTCCCCAGCAAGCCATGGGTACCAATAATGATATCGATCTTTCCTTCTTCCAGTTTTTTAAGTGTTTCCTTTTTCTCTTTAGC
The DNA here is from genome assembly GCA_031371915.1 of Chitinophagaceae bacterium. Taxonomy (GTDB): domain Bacteria; phylum Bacteroidota; class Bacteroidia; order Chitinophagales; family Chitinophagaceae; genus JJ008. Next base: position 10,718 of record JANMKG010000164.1, on the reverse strand, counting down.
TGATTTGAAACGATTGATATAATCAACCGTTACGGGAAAATCCTTTAACCGTTCACTAAAGGTTTGATAGTGCTGGAACGCAAGTATCGTAGTCGGTACCAGCACGGCAGCCTGTTTGCCGTCTATATTCGTTTTAAACGCCGCCCTGATGGCGATCTCTGTCTTACCAAAACCCACATCACCGCAAACCAGCCTGTCCATCGGCGATGGGGACTCCATATCTTTTTTTACATCTGCGGTTGCTTTACTCTGATCAGGGGTGTCTTCGTAGATAAAAGAAGCTTCCAGTTCTGTTTGGAGGTAATTATCGGGTGAATGCTGGAAACCATGCTGCGTTTTTCTTTTAGCGTAAAGCTTTATCAGGTCAAAAGCAATTTCCTTAACCCTGGTCCTGGTCTTCTCTTTTAATTTATTCCAGGTATCGCTACCCAGTTTATTGACCCGCGGCACGCTTCCTTCCTTTCCCGTATACTTGGCGATCTTGTGCAGGCTGTTGATATTCACATAGAGGATATCCGTATCCTTATAGATCAGCCGAACGGCTTCCTGCAATCTCCCGTTCACCTCCAGTTTCTGTAAGCCGCTGAAAATACCCACGCCATGATCAATATGCGTGACAAAATCTCCCGGTTGCAATTCCCGGAGTGTCCGGAGGGTGATCGCTTTATTCTTGTTATAGGCTTGCTTGACCTTGTATTTATGATAGCGCTGGAAGACCTGGTGGTCTGTGTAACAAACGATCTTTTGATCTTCGTCTATGAATCCCTCATGAATGGAAGTAGAAATCGGGTTAAAAACTATTTCCGCTTTCAGGTCATCAAAAATACTTTGCAACCTTTCGAGTTGTTTGGGATTCTCCGCGAAGATGTACAACTGGAATTTTTTAGCTTCCCAGCTTTTCAGGTCTTTTATTAAAAGATCGAACTGGCGGTTAAAGGCTGGTTGTTCCTTTGTATTAAAAACAATTTCAACATCATCCAGGTGCGACTGGTAACCGAATTCAACCAGGTGTTTTTTTGAAAGTTCATTCGGAAGGTTAGCGGGCTCAATAAAGTCATTGGCCGTTACATTCTTCTTCTCGATCTTATCCGAATCGGCTTCCCGGGTGATCGCCCCGAACTCATTTATCATCCGAAGGAAAGCCTGCAGATCTTCGTCACAATCCGCAAGATGTTCTTTACAAAGTTCGTAATCCTGTATCCACACGGTTGTATTCTGGGGTAAAAAATCAAACAAAGAAACCCGGTCCTCATCCTCAAACTGGGTATCAACATTCGGAATGATGCTGACCTGCAGCAGTTTTCTTTCACTCAACTGTGTTTCCGGATCTACGATCCGGATAGAATCAACATCGTTTCCAAATAATTCTACACGGTAAGGTTTTTCATTACCAAAAGAATAAATATCGAGGATACCGCCCCGGATGGCGAATTGCCCGGGCTCGTACACAAAATCCGTTCTTTCAAACCCATAATTGGCCAGTTTGAGCAGGAGCGCTTCCACATCCAGGCGATCACCCGATTTAATATGAATAATATTGGAAGAAAGTGTGGCTGGCAATACCACTTTTTCAAAAAGGGCTTCCGGGTAAGTGACCAGCACTTTCTTATTACCACCCGCAGCGATCTTTGTCAAAGCTTCCGTCCTTAACATCACGTGGGAAGAATTGAGCAACTGGTAATTCTTGCTGTTCTTGAACGAAGAAGGAAAATAAAAAATATCCAGTGCTTCCGTCAGGTTCTCCAGGGTGTTATGAAAATAAGCGGCTTCTTCCGCGTCATTGAGAATGATAAGATGGTTGAGTTGTGAACAAGCAGGGTGAAGAAAAGCAGCCGCGACCACGAACTGCGAAGAGCTTCCCTGTAAATTTTTCAGCGAGATCTTTTGAGGTTGGGCAAAGGAGAGCCTGTCCGCCAGTTGAAAAAGACGGGGGGTGTTCTGATATTGTTCCAGCAAATCCTTTACACTCATTCGGACGGCAAAGATAAACTGCCATTCATACTGATTAAAATGATTTTTTGAATAAAAATCCGCAGCTATTCGTATTTTACCTCATAAACTAAACCTAACATGGCTGTTCAACCCTGGCGCACCGGCAAGGTCATCCGCATTGAAGATGAAACTTATAATACCAAACGCTTCTGGATTGAAGTCCCGGAACTGGATTCCTTTGATTTTATACCTGGCCAATTTGTAACCCTTGATCTTCCTATACACGAAAAACCTAATAAGCGCTGGCGCAGCTATTCAATCGCCAGCTGGCCCGATGGCTCCAAAGTTTTTGAATTGCTGATCGTGTTACTGGAAGACGGGGCTGGCACACCCTGGATCTGGAAGAATATCAGTGTCGGAAGCGAGTTTACCCTAAGGGGACCACAGGGTGTATTTACACTACATGAAGAAAATCTCAGCAAGGACCTGTTCCTGATCAGTACCGGTACCGGTATTGCTCCTTTCCGGAGCATGGTCCAATACATGAAATTGCATGGGACGGCGCATGAGAATATCTATATGCTGTTTGGGTGCCGTACGCAAAAAGATCTTCTCTATTACAATGAACTGAAACAACTGGAAGCAGAAATGCCAAAATTCCATTTTGAAGCTACTTTATCAAGAGAGGACTGGACGGGGAAAAAAGGATATGTTCATGCATTGTACGAGGAAATCTGTGCTAATAAACAACCTGCGAGCTTCTTCCTGTGCGGCTGGAAAGCTATGATCGATGAAGCCAAGCAACGAATACAGGCATTAGGCTATGACCGGAAAGCCATTCACCAGGAACTGTATGGATGATTTGAAAATGGGTTAATAACATCAATGAAAAACCTCAACGACAAGATCAACAATGGAAATAAAGAATTTATTTGACCCCACGGCAAAACAGGAGATCATAGCCCGTATCAATCAACTAACACCCCAATCACAGCGCAAGTGGGGGAAAATGGATGCCGGTCAAATGCTGGCCCACGTGCAGGTGCCCATGGGCGTGGCATTGGGAACAAATACAGTAAAAGGAAACTGGCTGATGAAACTGATACTCCCACTGTTCAAGAAAAAATTATACGATGAAACCCCCTGGAAACAGGGTTTACCAACAGATAAGACCTTTATCATGACCGGTGTTGAGAAGAATTTCGATGCTGAAAAAAACCAATTGCTTGATAAGATCAACCAATTCACCGAAGTAAATATGGTCAATGAAAAACACCCGGTATTTGGAAAACTAACCAAAGAACAATGGAGCAAAGCTACCTGGAAGCATTTGGATCATCATTTAAAGCAGTTTGGCGTGTAAAAATGATAAATAAGAAATGAATAATAAGGAATGAGAAAGTTGACAATCACTTTCTCATTTTTTATTTCTTATTCCTCATTTCTAATTTATGGCAGCGGCCACGATCTTTTGCAACTGTTCGATCGATACTCTTTCCTGCTCCATCGAATCCCTGTGACGGACCGTAACCGTATTATCTTCTTTGGACTGATGATCGACTGTTACACAGAAAGGGGTCCCAAGGGCATCCATCCTGCGATAGCGTTTACCGATCGAATCTTTTTCTTCGTAGAAACAACGGAAATGCGGTTTGCAATCCGCCATGATCTTTTCGGCGATCTCGGGTAAGCCGTCTTTTTTAGTGAGCGGCAATACGGCCAGTTTGATGGGAGCCAGTTTAGGCGGGAATTTTAAGACAACACGACTATCGGGCTTATCATCTTTGCTAAGATCCTCTTCTTCGTAAGCATGACTCATTACCGCGAGGAACATTCTGTCCAAACCAATGGAAGTCTCGATCACGTAAGGAATATAATTACCATAAGGTTTACCGGTAGCAGGATCAATATCATTATCGAAATACTGCATTTTCTTTTTGCTGTATTCCTGGTGTTGTTTCAGGTCGAAATCTGTCCTGGAGTGAATACCTTCCAGTTCTTTAAACCCGATCGGGAATTCAAATTCAATATCACAGGCAGCATCGGCATAATGCGCCAGTTTCACATGATCATGGAAGCGATATTTTTCCGCAGGTATACCAAGATCCGTGTGCCATTTAAGCCTCGTTGCTTTCCAGGCTTCATACCATTCCTTTTGTGTGCCGGGACGGATAAAGAACTGCATTTCCATCTGCTCGAACTCCCGCATGCGGAAAATGAACTGGCGGGCAACGATCTCGTTCCTGAAAGCTTTCCCGATCTGTGCAATACCAAAAGGGATCTTCATCCGGCCGGTTTTTTGCACATTCAGGAAGTTGACAAAAATACCCTGTGCTGTTTCTGGTCGCAGGTAAACCTTGTAAGCCCCCCCACCCCCCGCAGGGGGGATTTCGGAAGCCTCTGTAGATCCAAATTCGGTAGAGAACATCAGGTTGAACTGCCGGATATCCGTCCAATTGGAAGTACCACTGACCGCACATTTTATTTTATTATCCTCAATAAGCTTTTTTAATCCTGCAAAATCATCATTGGACAGCAACGAATCCATCTTTTCAAGAACATCCTTTGCCAATTGCTCATTACCCATTGTTGATTGCTCTTCAGCAAACCCCTCTATCAAATGATCCACCCTGTATCTTTTCTTACTATCCTTGTTATCGATCATCGGGTCGTTGAAATTATCAACGTGACCGGAAGCCTTCCAGGTAGTGGGATGCATAAAAATGGCGGCGTCAATACCCACGATATTGTCCTGCAACTGGGTCATGCTTTTCCACCAGTGGTCTTTGATGTTCTTCTTGAGTTCGCTGCCCATTTGACCATAATCATACACAGCCTGCAGTCCATCATATATTTCACTGCTGGGAAAAATAAACCCGTACTCTTTGCAATGCGAGATAATTGCCTGGAACCTGCCTGCCGGCGAGGCAGGTTTATTGGTATCATTTGCCATGAGGCGGCAAAAATAAGCCCAAATGAGGATTTGAAAACAGCAAAGATTTAACCTTGCTTTTCGGGTGCTGTGGTTTCCGGTAATTCAATCACCGTCTTTTCTTCCGGTTGCTGCTGGATAGATTTACCCGACTCCACTTCGATCTGCTGTATCCATACCGCATAGCTGTTGGGATAGATCCGCGATCCTTTGTGGACAACGTAAGCATGGGTAAAAGCGGCGCCGAAATAAAGTATCATGGAGGAATAATATACCCATAACAACAACACGATCAGGGACCCTGCCGCACCATAAGCGGAGCTCATCCTGTTATGACCCAGGTAATAGGTAATGATAAAACGGCCGATCATAAACAGGACTGCTGTTACACAGGCCCCTATCCTTACATGTTTCCATTTGATACGGGCATCCGGTAAAACTTTGAAGATAGCGGCAAAAATAAAAGCGGTGACAAGAAAGGTCAGGAGGAGATTCAGCACATAAATGATCAGCACCGTGAGCTGGGGATATTTAGCCATCAGGTTGTTTAGCAAAAAATCCAGTCCCCCGTTGATCACCAGCGATACCAGCAAAAGAAAACCCAGTGTAATGATCATCGAAAAGGAAAGCAGACGGTTAAAAAGAAATTTTAAAATAGCAAAACCCTTCCGGGGCCTGGCTTTTAAACGCCAGATATGGTTGATGGAATCCTGGACCTCTCCAAAGATACTTGTCGCCCCGATGATCAATGCGATCAGCCCGATTACTGTGGCGACACTGCTGCCTGCATGATCTGTTGCGTGCCTTATGGTTTCCTGCATATCAAGCGCTGCCGAATGCCCCATAAAGCCTTCCAACTGGTGATATACCGATCCTTCAACGATCTCCCGCCCGTAAAAAAGATCGCTGAACCAAATGATAATGATGAGCAATCCAGGTAAAGAAAAAATAGTAAAGAAAGCCAGCGAAGCGCTCAGCTTAAAAACATTCCCGTTATAAAAATCAGTGAATGAATTGATTGTTATTTTCCAGGCATCTTTAATTGACATGACAATTGAAGGGTTAAAAAATTATGCCAAATCGGGGTTTATTTTAATTTGTCGTTATCCTGGTGCCTGGCTGCATCTCTCCTGGTTTTCTTTTCGAAATTCTTTTCCAGGGCTTCGGCCAGGTTTACCCCGGTCTGATTGGCCAGGCAGAGTAGCACCCATAATACATCCGCCATTTCATCAGCCAGGAATTCTTTCCTGGTCTCCACGGAAAGAACAGAACCTTCTTTATAGGATTGCTCACCATATTGTCTTGCTACATGTCTTGCCAACTCTCCTACCTCTTCTGTAAGTATAGCCATATTAGTAAGTTCATTGAAGTAACGGACACCGATCGTTTTAATCCATTCATCAACTTGTTGCTGGGCTTGCTGGATCGTCATAACAAAAATTTTTGAGTAGGTCTTGCAATATACCATGATTCCTGACGTTAAGCACACCCGCCCTGGCGGTAACCTGTACCCCCTGCCCCTTGAAGATCGTTCGAAACCAATTCCTTTAAAAAATTAATGTATTCTATGATGAGTGCTATCCGCCGGCTTTCCGCCGTAGCTTTCCTGTCTGTCTTATTTGTTTTTTCGCAGGCGCAACCCGTTGTTGATCCGGCTGTCAAAAAAGAAACAAAGCCATACCAGTTATTGACTTCGGGTAAACAGCTTACTATTAAAAGTACCAAAGGTATTCAACAGGTGATGTTATGGACGATCAGCGGGAACCGGGTGTTTGAACAAAGGCAGGTCAATAATAATTCTTATACGCTTGATATCCCGGTTACCCACAAAACCTTTTTCCTGATGGTAGGATTGAATGACGGGAAGATCTATACAGAAAAGATCGGGGTGAGAGAGTAGGCTAAGAGATTAAAAGAGGAAAAGGAGATAAAGAGAGTAGCGAAAATTTTCTCTTCCCTTTTTTTGATTTACCAGGCAAAAAAATCAGCCATGCGCTTTACTCGTTTCCTCTTTCCACTCCTTTAAACTCTTAGCTATTCCTTATTCTTCGTATCCATCACGATCGTTACCGGCCCGTCGTTCAGCAGTTCCACCTTCATATCCGTACCAAAGACACCAGTTTGAACAGGTTTGCCCAGGTCAGCAGATAATTGCCTGATCATTTTTTCATACTGGGGCATGGCAATTTCCGGCTTACTTGCCTTGATATAAGAAGGACGGTTCCCTTTTTTTGTGGAGGCATGAAGCGTAAATTGGCTCACCAGCAATATTTCTCCTTTTTTATCCAGTACTGATTCATTCATTACCCCCTCAGCATCATCAAAGACACGCAGGTTAACGATCTTACCACTGAGCCATTCAATATCTTCTGCTGTATCGGCATCCTCGATACCCAGTAATACCAGTAATCCGTTCCCGATACTGGAATAAATTTTTTCCTCTATTGTTACACTGGCCCGGCTGACTCGTTGAATGACTGCTCGCATGCTGGTTGCTGGTTATTGGTTGCTGGTTACTGGTTGCTGGTTACTGGTTGTTGGTTGCTGGTTACTGGTTACTAGTTACTGGTTACTGGTTACTGGTAAAGATAAACCCGATACGTTAATGAAAGTATCTTTGCAGAGCACCAGAAACCAGTAACCAGTAACCAGCAACATGATCGATATAACCAGGGAAATATCGTTCCAAACTACCCGCAGCGGCGGTAAGGGCGGGCAAAATGTAAACAAGGTGGAGACAGCGGTCATTGCTTCGTTTCATATTGATTCTTCGACTTTACTTACAGCAGAACAAAAAAAGATCCTCGGGGATAAATTATCGCATCGTATCACCGCCGAAGGTAACATCCAGCTTAAGTCACAAACCCATCGCACGCAACTGGCCAATAAAGAGGACGCCATTAAGAAAATGAATGAGCTGGTAAAAAAGGCCCTGGAAAAGAAGAAATCGCGGATCGCCACCAAAGCCAGCAGGGCTTCCAAAGAAAAAAGACTTGAGTCGAAAAAAAGAAAGGCTGATATCAAGTCCGGGCGGCAAAAATTCAAAAGTGACGAATACTAGGCCAAGGCTGACCGTTATTAGTTCTTTCACCACCCCTCATGCTTCGGGGCAGGCTGCGGAACATAGATACATAGGAGTCACATAGTCTTGCTCTTTGAGAGAGTTTCTATGTGTTATCTAATGTTTACTATGTGTCTATGTGGTGAAAAATGCTGGGAGGAACTCCTTAGGAAAATTCGTAAATTGAAGCCTGTGCGTAAAAGCTTACTGACGATAATTGTATTGCTGGTCACCGTTGCCCTTTCCTCCTGGTTTTTAGGCTCCTGCCGAAAGGATCAAAATACTGATGGACTACAACTGCTCCAGCAAGAGATACCCATTAGCTTTTCATCACCTCTTTACAAATTTGAGGACAACCCGCTTAGCCAGGAAGGATTTGAACTGGGGCGGAAACTATTTTACGATGAACGTCTTTCAATCGATAACGATCATCCCTGCTCTTCCTGCCACCAGCAGATAGCTGCTTTTGGCACTTTTGAACACGACCGGAGTCACGGTGTTTTTAATTCCCATACTCTGCGCAATGCCCCGGTACTTTTTAACCTCGCCTGGAGTCCGGCTTTGCACTGGGACGGAGAATTCACTTCGCTCAAAGAGGAAGCCGCGCAACCAATCAATGGGCATATCGAAATGGGAGAGTCTTTTGAAGGGGTTATCAATAAGATCAAAGACGATAAAGAATACCAGGATCTTTTTAAAAAAGTTTTCCGTTACCCTTTTATCCGCCCGGAATATATTTTAAAAGCCCTTGCCCAGTTCACCGGGTCTATGGTTTCTGCCGACTCGAAATATGATCGCTTTAAAAATGGATCCGCCAGCTTTACAGTACAGGAACAAAGTGGTTACCAGTTATTCAAAGCCAATTGTGCCACCTGTCATCCCGAACCGATGTTTACCGATTATAGTTTCCGAAATATCGGTTTGCCGGTAGACAACCTGCTGGTGGATTATGGGAGAATGCGGGTCACAGGTAAAAAAGAAGATTCATTGAAATTCAAAGTACCCACCTTGCGTAATACCTATGTCTCCTCAAACTATATGCATGACGGGCGTTTCAACACGCTGAATCAATGTATCAATCATTACCGCACCGGTGTACAGCAAAGTCCTACTTTAGATCCGTTATTGACAAATGGAATAATACTGACAAATGCACAGGCAGGGGATCTCTTTGTTTTTCTTCGGGCCCTGACAGATTCTGCTTTCCTGAAGAATCCCCGTTTCATGAAACCGCAATAAGCAGGAGGTACAACACAGAGATACAGAGTGACAGGGGTACACAGAGTACAGGCAAAAGTTATATTGCGCTGTGCAACTCTGTCACTCTGTATCTCTGTGTTGTAACTAATTCTTTTTTCTCTTTTCTTTCAATCTTTCAAGACTTTGTCTTTGCGCGTCGATATCCTTTATTGTCTCATCCTGTGAATTGAGATTCTCGGTAAATTTTTTGTCAAGGGCCAGTTTTTCGTCCTGCAGTCCTTTCAATTTTTTTTCTGCTTTGGCAACAGTCTCTTCCTGGTCCTTTATCTGTAACTCAAGGTTCTCGGCTTCGATATCCGGGACCAGGTCATTTAAAAAGGATTTGGCTTTACCAATATCAAAAGCAGATAAACGGCCCATTGCATTCTCAGCATTTTTCATCATGATCATATTCAGTTCTGATTCATCACTGGCCTTCCGGCTTTTCCGGTCCACTTTAATGATATAATCCATCCTGTCCTTGCTGATATCGGTGATATAGGCATTTTTAAAGACAAGAAAACCCCTGTCTTTGTTTAGGAAACCCTTTTCCTCTTTGACCTTGTAGCCTAACCGTTCCATTTTCCGGATGACTGCATTTTCTACTGCTTCCTGCGGGTAAGAATATTCGATAGCGATGGAGGATTGCTTTTTCTTATCAAATTGTATAGAGCTTTCGTAAGCCTGGGCGCTTACTGAATGTAAAAAGCAGAAGGTGGCGATAAAAAATAGCGCTATTTTTCTCATAAGCTTGTTTTGCCCATAAAGATACAGTATGCCATAAAACCGTTGCAATTGTCATAAATAAAACCGCCAGGCCCGGCAAGATTCGTTTTTTGCCGGCTCAAGAGTTACTTTTGTAAGGAAAATTTCCAATCCTTTGAGCGGAATCAAAAAACTGGCTGGACAAACAATGTGGTATGGAGTAAGCTCCATAGCAGCCCGTTTTCTCAATTACCTGCTCACCCCTTATTTAACGGCCACTTTATTGACCACTGCCTACGGGGAAATGAGCCTGGTCTACGCACTTATCCCCTTCCTGAATATCATTTTTACCTACGGCCTGGAAACGGCCTATTTCCGGTACGTACAAAAAAAGGAACGGGAGGATGATGTCTACAATACGATCACTGTTTCGCTGATCATCAGCACGATCAGCTTCACGATTTTAATGCTGGTCATGCGGCAAAGCCTGGCGAACCTGATATCGATAAGGGACCATCCTGAATTTATTACCTGGAGTGCTTTTATCATCGCCCTGGATGCTTTGACGACAATTTCATTCGCCAAGCTTCGTCACCAGGGGCGCCCGGTAAAATATGCGACCATCCGGATCCTTAGCATCCTGATCAATATCGGTGTCACCGTTTTCTTTTTATCGGTTTGCCCGGCTATCGCGGCAAAGGATCCCAACAGCCCTCTCTTATTTTTCTATAATAAGAATATTGGTGTTGGCTATGTCATCATTGCTAACCTCGTGCAGTCTGCCGTTACCTTTTTGCTCTTATGGAAACAGTTTTTTTCCTTCCGTTGGAAATTCAATGGGCCGTTGTG
>JANMKG010000063.1:0-5232 GCA_031371915.1 Chitinophagaceae bacterium | reverse complement strand
CCAGTGATACTTCATCACTGTTTGCGCTTGTATAATAATTAATGATCGCACCGTCGGGTGGATTATCTCCTGAAGGTTCTTCCTGTGGCAAGGGTGTATCGGTATTCATGTTCCATCTCACCCGGTAAGCTGTTTGGGGTTTGAACAGGATATCTTTTTTAGCGGTTGTTTCTTTGCTGAGTTGGCGTAAAGGTGTGATATCGTCGAGGATCCAGAAACTTCTTCCATGCGTACCTACAACAATATCATCATCCTTGATCACGAGATCGCGGATAGAAGTGGCCGGCATATTCAGCCGGAGGCTTTGCCAGTTCTCTCCCTCGTCAAAAGATACATATACGGCTCTCTCACTCCCGGCATAGAGCAATCCTTTTCTTTTAGGGTCTTCCCGCACAACATTGATAGGGTCGAAGGGTAATCCTTTTACAATTTCTTTCCAGGTCTTACCCCCGTCATGGGTTTTATAAATATGCGGGTGCATATCATCACAGCGGATTCGGTTGACGGCCGCGTAAACAGTATTCACATCAAAATGACTGGCTTCCATTAAAGACACTTTGCTCCAGGAAGTAACAGCGGAGGGGGTTACATTCTTCCATGTTTTACCACCATCCTTTGTCAGGTGGATCAGCCCGTCATCTGTCCCACACCAGATCGTATTGATATCTTTAAAAGAAGGAGCGATGGTATAGATAACACCCCGTCTCGGCATGGTCTTCATCTCTTCTGTTGTATAAACACCCACGCTGGTGGGGATGTCCCAGTTTTCTCTTGTCAGGTCCGGGCTGATCACCTGCCAGCTATTGCCGCCATTGTTTGTTTTGAACAAAACATTCCCGGCGAAGTACAGGGTTTTATTATCGACAGGACTGAACAATACCGGGGCCGTTCTTAAGAAACGATACTTGCCACTGCGAACTGTTTCAGGAGAAATATTTTGTGTTTGTCCCGTGCGTTTATCATACCGTGAGATCTTCCCGCCATACACGATATTCGGATCCAGCGGATCAACAGCTACATAGCCATATTCTTCCACACCTACCGGGTGCCATTCACGGAAGGTGATCCTTCCATCATTGCCTCTTGACGCGATACCGACAGAACCACTTTCCTGTTGCCCGCCATAAACATTGTAAGGAAAAGCATTATCGGTGCTGACATGGTAGAACTGGGCAGTAGGCTGGTTGTACCAGGAAGAAAAAGTCTGGCCACCGTTCACCGTGATGATCGCCCCCTGGTCGCTCGCGATCAAAATGATATTGGGATCATTGGGATTGATCCAGATGCGGTGATAGTCATCTCCACCCGGCGCACCACGAAAAGCTGTCCATGTTTTTGCACCGTCAGTTGATTTCCATGTTACCACGTTCGCGGAATAAAGAATATCGGGGTTGCTCGGGTCCACTTTTAATTCAGCGAAGTCGGAAGCTCTTCCCCAATAACGGTTATCGCTTACCATTCTTTTCCAGGATTCACCTCCATCATCGCTGCGGTAGATACCGCCGAGCTGGCCCGCATCTACGGTCGCATAAAGACGGTTTGGATCAGAAGGCGCGAGCGTGAAACCAATTCTTCCAAGACCTTGCTGCGTAGTAGGCAAACCATTGGTTAGTTTTTTCCAGTTATTACCTCCATCGGTTGATTTATATAAGCCGCTGCCACTGCCATTCCAGGCGCCGTTCTCCCAGGGGCCCTGCCGGCCTGCCCACATGACGGCATAGATAGTCTCGGGGTCTTTTGGGTCAATAGTTACCTGTACCGCACCCGTGTTCTCATCAATATATAATGATTTATCCCAGGTGATGCCGCCATCGATCGTTCGGTAAACACCTCGTTCTCCATTGGGTCCGTAGGGATGACCGAGTGCGGCAACAAAGACCCTGTTCTCGTTCACAGGATCGATAGCAAGACCACCGATCTGCTGTGCTTCGGTAAGCCCGAGATAGGTCCATGTCTTACCGGCGTCTTTGGATTTGTAAATACCATCGCCCACCGAAAGATCGGGGCGCTGCAAACCTTCACCACTGCCGACATACAAGGTATTGGGATTCGATGGCGCTACGGCAACATCGCCAATGGAGCCGGTGGGCTGGTCATCAAATATGGGGAACCAGGTCCTTCCAAAATCAGTGGTCTTCCAGACACCGCCGTTATTGACACCGATATAAAAAGTGTTGGGTTGCTGGACGACACCCGTGGCGCCAACTGTGCGGCCACCGCGGTGCGGACCGATCATCCGCCATTGCATCGCGTTGAAATATTTTGCATCAAAGGGTTGGGAAGAAATGGTACCGGCGATAGTGGTCGCCACCAGCAGGGAAAGAATATGTCTGGACATGGAAAATGGTTATGCTCCTAAGTTAAGAAATCTGGAGATAGATAATAACTAATAGATAATAGATAATAGTGAAGGGGTAGTCACTGTATCAGAAATTTCTTTCTGTTCCTGTACTTTTTTTGGAACACAAAGCAAGCACGAAGTACACAAAGAATATTCAGATATAGTGAATGATCAACAACTATTATCTATTAATTATTATCTATTATCTAAAGCTCCCGTATCCATATATTCCTGTAACTCACCGGGTCTCCATGGTCCTGCAATACCAGTGGCAGTTTTCCGGGATGCATGATATACTGGGGAATACCTTCATTCACGGTGTTACCCCAGAGCGTTACATTGTTTTGTATAAGTACGCCGTTTTGCAAGACGGTAACACGGGCGGGTAATTTCAGGCTGCTGTCAGCATTGAATTGAGGGGCCGTGAAGATCACATCATAGCTTTGCCATTCACCGGGCGGGCGGCAGGCATTCACCAGCGGGATATGCTGTTTGTACATACTCCCGGCCTGGCCATTTACATACGTACTGTTATTATAACTATCGAGAACCTGGAGTTCGTATCGCCCCATAAAAAAGATACCGCTGTTCCCGCGTCCCTGTCCTTCACCTTTTACTTCGGCGGGGGTTCTCCATTCGATATGTAACTGGCAATCGCCAAATCCTCTTTTGGTCCGGATATCTCCGGCATCTTTTACCGCGGTCATCGCGTTGTTATCGATCTTCCATATTGCCGGCTCCCCTTTGCGATTTTCCCAGTTGGAAAGACTTTTACCGTCAAATAAAATGACCGCGTCGGAAGGCGCTTCCGCGGCGGTTTTGCCGGGACTGATCACTCTAGGAACAGGATGCCATACACGGGTGGGTGCTGCGGGATCGGGCTGTGTTTGTGCTTGAACAGCAGCGCTGATGTATAATGCAGCGGTAAGAAAGGAAATAGCTTTCATGATGATCTGGTTGGTTGAAATAATTTTCAAGATACGGAATTGGGAGAAACTATGTTTAATGAGCACAGTAAAGTATATCGAAAATTTAATCTTTCAACGCAGAGAAGGAAGAACGCAAAGTTTACGCAGAGCTCTCTGCGTAAACTTCATTCCTCTTTTCTCTGCGCTGAAAAATATTAACCGATTACGGAAAGTATCCCGGCTTTAAAATTTGCTCCGTTAATCATCCATTCTAACGATCACATTCCCTATTTTCTTACCCGAAGCGACATACTCAAATGCTTCTGCAATTTTCTCCAATGGGTACACCCGGTCTATCACGGGTTTGAAACTACCTTTTTCAATCATCTCTTTGATAAAAATCATGTTGGTTTTGCTGTCCCTTGGAAATAAAACTTTTTTTCCTCCTAACAATGGCTTTGCCAGTACCAGCAACAGGTTCTCAGCGCCACCGGAGGGAGCATAGATCCCTTTTTTGGTTAACAGACGCCTGCATTTGGCAAAACTGCTTTTCCCCACCGCGTCAATAATAAAATCATATCGCTCTTCATCTTTTGTAAAATCTTCCGTTTTATAATCAACTATCTTATCTGCTCCCCATGATCTCACCAGCTCCCTGTTTTCACCACCGCATACCGCTGTAACATAAACATCATAAGCTTTAAAAAACTGCACGTAGGCCGACCCAATCGCGCCTGTCGCGCCGTACACCAATGCTTTTTGACCGGTTACCGGTTTTAACTGGTTAATACCGATAGCGGCATAATAAGTTCCTTCGAGGCAAGCCGCAGCCTGTAAATAGGTAATGTTAGCTGGCATTTCTACAATCCGTTTGTTTTCCGCGAACGTGATGTATTGAGCGTGAGACCCGGATCCCAGGCCACCACCAAAGCCCATTACTTTATCGCCAACCTTAAATGATCGTACTGCCGGACCCGTTGCTTCTACCTGGCCGGCAAAGTCGGAACCTGTGACAATTAATTTAGGTTTGAATAGACCCGTGAACAACCGCATGATAAAAGGCTTTCCCCTCAGTACATGGTTATCGGACCTGTTCACACTGGCTGCATATACTCTTATCAATAGTTCATAGTCTTTGGGGACGGGTTTATCGATCTCCTCTATACGGATCACTCCCGGGGGAACATATCTGGTGTGTACTGCAGCTTTCACTTTTTTGGATTCATTTATTTATGGTCTAAGTGGTTTAAGTATTCAAAGAAAGCGCCGCCGTTGTCAGGTTGCCCGTTGAATGAACTTGATCCAGTTTCCATAATTAATTGTTTGCGTCGTATCGTCATTGTCAAAAAACAAAGCCAGTTCCCCATCTAACCATTTTTCAACTTCCCCGTAAGTGGTTTGGTTTCCTTCCACCGCCGCGATGACATTGCTCTGCGTGGTAAAGTATTAAGCCAGTTGCTTTTTGTTGAAGTCAATAGGATTTTTAAATTTTTCCTCTGTCACCAAATGGAAATTCTTTGAAAGCAGGTTTTCATTTGCCCAGGAATAGGCATTGTTACGGGGTGGAGAAGGGAATTTTTTCAGGTAAACACCCGGGAACCAATTGCTGAAGTTTTCATTGCCGATCATTTCAGCAATAAAGTGATTCTCGTAAAGCAGCAGCCAGGACCTGCTTTTTAAAAGCCGGTTGGCCTCTCCCAGGAACTTATCAATGTCAAACCAATGGACACCGGAGCTAACGGTAATCAGGTCAAACTTACTGTCTGGAAATGGTTGGTGCTCTGCCGGAGCAAGTGAATAATGGATTTTGTCGGGCTGCTGTGCGAGATTCAACATCTCCTGCGAACTGTCTGTCCCGAAAACATTTGTGGCGATTGCTAAAAGGGCTTTGGTAGAAAGACCCGTTCCGCAAGCGATGTCTAACACAGTATCCAGTTTCTTGTCAAGTTGCAGGTAATCCCTGATATGGTTTATCGTGTTGCT
>JANMKG010000007.1:0-7319 GCA_031371915.1 Chitinophagaceae bacterium | reverse complement strand
GCATCAATGAACTCAAAATATAATTCCCGCAGGGCCGGTGAACGAAAACCATAAGCATAGGCCAGGCGCAGGTCAAGATGCCCGTTCAATACAAATTTTGAATTGATGGAGGGAACTACTGGTGGCGCATTATAAATGCTGTTTTTGATGAGGCGTAATCCCGGACGGATATTTATTTTATCATTCGGTTTTATTTCAGCCGATACAAACAGGGCATAATCGGTAATAACCGGATCCCCGGTGATACGCTGCCCTTTTGCTTCTTCCCGGTTGATATCGATACCGGGTTGTAACGAAAGCTTCTTTGACAACTGGTATTGAAGGGTATTGCGGAAAACAAAACTATTCAGCTTTGATATATCCTGCTCCCCTGCCCCGGTTGTCAGCTCATCCGTACCCGTTTCAAAATTATGCCGGGTCGTTTTTGTCTGACGATCATAGTTAGTATAGGAAAGGATCGTAGCCAGGTCTGCTTTGTTGCTGAAACGAAGCTGGGATTGTACCTGGTGCGTATACCTGTTGGTAGTATACTTTTTATCGATCGCTTTATAATTAAGATAATTAATAGAATCCCGGTCTGTGATGGACTCGTGTAACCCATCAAGCCGGTAATAAATGGAAAAAGAATTCTTGCTATAACCTGTCCTTATATTGCCCAGCCATTGTTCTTTTGGACGCCAGGCTTTGCCTCTTCCGTAAGCATCACCACCCAACCCGTTAAAATCATTATGAGTTCCGCCGGTACTGATATCCCAATTGTTCTTTTTATAACTGATCGCTGCATTTTGTGTATGGACTCCTTTATAACTAAAAGGATAGTATTCATTTCCCGCGGTCTCCTCTCTTGCCATGCCGGATACAGAAAGACCTGCGGATATATTTTTCTTCGTGATCAGGTTGATCACCCCTGCAATGGCATCTGACCCGTAAGAAACAGACATCGGCCCTTCCACGATCTCTATTCTCTCGATGGTATTGATGTCTACCTGGTTCAGGCTTTCTCTTGTATCGCCCCGGTCAGGAAGAGGAACACCATCCAGCAGGATCTTTACATTTCTCCCGCTTACCCGCATCAGCTGCACATCTGTTGTACCCAATGTATTATCCGCCGAAAAACGAAAGCCCAGTTCAGTGCTTAACACTTGTTGCACACTGGTGGCTCCACTCAGGCGGATACGTAGCTGGTTGATGGTCCTTACCTGGTAAACTGAATTCTTCACCGATTGTGGTTTGTACTGCCCTGTTATCACCACCCCTTCCAGGTCTTTTGCTTTGGTCGTGTCTTCCCCCGGCGTTGGTGTGTAAAGTTGCGCTGAAACAGTTCCTGTTATCAATAACATAAGGATACTGCTGTAGATCTTTCTCATACTGTTTGTTTTCGGCCGCAAAGATTGGCCGGCATGAATTGTTTTTTATCATGCGATTGTCAGGAAGAAAGAAAAAGCAATTGTTTTACAAAGCAGTGACACCGAAAGAATTATTGTCATCCCGTTATATGATCAAAGTCATTTCTAATTTTATTTTCTATTTATGAGATGTGTGGAAATTAACTAAGATGAACTGAAGACGTTTCAACACTGAATGAAAATATGCCACAGAGATTTTTAGCCACAGATTACACGGATTAACACAGATTAGCTGCTGTGCAGCTTTTTAATTAGCCACGAAAAAACATTCCGACTTCGTGGGTGGAATATATAATCTGTGTTAATCCGTGTAATCTGTGGCTATAAAAAAAAGAGGCTGTTCGTATGAACAGCCTCTGTCAGTAGCTTCTGAATAATTTATTTTACCACCACGATCCCCTTGGCCATTACCCTCACCTCTTCCTGGGGTTGTGTGATGGCGTCAATTTCTGCTTTTGATTTTTTGGCGTCTTCCGCGTAATGTTTTAATTCAGACACAGAAGTTGTTTTGATCTTTACTTCACCATCGATCACAACGGTCTTTCCCGTAGCCGCAACCGGCAGGAAAAAACCATAATCTTTCATTTTTACCGTGGCGGTAGTTCCGTCATTCAGTTCCAGTTTCAACCAGCATCCTTTCTTGGGGCAGACCTCCACTATTTTCGCCGTGACCTTTATATCATAAGCCTGTGAACCATCTTTGAGCCTGGCAACGGCATCATTGATATTGATAGCGCCATCGGGGCTCACTTTTTCACCATACCAATCACCAGGTTTGGCATCACCGGCCGGGGGTTGGGCATTACTTATAAAAGCAACACAGGCAACAAAAAGAGTAAGAAAGATTTTTTTCATGATCGTCTTTTTTGAATGTTTAGCCCGGGCATTCCGGGGTGGACAGCAAAGATAGCTTTTACCCGTAAATAGTTGCTATTCGGGCAGAACAGGCCGTCTAAATTCTATGGGCGGTGCTGAAATGGAGGCTAAAAACGCCAGGAGGTCCTGAGTAGCAAGGTTAGTCGATCTTGTCCTCCGCTTTTTCACTGTTCTTCACAATATCCCCGGGTTTAAAGAGAATATTTTTCATCACTGTTCTCCATTTATCTTTTTTGCGCAACAGGAATTCGAGGTCCATCGCGAAATGAATGAATTCCTCCTGTTGCGCATGTTCCATGATCTTTTTTGCCTGCTTATCCTTTTCCACCGAAAGCCGCTGCTCATACCAGTCGATCGCTTCTGCTTCTTCAATCATCGATTTTATCATCCGGGCAAAAGTTCTTACCGGTTGTGGTAACTCCCCCGGGGGTTCATGGTACTGGTCAAATCCCATTTCAATTGTTTTAAAGATTAATAAAAAAATAATCTATTCTTTATATCCCAATAAACGCAATGCATAGTAACAATACCTGGGATGGTTAAAGGTATCAATATTCCCATCATTCCAAGGTTGATCACGAAATTCGCGCTGGCATACTTTTACTTTTCCGGCTAAGCCCGGTAAAAAAACAACCCCCATCTAGTTGTAGCCGGTGTGATAAAACTATAGCCTTAATTTTATACCACCATTTACCACGAACCCCTCCAATGGTGCGTAAATATCCCTGAACTGTGGATTATTGAGAGGCCCGGTATAAATAGTTCCAAACCTTGTCTGTCTTGTATCCAGGAAATTTTCAAAATTGATATACAGGGAGAATTTTTTCCAAAGTCTTTCCGCCATAAATCCTGTTATCCAGTAAGACTTACCTGTTGTTCCATCACTCAGCTGTTGCTTACTGAAGTAATAAGCTTCCAGTCCCAGTTTCCATTTATTTTCTACCTCATACATCAGGACGGTATTAAGACGGTGATTGGGGGTGAGAAAGCTTTCCGATTTGCTGCTTCCTTCATGTAACCAGGCTTTTACGAATGTATAGCCAAGGAATAATTTGAAATCGCGGTAACCCAGTTTTATATTAGTTTCCATCCCCTTGCTGTCGATATGTCCTGCAGAAGTAGTAAAGCGAAAATTTGTTCCATCCGGTTGCAGCAACAAAGGATGATCGATCCGGGTATAAAACAAAAGATGGTTGATGCTGAAACTCAGTTTACCATCAGCAAATTTTGTTTTGTAATTAATATCCCCGTTGAGACCATAGCTTTTTTCCAGCTTGTTCAACTTATCGTCAACAGGCAGTACATTTCTATAATGCAAGCGTTCACTTTCCTCGGAAAAAATAGTGGGCGTCTTATATCCTAACCCGCCCCCTATACGGGAAGAAAGTTTTGCCGTGAATTTGAACAGCGTGGACAACCTGGGCAATAGTACAAAGCCATAGTGATGGATCCCATCCCCTCTTAACCCGGTTTCCAGGCTAATCTTTTCATTTATTTTCCAATTGTTCTGGACAAAAGCGCCTACGGTCACCTGGTTATAATTCCTCAACGGGGTTGAAGTGAGTTGCTGTTCCGTAAAATCATCCGTCACCAGGTTCATCCCTGTGATCCATTCCGAGCGATCATGTTGTGTAGCGTAAGTAAGTTCTGTAAATGTTCCCTTTTGAGTGCCATTAAAAACATATCCCCGTAAAGTAATACCCCGCTGGAAGCGGCTCAGGCTGTTTTTTACAGTTACTACACCGGAAGTTCCAACCCGGTGTTTAAAATGTAACTGCGTACTATAGCGGTCCGTATTATTCGCTTCAAAAAAACCAGACGGGTTATTCCCTTTTATAAAATCCACCTGGCCGCCTGTACGTTTTTCAGTTGTAATATTTATGCCCAGGCTTAACTCTGTATTAGCAGAAAAAAATAAAAACAGTTTTGGATTGATCGTATAGCGTTCAAATTTTGGAATGGCGGTCAATCCAATATGCGCAGGATCATAGACTGCATTGCTGTTACGCGAAGCAAAAAAGGTTATCCCGGTCTTTTTAAATTTCTGCCCATAAAAACCACTCGTATTGAGCCCCCTTGCAGAAGTAGCATCAAGATGAAATTTTATTTCCCGCTCCGCCCCGGGAGTTTTGGAGATCAGGTTAACAAGACCGGCAATAGCCCCGCCGCCATATAGCGTGGAGGCCGATCCTTTTATGACCTCGAATTGTTTTAGATCGAGCGGGGGTGTTTGCAGCAAACCGAGGCCGCTGCTAAACCCCGCGTAAACGGGAAAACCATCTTTCAATATTTGTGTATAACGTCCGTCCAGTCCCTGTATACGGATAGAAGCATTTGCAGAGGTGGCGGAAGTTTGCTGGGTCTGTATCCCGGTACTCTCGTTTAGTACCATACGGATATCACCCGGTTTCATATTGGCTTTCTCATCGAGTTCTTCACCCGCGATGAATTCTACTCTTGTCGGGATATCACGGATCGTCCTTGAACTCCGGGTCGACTGGATCACGATCTCTTCTTCCTCGTCTTCAGGTTCTAACACGATCTCAAGCATGGAACCTGTAAAAGGAACAGTTACTGTCATTTCTTTTTCCGTGAAACCAGCATAAGACACCAGTACCTGGTATTTACCATCGGGCAGGTTTTTAAAAATAGCTGTTCCCGTACTATCAGTAAGAATATTTTTCTGAAGGCTCCCGATTGAAATAGTTGCCGCAACCAGCGGTTCCTTGTTGTCCGCATGCATGATCTTTATTTTCAGGCTGTTTTGGCCGTAGGAAAAAATGGCACATAAGAATGCCAGTATACTAAAACATATTTTGTGCATAAATGATCTTTAGATTAATGAATAGTAAATAACCATCATCAACCTATTTTGGGCGGCTGCCAGAACTCGAAGTCGATTGTTGGAAGAGCTAACTGAATATAAGATGTATGAACGGAGAGTATTTTAATGGCAGGTATTCCAACATGGAGCGGTTCGTAAACGATCACAGCCATAGCACATCCTTCACAATTGAAAAAAGGAGAACAATTACCGCAATCCTTCTCCTTTTTTTCGTGTGTAGTGGATTGTGTCGTGTTGTCATCCGGGCAATTGTCTAAAGCACAGCAAGGGATCGCTGAAAGCAGAATCAAATAAAAAGCGAATAGGTAGCTAACGAGCTTCATGATTGCAAAACTATGCTGCAAGCGGGATAATAACAGGGAAATAAAAAGATTTATTACCGGAGCAGAAGTTCACATGGTTTCAACCCGGTATGCTTTTTAAAAGCGGTAGAGAAATGGGAAATAGAAGAATACCCAAGCAACAGAGAAACTTCGGTCACACTCAGGCCTTTTTCATAGAGCAGGTATTTGGCGTGCTCCATTCTTTGACTTTGGTAAAAATCAAATACGGTGGTACCAAATAATTCCTTGAAGCCTTTTTTCAGGTAACATACGTTGATCGCCACTTTGCGGCTGAGCTCTTTGATCGTGATCGGCTCACCGATATGCTCCACTAAGATCTCTCTTGCCCTGACGATCTTTTCCCGGTCCAGTTCATTGGCGAGGAACTTGCAATTCACCGTATCAATTTCTTTTTCACCAAGCATACAATCGAGACTGTACAATAACAACATCTGGGTTTGCGCATTGATATAGATATTCTCCAGGCTGCCGCTGTAAGTATGATTCAAAACCCCTTCCAGCACCATCCTTGTTTTGCCGCAAAGCGGGAGGATCTTGGTAAAGGAAGACTGGTGTTTGAAATTCAGGATATCATCCGTAAGCACGGTATTTCCTTTCCGTGGTTTGACGAACTGGCTAAGATGCGTGGGTGAGAATTTAAAACTGACCACATCGACGCTGTCCACTCTTTCCATGCAGGTTTTGGAAGCACCGAACTGGCACATATCGCATTCTGTTTGTTTCTTGCGGCAATACACATTACCACTTACGCAGAAGCGGAGTTCAAGGTAATTTTCCTTTGTCGCTGATTTACCGTAATGATAGACCATCATCCCCATATCCTCGATATTCCATTGCGGGTTGCGATTGTAACGATTGATCGTATATTGAACAGAACCGGGGATCTGTTGTTCCCTTTCCTGTAACAAGACCAACTGGTCCTGCATCAGGTTCTGCTTATAGGCCAAAGTAAGTATATCCGGGGGATTGTACATGATCAACTGCAAATTTACTGTGCCAACATTGATTTTCCATCATTGCGACCAGCACAAAGGCTGAAGTACTGAGTTTTAACAATCTATGACCAAAAAAAGTTCGGTTTCTGACCGTAAGGATTAACTTTGCCCTTCCCCGGCTTTTGCCGGGTTTTTGTAACCAACTGCATGATCCATCCGCACACATATATTCATCCCAATGCGAAGCTGGCGACCAATGTAAAAATCGATCCTTTTACGGTTATCCACCAGGATGTAGAAATCGGGGACGGCACCTGGATCGGTTCCAATGTGACCATTATGGAAGGGGCGCGGATCGGTAAGAACTGCCGCATTTTCCCCGGTGCTGTGATCGCGGCTATCCCGCAAGACCTGAAATTCCAGGGGGAATATTCCAATGTATATATCGGTGATGGGACAACGATCCGTGAATTTGTGACCGTGAACCGGGGCACCAAGGACCGGGATAAAACCGTGATTGGGAAAAATTGCCTGATCATGGCCTATTGCCATTTCGCCCACGATTGTTTTGTGGGTGATAATTGTATTACAAGTAACAATACACAGGTAGCAGGACACGTAACGATCGGTGACTGGGCCATTATTGGCGGTATGTGTGCCGTACACCAGTTTGTAAAAATAGGACAGCATTCTTTTATCAGTGGCGGTTCCCTTGTAGGTAAAGATGTGCCTCCCTATATCAAAGCCGGTCGTACTCCCCTGAGTTATGCCGGTGTGAATTCAATCGGTTTAAAACGCCGTGGTTTTAGTATTGAACGTATCAACCATATCCTGGATATCTACAGGGTGATGTATAATAAAGGTATGAACACCAGCCATGCCGTGGAATTCATCGAAGAAGAAATGCCCGCCA
>JANMKG010000433.1:0-6930 GCA_031371915.1 Chitinophagaceae bacterium | reverse complement strand
GTAGCTTTTTCCAGGAACCATTCAAAACGGTTGGAATTTTTTAAAAGAGAGATGGCTATGGAGACCTTCCTGGTTGCTGGTGACTGGGTTGTGGTTGCCTTGACTCCAACGATGCAATGTTTTTTATTATCATTCGTAATTGTACAGGTCAATAAATTACCTTTTCCATCTGTGAGGTTCAATTGCCCTCCCAGCTTCATACGCAGGACCTGTACAACATGCTTTGATGTTTCTTCGTTCAGCTCGATCTCATTTTCTCCCGCATGATACCTTTCAATATAAAAAAAGGGTAATGACATTTATTTTTAGCAATATTTAAGTCACTCCTGTTAATGGAGGCATGAAAAAACGATAGCTCCTCAAATTTAAGGAGCTATTATCTATTATTTTTTCACTATCATCTAAAAGGGAGTATCACCGTCATCATCCGGGGGCAGATCGTTCATTTTACTGCCCGTCTGCACAAATACCCTTGCTCCTCCATCGTTTCCTCCATCACTGACCGGTTTCCAGTTACCGGGAAGATTTGCGCCGCCATAGCCGGTGCCATCGTCTTCCGTAAACTTCTGTATATGGAGCAATGCCCTCAACTTGATCGTTTCAAGCGAACCGTTCCTGTGTTTGGCGATCCGCACAATGGTCTCACCACGGTTACTCTCCCCCATCTCATTTTGCGTGATATCATAATATTCGGGCCGGTAGAGGAACATAACCATATCTGCATCCTGCTCAATGGCTCCTGATTCACGGAGGTCACTTAGTTGCGGCATTTTATTACCATCCTTGCCCGCGCTGCGGGTTTCCACCGCACGGCTCAACTGTGATAAGGCAATAATGGGGACACTCAGTTCTTTGGCCAGTGCTTTCAGGTTACGGGAGATATTACTGATCTCTTGTTCGCGGTTACTGTTGCGGTTCTCACCGGTTCCGCTCATCAATTGGAGGTAGTCAATAATAATAAGACCGATATTATGCTTGTTCTTCAAACGACGGCATTTCGCCCTTAATTCAAAAATGTTCAGGGCAGGTGTATCGTCAATATATAAAGGCGCTTGTGCGAGTCGCTGGATACCCCTCGCATAGAGCTGTTTCATTTCATGCTCTTCGAGTTTACCCCGGGCGATCTTCTCAAGCCATATCTCGCTTTCCGCGGCCAGTATCCTTTGTACCAGCTGACCGGCACTCATTTCTAAAGAGAATAAAGCCACTGGTGTTGGTTTACCAGGATGCATCACCGCGTTACGCGCCAGGTTCAGTGCAAAAGCTGTTTTACCAACCGCGGGCCTTGCCGCGAGAATGATAAGATCCGTATTCTGCCAGCCATAGGTGACACGGTCCAGTGAAGGGAAACCGCTTGGTACTCCCGTCACATCTTCGTTCTTATGACGAAGATCCTCGATTCGCTGAATGGTCTTTACCAGTACCGAGTCGATCGTATCAAAATTTTTACGGAGGTGATTGTTCGTTATCTCGAATAATTTGCTCTCGGCATCATCAAGAAGGTCAAAAACATCTGTTGAATCTTCGTAGGCATCGCCAATGATCTCACCACTGATCCGTATCAACTCCCGCTGTATGAATTTTTGCAGGATGATCCTGGCGTGGGCTTCAATATTAGCGGACGAAACAACCGCGTTGGTGAGTTTGGTAACATAATAAGGCCCACCTACCATTTCAAGTTCTTCCTTGAAACGCAATTCCTCGGCCACGGTCAGGATATCTACCGGCTGGCTTTTGTTGGAGAGGCTCTGCATGGCGCGGAAGATGCGCTGGTGGGCCTCCACATAAAAACATTCTGGTTTCAGTATCTCTATCACTGTATCAAAAGCACTTTTCTCCAGCATGATGGCACCCAACACGGCTTCTTCCAGGTCTTTTGCCTGTGGCGGCAATTTACCATACACCATCGTTCCGAGGTCGAGTGAAGATTTCCTTCTTTGCTTGCGGTCCTTGTTGATATTTGTAAGATCCATTTCTTGTACGGCGATAAAAAATTAAACCATTGATTTTATACCAATGACCTTGGGTAGATCTTCCAGTCTTGTTGTAAGAAATCTTTTCTCTCTATTAGTGGAATGTTTCCGTCAGTCAGTGAAGCGAAAATAAAGGTCAGAGGTGATTCAAATTCTTATTTAAAAAACTTTTTCTTTCTGCACCATTTTTTCACCCCTCGTTCCGGGTTATCCACATTCAACTCCTGCCCAGGGTCGCCGGCAATTTACCCAAAAGCACCCGTAAAAGCCCCGGAAGATTAGCACAGCATTGAAAAAAAACCACATTCGGGCTCCTTTTTTAACGCGCGGGCCGCAATAAAGACGGCATGCGGATTGTTATTTATTAATAGACCCTTCTTAGACCCGCCGAAGCTGCTGCATAATATGTTTTTTAAATAGCTAAATAAAACACTATGCAAACAACAAAACCCGGCAGTCACCCTCTCCTCAGCCAGACACAGAACAACACAACTCTTTGGATTGGTCATTTACAAGCAGACCTTAACGATCATTTTGGGGGCCAAACCTTTGCCTGTCCAGCCGATGGCCTGGTTAACAATATCCAGGTTTATTCCTCTACTGTTCATCAGCCTGGCGAAATGGCGCTGACGCTTCATGAATTTGATCCTGCTTCCAAAACATGGGGGCCCGCCATCGGGAATGCCAGTATGTTCCTGGAGAAAGGAGATGATGCCCGCTGGATCCGTTTTAACCTGCAGCCTGTTGCCCTGGAAAAAAATGCTACTTATGGTTTCCGCCTGCATTCGGATAACGCACTGGTTGGAATTGGTGAGGCGGCCAGCAATGCGCAGCAACCATTTACTTTCGGGCATGAATGGAATGCTGATTCCCGCAATGAAAAAGGTCATTACTTCAGCTATTTCAGCCTGGCATTCAAAGTAGAAATGTGCGCCTGACGATATTAAGGCCATCTGTTATTATAACCCTGTCCTGGAAAGGCAGGGTTTTTTGCTCAGGGCCAGTAATTGCTCACTTGCCCCGCCTCTTATCTATTCGTATCTTGGTGCAAACCTTACCGATGACTGCTTCCAATATTTCCACTGCAGATTTCCTGCAACAAAGTGGCGTAGAGGATATCCTCCTCGAACTCCGGGATCATTTTACTGTCAGCAATAAAGAACTCCTTGTCTCCGATGTGACCGATAGTGAAGGACATCAATATGTGGATCTTGTACAGGAAGGAGGCGGCGTGCTGGGTATCGCACTGGTGGGTTATACGTATGTACTGGAAAAAATGGGCATCCGTTTCTTTAGTATGGCAGGCACCAGCGCGGGTTCTATCAATGCCATGCTGCTGGCCTGTGCAGGGAATAAAGAAGAGGAAAAATCAGGGATCATCATTGATCACCTGGTGAAATTGAAGATGTTCTCTTTCGTGGATGGTATTCCCGGGAAGAATACTTTTACCCGTTTTATTAAAAAGACCGTAAGCGGCATGCTGATGGGTAAGAAACCGGTCAAAAAGATCTTTAAACTCGTCAAATGGAGCCTGCTCAGTTTGTTCAGCCTGGCTATCGCTTGCTTTGTTGCCAATTTTATCTGGCCAGGTATCGCTAAGTGGATCGGTCTTGCCGCCGGTATCTCATTGGTTCTTTTAGTGGTGATCGTTATCGTGGGTGTGGCCCGGTTTAAGAGTTTCGTGAAAAACGGCTATGGGTTGAATAAAGGAAAAGTCTTTCATGACTGGATCAGGGAACTGATCTCCTCTTTTCATATCCAGAATAACCCGGCCCAAAAAAAGATCAGCAATTATGCCGATTTCTCGCTTCATTTTATGAACATTCCTGAACTGAATGTAAAAGCAGATACAAGGCGGACCAATAACCTCCCGCCGCATATGCCGATGCTTACACTGATCACCTGTGATATCATTGCCAACCGGAAAATTGAATTCACCCAGATGTGGGATCTCTACTGGAGCAAACAGGAAGATGTTCATCCCGGTGATTTTATAAGAGCCAGTATGTCGATCCCTGTCTTCTTTGAAAGTTTTACCCTTACTGGTATCCGCAAGAAAAGCAGTTTTTCCATTTGGGACAGACACCTCAACTGGCAGAATGAAAAAAAGAATATCCCTGATACTGTTCAGTTCATCGATGGAGGTACTCTTTCCAATTTTCCCATCAATGTATTTTATAACCCAAACTACCCGGTTCCACGGATGCCTACTTTTGGTATCCGTTTGCAGGATGGTGTGCTGGATGCCGCCAACCGCAGTAACAATACTTTTTCCAGCTATATTGCTTCTTTATTTGCCACGATCCGTTTCAATTTCGACCGTGACTTTATCACGAAGAACAGGGCTTATAATATGGGGGTAAAGAATATCGATGTGCAGGAACATAACTGGCTGAATTTTTTTATGAACGACAAGGAAAAGATCGCCCTGTTCCGGAAAGGCGCCCTGGCCGCTGCTGAATTCCTGAAAAATTTTGACTGGAATAATTACAAGGAAGAACGGTTGAAGAATTTCGAAATACAGCAGGAACGATTCGAGAATCCCAATAACATGAAAGTGTTTCCCTATTCACAGACATGAGCCATAAGATCAGTTCCTGACCATCTCTCTCGCGTTTTCCATGGCAGCAGCGGTAGGTTTTTCCCCGCTCAGCATCTTAGCGATCGTGGTGATCCTTTCTTCTGTGCTGAGTTGCCGGATATTTGTTTTGACAGCATCCTTCACGATCTCTTTATAAACAAAGAAATGCGCATCAGCCTTACCCGCTATCTGCGGCTGGTGCGTGATACAGATCACCTGCCTTTTTTCCGCCAGCCCTTTCATAATGATACTCACCTGCCGCGCAGCTTCACCCGAAATACCGGTATCTATCTCATCAAAGATCAGGGTAGGGAGATCAACCGATGCAGCCACCAGGGATTTGATACACAACATCAGCCGGCTGAGTTCCCCGCCACTGGCCACTTTCCTGACAGGCAGAAACTGGCCGCTTTTACCTGCCTCGCCGGCAGGCAGGTTCGCATCGAAAAGGAATTCGATCTTATCACTTCCATAAATGTTTAGCTCAACAGGCCTGCTGGTTGCTTTCAGGGAGGCATTTGGCATACCGACCTGTGCCAGTAGTTTGTTGACCTTATCCTGCAATGGTTTTATTTGCTTCTGCCGGTTGGCCGTGATCATCTCTGCCTTTTTAACAAGGTCAGTATGTAACAATCCAATTTCTTTTTCTTTTTGACGGATAATATCATCCATGTTCAATACGTCCTGGAGTTTGCTGGCCAGTTGTTGTTGTATGACCAGTAGTTGTTCTGTTGAATTGACCCCGTGTTTCTTCTGGAGCTTATAACCCAGTGCCAGTCTTTCGTTCAACTGTTCGATCTTTTCCGGATCATAACTGATATCGCTGCTAAGACGGTCCAGGTCACCGGCAATATCCTCAAGTTCGATCTGTGCCGACTGTAGCCGTTGCAGCAGCCCGGGTAGTTCAGGATGATAGGAGGAATAAATATGTAACTGGTTCTGCAAGATCTTTAATTGTTGCACAACAGGCCTTTCGTTCTCCTTAAGTTCAAAATAAACTTTGTTCAGTGCTGTCTTGATCCCTTCCGAATTATTCAGCATCTTCAATTCGGTATCAATATTTTCCAGTTCATTTTCTTTGAAACCCGCTTCTTCCAGTTCGGCAAACTGGAACCGGTTATAATCCGCTTCCTTATCGAATTGCTGTTTTTGTTTCTTTATTTCTGCCGTTTCCTTTGAAAGCTGGTGCCATTGATCGAAAACCTGCCGGTATTCTTCAAGCAGCGGAAATTGTCCTGCCAACGCATCCAGTACTTCCCGTTGAAAATCACTTTCATTGAGTTCAAGGGTATCGAATTGCTGGTGAAGATCTACCAGCAGGGAGCTTAATGCCTGTAACTGGGTAAGGTTGACCGGTGTGTCGTTGATAAAGGCCCTGGACTTTCCATTTATAGCGATCTCACGTCGCAGCACCAGTTCCTCACCGGGATCAAGTTCGTTGACAAGCAGAAAATGGTGGACCGTTTCCCTGTTGCCGGGATTAAAGGTTCCTTCTATGACACATTTCTTTTCCTTGTTTACCAGCGCTGAGGAATCGGCTCTTTCGCCAAGGATGAGTCCAAGAGCCCCGACAATGATCGATTTACCCGCACCTGTCTCCCCGGTAATGACATTTAGTTTACGGGAGAAATCAATATCCAGTTCTTCGATGATGACATAGTTCTGTATGGAAAGTTTACTGAGCATGGTCCTGCTGCAAATTAACCTGATTCATCAAGGAGATAAAATAAAAAACCCCCGGCATTCTGGCCGGGGGAAAATAAAAAAAAGGGGTAATAATTTATTTGAGTTCTACCTTACTGCTTAGCTCTTCGTCCACCAGTATGCGGCCGCAGTTCTCGCAGATCATTACTTTCTTGTGTTGCTTGATCTCGCTTTGTTTTTGCGGTGGGATCGCGTTGAAACAACCTCCACAGGCATCTCTTTCTACCGGTACTACGGCCAGGCCATTGCGGTAGCTTTTGCGGATCTTTTCATAACTGGCCAGCAGGCGGCCGTCTACATGTTGTTTAGCTTCGACAGCCTGTTTATTGAAATGTTTTTCTTCTTTCTCGTTGGCCGCGATGATCTTTTCAAGTTCACCTTTCTTGGTAGCCAGCACGCCTTCCTTCGCGGCGATATTCTTTTTGGCTTTTTCGAGGGAGAGGGCTTTTTCAGCAATCTCTTCCGTAGCATCTTTGATATGCTTCTCCGCCAGCTTCACTTCCAGTTGCTGCATTTCTATTTCCTTGTTGATGGCTTCAAACTCGCGGTTGTTTTTTACATTTTCGGTTTGCTTTTCGTATTTCTTACCCTGTTCCAGCCAGCTAGCAAAACATTGCTTTTTTCGCCATCAGTGCCTTGTTGAAATACTGTTATCATAAGGCCCCCATATTC
>JANMKG010000387.1:0-6740 GCA_031371915.1 Chitinophagaceae bacterium | reverse complement strand
AGCAACCAGCAACCAGAACCTTTTCCACATATCCACATACTGCAGCCCTCCGTGCCAGCGTTAAGTTATTTTTCTATTACATTTGTCCGTAATCAAACCCCAATGAATGAGCCATCCTAAGGGAAAACTGATAGCTATCGGCGGCGCTGAAGACAAGGGAACCAATCTGGAGACGGGGGAGATCTATCGCAATAACCTCAATTTTTTTGAACTGGGCATCTTACGTAAAGTGATGGAAGAAGCGGGTGGCGCTTCGGCCCGGATCGAGGTCATTACTACGGCTTCCATGATCCCCTACGAAGTGGGCGAGAATTACCTGAATGCTTTTGGAAAGATCGGCTGTACGAATGTGGGGGTCATGCATATCCGTACCCGCCAGGACGCGATGAACAAAGATTATATAGAACGCATCCGTCAATGCGACTGTGTCATGTTCAGCGGGGGTAACCAGCTCCGGCTGAGTGCAACGGATGGTGGAACAGAATTCCTTTCCATTCTCAAGAAAAGATACCAGGAAGAAGATTTTGTGGTAGCGGGTACAAGTGCCGGCGCCATGGCGATGAGCAATACGATGATCTATGAAGGCAACGCAACAAGAGCTCATTTGAAAGGGGAAGTAAAGATCACCACGGGACTTGGTTTTATCAATAGCATTATCATTGACTCGCATTTCGAGAAAAGAGGACGGTTTGGCCGGCTCTCGCAGGCAGTAGCTACCAACCCTGGCTGTATAGGTATCGGGCTGGGAGAAGATACGGGTATGCTGATCACCGAAGGCAACAGGATGGAAGCGATCGGCAGCGGGCTCGTCATCATCATTGACGGGCATGATATCCTTCACTCCAATATTGCAGATATACCCGACGGCAACCCGATCAGTCTCGAGAACCTGAAAGTACATTTTTGTGAAAAAGGGAATGGTTATATGATACGGGAAAGAAAATTCATACCCGAAGCGAGTGAAGGCGCTGTCATTAAGAAACAGGTGAATGTGGAGTAAGCTGTTAGCCACTAGCTGTTAG
Organism: Chitinophagaceae bacterium; assembly: GCA_031371915.1. Lineage (GTDB taxonomy): Bacteria > Bacteroidota > Bacteroidia > Chitinophagales > Chitinophagaceae > JJ008. Next base: position 5,718 of record JANMKG010000387.1, on the reverse strand, counting down.
CCACTAGCTGTTAGCCAGGAGCCAATAACCAATAGCCAATAGCCCTAACCCAGGCCTAATAACTAATAACTAACAGCTAACAGCTAATAGCTCCTGAATACAACCATCCTCCGCTAACATACATCCTGTACACAGGCTTTTTGTATTTTTATAAGACAATTTCGTATGAAAAAGATTTTATTCATTTCTGCTGTACTTTTTTCCTGCCTGGCTTTTGTGCCCCAGAAAAAGAAGAGAGTGATCTTCTTTGGTGATTCTATTACTGAACTCGGTGTAAAAAGGGACCGGTATGTGGGCTATATACTGAAAATGGATAGTATGTTGAAAGTGGAGAAAAAAGCCGACCAGTATGAGCTGATCGGTTCCGGCATCAGCGGCAACAAAGTGTATGATCTTTATTTACGGATGGAAGAAGATGTGTTAAGCAAGAATCCTGATGTGGTTGTTATTTATGTAGGTGTAAACGACGTCTGGCATAAAACATTACTCGGAACGGGTACTGACGCTGATAAATTTGAAATATTTTACCAGGCCATCATCAAAAAATTGCAGGACCGCAATATCAAGATCATTCTTTGTACACCGGCGGTGGTGGGGGAGAAGAACGATATGAGCAACGCCCTGGATGGCGACCTCAACCGCTACAGCAATATCATCCGTGGCCTTGCGAAAAAGAATAACCTTCCGCTGATCGATTTGAGGAAAAAATTCCAGGACTACCTGGACAAGAACAACCCGGAGAACAAGGAAAAAGAAGTACTTACCTATGACAGGGTACATATGAATGACAAAGGAAATCAATTGCTGGCGGAGCTGATGTGGAAAGCGTTAAAAGATCTTTAGGAGATTTTCACCAGGAAATAATTCTTCTTTCCTTTTTGCACCAGCATATATTTTTCATGTAGCAGGAAACTATTGTCAATCGTCAATTGTGCATTGTCAATTTTTTTACGGTTGATACTAACGCCACCGCCCTGCACCGTTTTTCTTGCCTCACCTTTGCTCGGGAAAATAGTTGTTTCAGCAAGAAAGGAAACAACATCAATACCTGCACTGATCTTTTCTTTGGCAAAATTTATTTTCACAACACCTTCCATACCCTCCAGGTCTTCAACTGTAAGGCTTTCAGCCGGTGCTGTTTGATTGGCAAATAGTTTTTCTGTGGTTACCAGCGCTTCTGCCAGGGCTGCATCCCCGTGAACAAATTTTGTTACTTCTTCGGCGAGTTTTTTCTGGAGCGATCTTTTACCCGGATCTTTTTTATGTTCGTCCAGGAGAGTATTGATAGCCGGTTGCTCAAGGAACGTAAAAATCCTGATCCATTTTTCCCCGTCTTCATCGCTTGCATTCAGCCAGAACTGGTAGAATTGGTAAGGCGATGTCCTGTTGGGATCCAGCCAGACATTACCGCTTTCTGTTTTACCAAACTTACCGCCATCGGCTTTGGTGATCAGCGGGCAGGTGAATGCAAACGCTTCGCCACCCGCTTTTCGGCGGATGAGCTCTGTACCGGTAACAATATTTCCCCACTGGTCGCTGCCCCCCATTTGCAATTTGCAGTTCTTGTTCTGGTAAAGCCAGTAGAAATCATAGCCCTGTACGAGCTGGTAGGTGAACTCAGTAAAACTCATTCCTGTTTCTCCTTCCAGTCTTTTCTTCACGCTGTCCTTGGCCATCATGTAATTCACTGTAATATGTTTTCCTACATCGCGGATAAAATGCAGGAAGCTGAGATCTTTGAACCAGTCATAGTTGTTCACCATTTCTGCAGCATTCTTCTTCGAAGTATCGAAGTCGAGGTACTGCATCAGTTGTTTTTTAACTCCCTCCTGGTTATGCTTCAGAACTTCCTCGCTCAGTAAATTTCTTTCTTCGCTCTTTCCACTGGGATCACCTACCATTCCTGTTGCCCCTCCCACGAGGGCATAGGGTTTATGACCCGCTTTTTGGAGATGGACCAATAGTAAAATAGGGACAAGACTGCCTATATGAAGGCTGTCGGCCGTGGGGTCAAAACCGATATAGGCCGAGGTCATTTCTTTGTTTAACTGTTCTTCGGTACCGGGCATGATGTCCTGGATCAGTCCGCGCCATCTTAATTCTGCTATCAAATTCATTTCTAAACCAGTGATTTAGAGCAAAAGTAAGGGAGAATAAGTTTGTCTTTCTTCAGATGCAATATTTTTATAATTCATTCGTTTTCAATAACTAGTCTTTTTGCTCCATAACCTATGTTTTTTCAGGCTTTAAGACTAATTTTACAAGCAGCCCGTACTTATGAAAGCAGTACTAATCCTATTTGCTTATCAGAAAATTCTATGAATGAAAACGAACCGAATTTACCTGACCCTGGTGACGACTTTATTTTTTTTCTCCGCTACGGCACAATTCAGAAAATATTCGAATGAGTTTTTAAATATCGGGGCAGGCGCCCGGGGACTTTCCATGGGCAGTTCACAGGTGGCGTCTGTAAGTGACGGCACAGCGGGGTACTGGAATCCAGCCGGTCTCGTGGGGGTCAAAGATCATCCCCAACTCAACCTGATGCATGCAGAATATTTTGCGGGTATTGGTAAGTATGATTATGTAAATGTTGCTTTCCCCACTGCAAACAATAAAAGGACCGTCGGTATTACAGGTTTACGTTTTGCCGTAGATGATATCATGAATACGCTGTTCCTGGTGGAACCGGATGGTTCTCTCAACTATAACAATATCCAGGCTTTTTCTTCAGCTGATTATGCTTTCATTTTTTCTTTTGCTCAAAAATTTAAAGACAGGCCAAAAAAGAAGATCAACTTTGGCCTGAACGCAAAAGTGATCCACCGCAGCGTTGGCAAATTTGCTAAAGCCTGGGGTTTTGGACTGGATGCGGGTTTCCAAATACAAAGTAATAAATGGAAATTCGGGATTACAGGGCGGGATATCACCAGCACCTTCAATGCCTGGTCATTCAGTTTTACCGAAAGAGAAAAAGAGGTACTGTACCTGACGAATAATGAGATACCTGTTAAATCTACCGAGTTAACAGCGCCCCGGCTGGTACTCGGGGTTGCCCGCGACTTCAAGCTCAGTAAAAAATTAAGCCTGCTTGCTGAAGCAAACATGGATGTGACCTTTGATGGCCAGCGCAATACCCTGGTCAGTGCTGAGCCCGTAAGTATTGACCCCAAACTGGGCCTTGAACTTAATATCAATAATGTTTTTTACCTAAGAGGGGGTATCAATAATTTCCAGCGTGCATTGGCGGATGACGATACGGTGAACCAAAAAAGAGTTTGGATCTACCAGCCAAGTGCCGGGGCAGGATTTCGCATTAACAATGTGACCATTGATTATGCTTTTACAAACCTGGCTAACCAGTCGAACCCGTTATTTACTCATGTATTTTCATTAAAACTTGATCTCCTGGCCGATAAAAGCCGTAATAAGAAATAAGAAACATCTTTAAGATACTTGATTGATAAAACCTGAATCAATGAAAAAATTTTTACTTCCGTTATTGCTCTTTACCGGGCTGCTGGCTCAGTCGCAGACCTACAATAACGAATGGATCAATTACAACCAGACTTACTATAAATTCAAGGTGGGTGTGACAGGCCTTTACAGGATCAGCCAGCCCTTACTTACCTCGGTTGGACTTGGCAGCACACCCGCGGAACAGTTCCAGCTTTGGAGAAACGGCCAGCAATTACCTATTTATACTTCTGTACAGACCGGCCCGATGTCGGGCAGCGATTATATTGAGTTCTGGGGAGAAATGAATGATGGCAAGTCCGATATCGATCTTTATCGCCTACCGGATTACCAGCTGAATGATAAATGGAGTATGGAAACGGATACGGCTGCTTTCTTTCTTACAGTCAGTCCTGGAGGTACTAACCTGCGGTTGACGCCCACAAGTTTTAGTTTGCCTACCGCCCTTCCGGTAGAGCCGTATTTTATTCATACAGCCGGGAAATATTACCGCGATAAATGGAATTTGGGATATGCGGCAGTCGTGGGAGAATATATCTATTCATCTGCCTACGACCAGGGTGAAGGATTTACTTCAAATGATATTAGTGGCGGGGGAACGCTTTCTCAACCATTTACGAACCTGAATCCTTCTGTTGCTCCCGGGGTGCCTTCGCCTATACTGAAAGTGAATGCCACGGGAAATTCGCTGGACCCGCGACAGTTTAATGTCAAATTGAACAGCAACACGGTCGCTACACAGGTAATGGATTATTTTGACTATAGCAAAATGAATATTCCCCTGGCTGTGTCAGATATCACCAGTGGTACTGCGAATATTGTCATTGAGAATTCAGGAGGAAGAATGTCACTGGGAAAAATAGAACTGGTCTATGCACGCCAGTTTAATTTTGGAGGCGCCGATAATTTTGCTTTTGAATTACCGGCGAATGCGGCAGGAAATTACCTCGAGATCAGCGGTTTTAATTACGGGGCTACCGCTCCCGCAATGTTTGACCTGACAAACGGCAAAAGATATCTTTGTGATATAACTAACCCTGCATTTGTCCGGGTCGTGCTGCAACCCTCTGCTGTTCCGAGGAAATTATTGCTGGTAACACAGGCACCCGCATTCCCGGTGGCCGTTAACTCATTACAGCAGCGTAATTTCATTAACTATGGGGCACCTGCCCAGCAGGGGAACTATCTTATTATTTCTCACCCTGCCTTACTTACGGGACCTGGGGGTATCACACCTGTAGAGGATTATAAAAACTACAGGAATTCTGTCGCCGGGGGTAGTTACAATGCCAAAATTTATATGATCGATCAACTGATCGATCAGTTTGGATTGGGTATCAAGCAACACCCCTTAGCCATCCGTAATTTTATCAAATTTGCCCGTACTACTTACAACGCCCCGGTAAAAGATGTGTTCCTGATCGGAAAAGGACTTAACTATATCCATAACCGGTATTATGAAAGTCAACCTAATTTGGAAAAACTTTCTTTCATTCCCACATTTGGTTACCCGGCTTCTGATAATTTGCTGACAGCCGAACCCGGTCTCGATGAAACACCCAAGGTTCCCATCGGGCGACTTTCTGTGATTAATGCTGACGAAATAGCGGCCTATCTCACCAAAGTCAAGGAATACGAACTGGCACAGGCCTTTTCATCCCCGTTGATACAGGATAAAGCCTGGATGAAGAATGTAATTCATGCAGTGGGAGCCGGTGACGGTGCCTTACAAACTATCCTCGATACTTATTTTGCCAAATACAAGGCCATCATAATTGACACGCTGATGGGTGCAAATGTCAGCACGTTTAGTAAAACATCAACAGATCCCGTAGAGCAATCCAACAGTGCCCGGTTACAAAGACTTTTCAAGGAAGGACTTAGCTTGATTACTTATTTTGGTCACTCTTCTGCCACGACACTGGAGTACAATCTTGATAGTCCTAATGATTACGACAACCAGGGGAAGTACCCGCTGTTTCTTTTGTTGGGATGTAATGCGGGAAACTTCTTCAACTTCAATGGTGCCCGCCTGCAGACAAAGGAAACTATTTCGGAGAAATATGTCCTGGCGCCTGGAAGAGGATGTATTGCCACGTTTGCCAGCACTTACCTGGGTATTGTACACTATCTTGATATTTATAATACCGGGACCTACACCGGTATTGCAAGGACCAAGTACGGTAAAAGCTTTGGTGAAATAATGGATGAGTCAATCGTCCAGACTTATAATGTGACGAC
>JANMKG010000381.1:0-13911 GCA_031371915.1 Chitinophagaceae bacterium | reverse complement strand
AAAGCTGACTTACACACTCGTTAAATACACCGCGAAGCCCCGTAAGGCTTCGCATTTTTTTGCAAAAAAATGCGAACGTAAAATGCCGAACAAGGAATGCTGAATGAGGAAGTATCCGACATTCATCATTCCTTGTTCTTCTGTTCGACATTTTCTTTTTTTTCCTCCACCACCACAAGATCCCTTACATCCACCTGCATGGGCAGAAGCCCTATTTTGACGACCGCTCTTTTACCCCGCATTTCGATCACTTCCCCTACCTGGTGATTTCTTTTCATCTTCACCTTATCACCTGCCTTTATTTCGCCACCCACTTCATTGAATTTTGAATCGATCTTTTTCTGCATCCTGCTGACTACCTTCTTTTCATCCTTTTTAAACAGGAGTGCTTCCATTTGTTTGATCACTTTATTCTTGTTCTCTTCCTTTCGCCATTCGGTCAGCATTTGTTTTAATTTTCTTTCCATATCCTTCAGGTAGACGATCCTGTCCTCTGCTATCTTATTCTGTTCTTTTAAGAGTTCTACCTGTTGCTGGTGCTTTTCTTTATCCATCGCCTGGAGCATCTCCTTTTTCAACCTTTCGTTCTCTTTTAGCAATTGCTGCAATTCCTTTTCTCTTTTTTGAAGGTCCTGGAGGTCCTGTTCCGTTCGGTTTAGTAATTTATCCAGGTGGAACTGGTCCTCATCCACCAGTTGCCGGGCCCGGTTGATCAGGTCCTTATCCATCCCGATCCTTTCCGCGATGGAAAAAGTATAGGAACTGCCTGGTTTACCGATCAATAATTTGTATTGAGGCTGCAGGTTCTTTTCGTCAAAGGCCATTGCTCCATTCAGGATACCGGGCGTTTTGCCGGCCATGATCTTCAGGTTAAGATAATGCGTAGTGACGATCCCGAAAGCGTGCTTTTTGGCCAGTTCCTGCAAAATAACTTCTGCAAAAGCTCCGCCGAGGTTAGGGTCGCTCCCGCTTCCCAACTCATCAATAAAGAAAAGTGTACGGCCATTTGCCTCTTCCATGAAATGTTTCATATGGAGAAGATGGCTGCTATAGGTACTCAATTCGAATTCGATGCTTTGTGTATCACCGATATGGATCATCAGTTGCTTGAAGATGCCGAACTGTGAGGAAGGATGTACCGGTACCAGCAAACCACTTTGTACCATAATTTGTAAAAGCCCGACGGTTTTCATCGTCACCGTTTTTCCACCCGCATTCGGGCCGCTGATCACAAGTATCCTTTGATTATCATCCAGTGTAAGCGTGACAGGAATGGTAGGTTTTCCTGTACGTTGGTTGTAGAGGTATAATAAAGGATGATACGCTTCTACAAGGTGGATATGAGATTTGTCGGTCAGTGCAGGGTACTCTCCTCTAATTTCCGTGGCCAGTTTTGCCTTGGCTCTTATAAAATCAAATTCTCCCAGCACTACATGCCATGCAGTTAATAAGGAAGCATAGCCAGATAGTTTCGCGGTCAGCTCCCGCAGGATGCGATAGATCTCTTTTTGTTCATTGCTTTCGAGTTCATAAATAGTATTGTTCAGCTCAATGGTCTCTTCGGGTTCTACGAAAGCTGTTTTACGGCTATCGCTTTCTCCGTGCAAAATTCCTTTTACCGTTCTTTTTTGTTCGGCAAATACGGCCAGCACCCTACGGCCATTCATAAAACTTTCCTCAATGTCGGCAAGGTGACCCTGTTTGTTCAGCTTCGCGACAATCTTGTCAAACAACCTTCTTAATTCATTTCGTTTGCGGTAAAGGCTCATCCGGATATTTTTCAGCTCTTCGGAAGCATTGTCTTTTACCTGGCCGAATTCATCCAGCACTTCATTGATCAGGGCCGCGATAGCTTTTTCATAGTAAGTGGCTTCAATAATTTTAACCAATCCTGCATAAGCCAGTTTTTTTTCTGGATCAAACCAGCGGAATATCTTTTCGATACTTTCCGATAGCTTCCGGAGTAACTGTAATTCCTCCCCGTTAAGAACAGCACCCGGTATCGACAATAATTTCAATTCACGGGAAAGATTGAGGATATAGTCATTGGGGAAATAGATGCTGTTGGCCACCAGCTGCCGGTATTCATGGGTTTGTTTCAATTCGGTTTCCACAAATTCTTTACGGGTATGGATACGAAGCTGCTGCGATTTTGTAATCGCATGATCGGTCTGGCAATATTTTGCCAGCAACTCTTTTACTTTATTGAACTCAAGCTGTAAGTAAGCTGATTCGGGAAATAGTTTCAAATGATTTCTTTATCGGTTTAAACAGGGTGCAAATTTCGGGAATTAGTCCGAAGTCAGAAGTCCGGGGTCCGGAGGAGTGTTTTACTTTCTCATTCCTTATTTTTTATTCCTTATTTCTTATTTTCTCTGTATTACTGTTAATGAAAATCGAAAACCAAGTTAATGTCGTACAACTTACAAAACAAGCCCTTGCCGAACCGCTAATTTGCACGAAATTTATCCCTTTGCAGTTAAAATATATCATATGAAGAGTATGCTGATCCCGGCCCTAGTTGGCCTGATGACCTGGGTTTCCTGTGAGCAACGACCAGCTTCAACACCAAACTTAATCATGGAGAAAAAAAATATGACAACCGATCCTTCTAACTCAGTAAAAACAGAAACAGCCACTTTTGCCAATGGATGCTTCTGGTGTACCGAAGCAATATTCGAAGAACTGGATGGCGTGATCAGCGCCACTTCCGGTTACACAGGCGGCCGTACAGAGAATCCTACTTATAAACAAATATGTACCGGGGAAACGGGTCACGCGGAATGTTTGCAGGTCGAATACGACCCGGCAAAGATCAGTTTTGATGAACTGCTGGCTGTTTTCTGGGAAACGCACGATCCCACAACGCTGAACCGCCAGGGAGCCGACGTAGGAACGCAATACCGCAGTGGTATCTTTTATCATAACCCTGAACAAAAAGAAAAAGCGGAGAAATATAAAGCGGAGCTGGATAAAAGCGGGGCTTTTGAGCGGCCAATCGTCACCGAGATCAGTCCTTTCACCAAATTCTACCCGGCGGAGGATTACCACCAGCAATATTTTGATAACAATGAGAATTCAAATCCTTATTGCAAGATCGTGATCCGTCCAAAGTTGGATAAGTTCAGGAAAGTATTTAAGGATAAACTGAAAGAAAGTCACTAACAGCAGTACTTTAACAGCTTCTTTTTCGCCCTTGTCGCAAATTGGTCTATCTTTTATAAACAATTATTGCTTATGAAAGTTAAACTCCTGTTCCTGGCACCTGCTTTGGCCTTCACGTTATTGGCTGCGGCTCAAAAAAACACTCCCCCGGTAAATAATGACAAGTACAGGATCAATCTTCCAAGCTATTGGGGAAAAGGCAATAAAGTATGGAAGGTACTGACTGATAAACTCCCTCTTATTTGCGGAGAACTGGTAGCTAAAGAACTTTGTGGTGATAAATGCAACCCGAAATATTCGGTTGACTTTTATATTACAGAACCTACGGTGCTTGATTACACCTCGAAGAAGGTTATTGCTGTTGCCAGTACGGACACCCGGTACCTTCTTCAAAAGCCCATACCCCCGCAGGGAGCCTCTGACTATGTAAATTCTCCTAATAACAATAATGACAACTCCTGGCAGGTTATTACCAACTATACCTTCCAGTGTTTCCTGCTCTTAAAAAATGAGAAGGGAGATATCCTTACCAGGATGATACTGGTGGACACAAACGAGGTATGGGAAAAAATAAACCCGGTCCTCTCCACAGTGAGCGGTCCTCCCCTGTCCAGCTATATTGAAACCAACAAGGAAAAATTCCGGCCGGTCAGTTATGACCTCCTGGCGATCGCTGATAAGAAGATACTTGCACTGTAGAAATTTTATTTTTCGATTTTCACATGCCGCAGTTCCAGCAGGTTTAATGGGTTAGGATTAAATCCTTTTACATTGGGTTGTACAAGTCTTACCACTTTGTCATACCAAAGCGGGACAACGGGTGCATCTTCCAACATGATCTTATCTGCTTCCTGGTAATATTTGTAACGAAGCGAATCATTGTCTTCTTTGATCGCCTTTTCAAAAGCCGCATCGAACGCAGCGCTCTTATATCTTGTATAATTCGGTGGTGCAGGATTTTTTGAATAAAAAACAGAAAGATAATTTTCCGCGTCCGGGTAATCAGCGATCCAGCTGCCGCGGAAAAAAGCAGCGGTGGAATTGGAGGTCATCGTAAGCAATAACGATTTCTGCATCACTTCCACCTGCACAGGTATACCCGACTCCCCTAGTTGCTTGGCAATAAAGTTGGCCATATCCGCATAGATCGCGATGGTCAGCAATTTGATCGCGGGCAGTCCTTTTCCATCCGGGTAACCGGCCTCGGCGAGCAGTTGTTTTGTTTTAGCGGGATCATAATGATACCCCTTTACTGCAGTCGTATCAAAAGAAGGAAGCCCCATAGGAATAAATCCTGATTCAGCTGCTGTGCCCAGGGAATTCCTCAGGTATAAAACCATTTTCCTCCGGTCAAATCCATAATTGATGGCTTGTCTTATTTTTTTAAACCTCAAAGGGGAATTGGTGACGAGTTTGTTGCTGGTATCAACCATAATCCCGAGGTATTCAATATTCAAATAAGGAGTTGCCTGGAGTACGATCTTTTTTTCCCAATCCTTACGAAGCGTTCCTTTTTTTGTCAATATCTCATCTTTAAATGAAGCTTCGATATCGTTAATGAACTCGAGTTCTTTTTGCCGGAATAAAAGAAATTCCGTTGCCTTGCTGTCGTAAAAAGAAATTTTCACCCCGTCCACATAAGGCAACCGGTTCCCGGCGCTGTCTTTTTCAAAATAGTCAGGGTTCTTTTTTAATACCAGCGCCTGTCCTTCCTCCCAGGCCACAAACTGGAAAGGTCCTGTGCCAACAGGATGGCGGCGAAATTCAGTCCCATATTTCTCCACTGCTTCCCGCGGCACTACCGAACAATATTGCATGGAAATGATCCCCAGCATAGGAATATAAGGACGTTGTAGCTTTAACTGGAAAGTAGAATCGTCCAGCGCCGTAAAAGCCTGCAGGGAATCAACTTTCCGGTTGAAGATCCAGGAGCCGGGACTGGCTGTTATTTTATCCATTATGCGGCTGAAACTATATACCACATCACCCGCTACCAGTTTTCTTCCTCTTCCTCCCCGGAAAGCAGGGTCATCGTGAAAAAGAACATCCGTTCTCAGGTGAAAAGTAAATACCGTTCTGTCGGCAGATATATCCCAGCTTTTGGCAAGGGAAGGTTTGATATGAAGGCTGTCATCAATTTCAACAAGGGTATTATAGAATTGGTGAGCCGCCCACATCGTGGACTGGCTTTTAGCAAATGCCGGGTCCAGGGAGGAAATACCGTTGAACTCATTATAATGGAAGATATTATCCTCTTTGCTTTTCCGGTTGTAACAGGAACCCAGTAACCAGCATCCAGCAACAAGTAACCAGTATCTATTTTTAACTTTCATCTTACTCATCTAGCCTTAAATTTACAGTAACAAAATTGTTCTATGTCAAAATACGTTACGAAGTCCTTTCTTATTCCTTATTTCTTATTTCTTATTTCTCATTCCGTAACCGGGCAGCCCCTGAGTCAAAAGAATAAATTCACTCACCAGGATACACTCCGGGGAAGCATTACGCCCGAAAGAGCCTGGTGGGATGTTGCTTCCTACAATATCTATGTTATACCTGATTACAAGACAAAGACCATCCGGGGATGGAACCAGTTAAGTTTTGATATCAACAGTGATGGGAAGAACCGCAAAATGCAGATCGACCTGCAGCAACCGATGGTGATCGACAGTATCCTCTTTAATAAGAAACAATTAAAGACATACAAACGTAACGGGAATGTTTACCTGCTTGATTTCGGTAATTTCAAATTCACCGCGGCAAGGACGCTGGTAAAAAAAGACAAAGCCATTCCTCTCCATACTATCACTATTTATTTTCATGGCAAACCCCGGGAAGCTATCAACCCGCCGTGGGATGGTGGCTGGATCTGGGGAAAGGATGCATTGGGAAGACCCTGGATGACCGTGGCCTGCCAGGGGCTGGGCGCCAGCGTATGGTATCCCTGCAAAGATTACCAGGGTGACGAGCCGGATCTTGGCGCTTTGATACAGGTCAGGGTGCCCGATACACTGGTGGCGGTTTCCAATGGAAGACTGTATTCAAAAGATGACCAGGAGGACGGTACCATGCTCTATACCTGGCAGGTAAAGAACCCGATCAATAATTACAATATTGTTCCCTATATCGGCAAGTATGTCCATTTTTCCGATAATTATACAGGAGAAACCGGGCAGAATCTTTCGCTTGACTATTGGGTACTGGATTATAATTTAGAAAAAGCAAAAAAACAATTTGGCAGTAATGTAAAGCCAATGATCAAAGCCTTTGAATACTGGTTTGGTCCTTATCCTTTTTACGAAGACGGTTATAAACTGGTGGAATCATCCCATCTCGGGATGGAACACCAGAGTGCTACGGCGTATGGCAATCATTACATGAACGGCTACCTGGGTTCCGATCTGTCCGGCACCGGCTGGGGGCTAAAATGGGATTATATCATCGTTCATGAAAGCGGGCATGAATGGTTCGCGAATAATATTACTACGAATGATATCGCGGATATGTGGGTACATGAGGGCTTTACCATGTATTCAGAGGCACTTTACATAGAATACTATTATGGCAAACAAGCGGCCGATGAATACGTACAGGGCATCCGTAAAAATATCGACAATGATAAACCTGTTATCGGGCCTTATGGGGTGAACCAGGAAGGAAGCGGGGATATGTATAATAAAGGAGCCAATATGCTGCATACGATCCGGCAGGTGATCGGTAATGATTCCCTGTTCCGGAAAATACTCCGCGGCTTGAATAAAGATTATTATCACAAAACCGTTGATTCAAAAGACGTGGAAGCTTATTTTTCTAAAGCAACCGGGAAAGATCTCTCCAAAATATTTGACCAGTATCTCCGGACCACAAAGATCCCGGCGCTTGAGTATAAAATAAAGAACGACAACCTCAGTTATCGCTGGACAAATGTTATTCCGGGTTTTGCCATGCCTGTAAAACTGAAAGACGGTGAGTATCTCAATCCTACCACGGAATGGAAATCGATTTCCATGACAGCGGACATGAAAAGCAAACCCCTTGCAGCAGACAAGAACTATTATGTGACCATTAAGAAGATTGATTAACGGCTCCGGGCTATTGGCTATTGTCTCTGGGCTAATCAGCATTGCACATTGCTTATTGCCTATTGCCCATTGCCTATTGCCTATTATCTTTACCACATGAGTAGTATCCGCCGGCAAAGCATTATCTCATCGGTCGTTATTTACATCGGGTTCGCCGTCGGTCTCCTTAATACCTATTTCTTTACCCGGGAAGGGAATTTCGACCCTGCACAATACGGACTCACCACTATTTTTATCGCTATTGCTTCCATGATGACCACTATTGCTCTCATGGCGATGCCTTCTTATATCTTTAAATTCTATCCCTATTATAATGAGTATCTCCCGCTGAAAAAAAACGACCAGGTAAGCTGGGCGCTGCTGGTCAGTGGTACCGGGTTTGTGCTGGTGATGGTGGCAGGGTTGGCCCTGAAACACCTGGTGATCCGGAAATTCGGCACCAATGCCCCGCAACTCGTCACCTATTATTACTGGATATTCCCCATGGGATTGGGTCTTACGATTTATACTATCCTGGAAGCCTATGCCTGGACCCTCCATAAATCAGTACTTACCAATTTTTTCAGGGAAGTGCAATGGCGTTTACTCACGACTATCCTGATCGTGCTTTTCGTTACGGGTACGATCAGGGACTTCGATCTCTTCATTAAATTATTCGCCTTTACTTACCCCGGTATCGCGATCAGCCTGTTTGCTTACCTGGTAGTTACTAAAAAGATACACTTCACGTTTAAAGTGAGTAAGGTCACCCGGCGTTTTTTAAAAAAGATCCTTGCGCTTTGTTCCTTTGTCTACGGGGGAACGCTGATCTTTACCTTATCCCAGGTATTTGATTCTTTCGTCATCGCATCGGTGCTCGACAATGGACTTGATAAAGCCGGCATCTTCGGGCTGGCTACTATTATGACCAGCATCATCGTGGCACCGCAACGGGGGATCATTTCGGCTTCCATTTCGCATTTGTCCAAAGCGTGGAAGGAGAAGAATATGGCTTTGCTCCAGAAGGTTTACCAGCGTTCCTCCATTAACCAGCTCATTTTTGCCTGTGCTATCTTTTTGCTCATCTGGCTCAATTTTACAGATGGTATTAGCACCTTTAAGGTAAAACCGATCTACCTGGATGGCGCCTGGGTATTCTTTCTGCTTGGATTAACAAAGATCATTGATATGGGGACGGGGGTGAATGCGCAGATCATCGCGACCTCCACTTACTGGAAATTTGAATTGCAAAGCGGGGTCGTCTTACTGATCATCATGTTGCCGCTTACCTATATACTCACCAAACAATATGGTATCATTGGTCCTGCGATTGCCACCCTGGTGTCCATCACTGTTTATAATATCATCCGCATTGTATTTCTCTGGAAGAAATTCCAATTGTTCCCGCTGACCATACAATCGCTGTATACGGTCCTGTTAGCAGCAGCCTGCTATGGTATTTGTTATGTTGCTTTCCGTGGTATGCATGGATTTCCGGGTATGTTTACCCGGAGCATCGCCTTTATCCTTCTCTATACAACAGGTGTGATTTACATGAAACTGACCCCTGACATCCGCCCGGTAGTAACAACAATCAAAAGAAGACTGGGAATAAAGTAGGTTTAATTCGTGGATACGATCTGCTTCTCATCTATCCTTCCGCCGCCGACAAAGCGCTGGAGGTAATAGGGTTCAAAGAGACCGCTCACCATCACCCCTCTTGAAACAGAAGCATGGATGAATTTATTATTGCCGAGGTAAACGCCTACATGCGATACGCCATTACCTTTCGTGTTAAAGAATACCAGGTCGCCTTCCTGGAGTTCGGTGGTAGAAACTTTGCGACTGATCCTGTATTGATCCCGGGAAACCCTGGGAAGCATGATACCATAAAGGGCTGCATATACTGCTACGGTAAAACCGGAACAATCAACGCCGGATTTGGTATTGCCACCGGTGCGGTAGCGAACGCCATACCAGTCGTCAACATTTTCAAGTAATGCCTTACTGGGAAGGGATTCAACTTCTGTATTCAATAGAACGGCATATTTCAACTGGACTGAAGAGGCATTTTCAACTTCGGCTTTTACCGATCTATTACGGCTGGCCATTAGCTGGCGGATCTCATTTCCTTCTTCTTTTTCAGCAATGGTCTCACCGGAACCAAGTCCGCGGGTATTACCCCTTGAAACCTGGGATTCAGGCTTTACCGTTGTTTTATCCGTATTAACCTGCGGAGTTACAGAGATATCACTAATGAATTTAGCCTGGTACTCAGGAGTAGTAGATGGAGCAACCTGTTTGTTGCTCGTGAAATTCAGCGGCTTGAACGTAGTACAGCTGCTGAGGAAGAAAAGGATCGCTATTGCTGGTAATATTTGCTTAACCATTACGTCTTTCTTTTAGGATGATTTCATGGGGTTTTTCATCGGATTTTTCTGTCGGTTTACCAGCCGGGGCAACGCAAACTCAGACTATCCTACTTTTTCGAACTGGGCCTTGCTCCGCCGAAGCTATGCGAAGGCGAGCAAATGTAGCCGTTAATGTCCAAAAAAAGCCACAACATGTAAACGAATTTCCCCCTCCGATATTGCCAGAAGTCTAAATCACTGTAACCAAGTGATTTGTAATTTGTTAATACCCTGTGGATATTGAGATGGATCAAGTAATTTAGATGGCTTATTTTTAATATTCCACCACCATTCTTAGTTATGCAAGTCCTGTTGTCTCTTTTCATGCTATTCCTGTTTACCTATGGCTGCCAGAGCTCAGGAAGAAACACGGAAAGGCCCATTGATACCCTCCTCATTAAATCAGCAACATTGATCGATACCGTTCCGGTAATTCATGCGACAAAACCCTATACCAAGATCACCTATAAGGATAAGGAAGTGCTGAGCGCGGCCGGCGGGACCAAATCGGTCCTTTTTAATGCAAAAGGGACTAAACTCTATGCGATGAACCTGGAAGGAATGAGTGTTTATGAATTCGACCAGGCTACCCGGAAGATCAGCCGGGAATTCAAATTCACCCCTACCCGGGGTATGGGCTGGGATTACAATAAGAGCCGTCCTATCGCCTCTTTCCAGGAAAAACCAGTAGAAGCTTGTTTTAGTCATGATGACAAGATTCTTTGGGTATCCCTCCACAACGCAGAAGGAATTGTTCCTATATGGATTGAACGCAATGAGACCCCTTATTCCAGGTATCGGACTGTCTTTTCTTCCTACGAAGGGAAGACCAAACCCGTTACTGTTATTTACCCTGGAACAGAGCAAAGAGATTCTTTCAGGGTTCCGCTGATCGAAACCGGGAAGACACCTAAAGTGATATCACGAACTGCCGACAGCAAATACCTCCTGGTCAGTAACTGGCATTCCCGCACCGCCAGTATCCTTGAAATGGATACAACCACCCTCCCCTATGCAAAAGTGATCAGCACCATACCCGTTTCGGCCATTCCAAGGGGGATCGCCGTCGATGATAAAAATAAAAAATCTTATATCGCCATCATGGGAGGCGCAAGCCTTAACGTGGTGGATAATACGACCTGGAAAAGTGAAAGCATTATGAATGTCTGGAGCAGCCCGCGGCATATTGTGATGGATACCAGTGGTCATTTATTTGTTTCCTATAATAGTCTTGGCACCATCGCCTGTATCGATGTGGCTACAGGTAACCAGTTGTTCACCGCCAAAACCCATGCACAGCCACGGACCATCGTATTATCAAAAAATCACAAATTTATTTTTGTCACCTGCTATAGCAGCGATTATCTCGATGTGTACAAAATCAATGACGACAACTTTGAGAAAGTGGCATCTTTGCCCTGTGGCGGACACCCGGTTGGGGTTGATGTCTTTGAAAATGATGAGATACTGGAAGCCTGGGTGTGCAGTTATAGCAGTGGATCGATCAGTATATATAGTTTTAAGAAAAAAGATTAATAGTCCGGAAGTCCGCGAAGACTGGAAGTCCGGAAGAATGCCCCTTTACTGTGAGTTTCTTCCGGACTTTCCGACTTTCCGTCTTTCCGACTAATAAATGAGGTAATGATCATGAAGTTTTCTCACTTACACGTACACACCCAATTCTCTCTCCTTGACGGGGCAGCATCAATACAAAATCTTTACAAAAAAGCCATAAAGGACGGGATGCCGGCGCTGGCGATCAGCGATCACGGTAATATGTTCGGTGTATTTGAATTTGTGGCGGAAGCTTATAAGAACAAGGATGAGAACGGGAAAGTAAAAGTAAAACCGGTCGTGGGCTGTGAATTTTACGTTACCGAGACCCGTCACCAGAAAACATTTACCAAAGAGCAAAAGGATAAACGTTATCACCAGATATTGCTGGCAAAAAATGAACAGGGTTATAAGAACCTGATCAAACTCACTTCGCTGGGTTTTATTGAAGGCATGTACGGCAAGTACCCGAGGATCGATAAAGAACTTATTTTAAAATACCACGAAGGGCTGATCGCTACCACCTGTTGCCTGGGCGCATCGGTACCGCAGGCCATTTTGAAAAAAGGGGAAGAAGAAGGCGAAAATGAATTTAAGTGGTGGCTCAATGTTTTCCAGGAAGATTTTTACGTGGAGTTGCAGCGTCACGGAATGGCCGAACAGGATAAAGTAAACGAAGTGCTGGTCCGGATTGCGAAAAAATACAAGGTAAAGATCATTGCCAGTAATGATTCGCATTACGTGGACCTGGAAGACTACAACGCACATGATATTTTGCTTTGTATCAATACCGGTGAAAAATTCGCTACCGAAAAGCAGACAGAGTTCACGGATGATGATGTACAATCAAAAAGCAAGCGCTTTGCCTTTCCGAATGATCAGTTTTATTTCAAGACCACGGAAGAAATGAGTAAGGTCTTTCATGACCTGCCAGAAGCGATCGATAATACAGGCGAAATAGTGGATAAAGTGGAACTGCTGAACCTGACCCGTGATATCCTGCTGCCCAATTTCCCGATCGAAAAAAGGTTTGAACTCCATACCAAAGAAGAACAGGTAGGAAAATATAAAGTGTCCGCCCAGTCACAGAACCAGTGGGAATACCTCAAACATCTTACCTATGAAGGAGCTGCCAGGCGTTACACGGAACTAACCGATGAAATAAAAGAACGGCTGGAATTTGAATTGTTCACCATCAGGATGATGGGTTTTGCCGGTTATTTTTTGATCGTCAGTGATTTTATCAGGGCTGGCAGGGACCAGGGCGTCTTTATCGGTCCGGGTCGCGGATCGGCAGCCGGTAGCGTGGTAGCTTATTGCATCGGTATCACCAATATCGATCCGATCAAATACAACCTCCTGTTTGAAAGGTTCCTTAACCCCGATCGTAAATCCATGCCCGATATTGATACGGATTTTGATGATGAAGGAAGACAGAAAGTGATCGATTACGTGGTCGAAAAATATGGCAAGAACCAGGTGGCCCAGATCATTACCTATGGTACCATGGCGGCCAAATCCAGTATCGCGGATGTGGCGAGAGTAATGGATCTGCCATTACCCGAGAGCAGGGCCCTCACAAAATTGGTTCCTGACAGACCCGGTACGGAATTACGCAGGGTACTCCATGCACCCATGAAAATAAAGGACGCCCGCCCTGACGACGGAGGAGGAAAGAGTGAGAAATCACTCGAAGAAAAAGAGGGCATGGGAAATGATGATATGGAGAACGTAAAGAAGTTGCGGGAGATCTACAACCAAAAGGGTACGATGCTGAGTAAGGTATTGCACGAAGCTGAAAGACTGGAAGGCTCTGTGCGCAATACCGGTATCCACGCGGCAGGTATTATCATCGCACCGCAGGACCTGACCGAACTCATTCCTGTTGCCACTTCCAAAGAATCAACCCTCTGGCTTACACAGATCGAAGGGAACGTGATCGAAGAAACAGGGATACTCAAGATGGATTTTCTTGGATTAAAGACACTTACCATCCTGAAGAATGCACTGGCATTGATCAAGCACATTCACGGTGTAGAAATAGATATTGATAAGATACCACTGGATGATAAAAAAACATTTGAACTCTACCAGCATGGCTCCACCATCGGCACTTTCCAGTTTGAAAGCGCAGGGATGCAGAAATATTTACGGGAGTTAAAGCCAGATAAATTCGGTGACCTGATCGCCATGAACGCTTTGTATCGTCCGGGTCCTATGGCGTATATCCCCAATTATATTGACCGCAAACATGGAAGGGAAGCGATCTCCTATGATTTACCGGAGATGACGGAAATTCTTGAAGAGACCTATGGTATCACCGTTTACCAGGAACAGGTCATGTTGCTGGCGCAAAAACTGGCTGGTTTCAGCAAAGGGGATGCGGATGTACTGCGCAAAGCCATGGGTAAAAAGCAGAAATCGGTGCTGGACAAAATGAAGGCCCAGTTCATCGCCGGTGCAACCGAAAATTTATTGCCTGCTGAACGACTGGAGAAAATCTGGACGGACTGGGAAGCCTTTGCTCAATACGCTTTTAATAAATCACACTCTACCTGCTATGCTTATGTAGCCTACCAGACCGCTTATTTAAAAGCCCACTACCCTGCCGAATACATGTCGGCGGTATTGAACAACGCGGGCAGCATCGACAAGATCACCTTCTTTATGGAAGAATGTAAACGCATGGGATTAAAAGCACTGGGCCCCGATATTAACGA
>JANMKG010000351.1:0-1898 GCA_031371915.1 Chitinophagaceae bacterium | reverse complement strand
CAGAATAATGACAATGGACTCCACGGGCAGTACAAGACATGGTTCCTCGACTATGCTTCCTACGTGATCCTGGAAAGAGCCGTGCCAGCGATAGAAGATGGATTAAAACCCGTCCAGCGTCGCATCCTGCACGCGATGAAGGAAATGGATGACGGACGCTATAATAAAGTAGCCAATATCATCGGCCAGGCGATGCAGTACCACCCGCACGGCGATGCCAGTATCGGTGATGCGCTGGTGAACATGGGGCAAAAAGATCTGCTGATCGATACCCAGGGTAACTGGGGCGATGTCAGGACCGGTGATGATGCCGCAGCGGCCCGCTATATCGAAGCAAGGCTAAGCAAGTTTGCCCTGGAAGTAGCCTTCAATGCCAAGACAACGGAATGGCAGTTGAGCTATGACGGGCGAAAGA
This sequence comes from Chitinophagaceae bacterium, assembly GCA_031371915.1. Lineage (GTDB taxonomy): Bacteria > Bacteroidota > Bacteroidia > Chitinophagales > Chitinophagaceae > JJ008. The sequence continues at coordinate 1,483 of JANMKG010000351.1, read as the reverse complement.
ACGAACCGGTGACATTGCCCATGAAATTTCCGCTGTTGCTCGCGCAGGGCGCCGATGGCATCGCGGTTGGTTTATCAACAAAGATATTACCGCATAATTTCTGTGAACTGATCGAAGCGGCGGTCAAGTATTTGCGGGGACGCCGGTTTGAATTGTACCCCGATTTTTTGACCGGTGGCATGATCGATGTAACCGATTATAATTATGGTAAGAGAGGCGGAAAAGTAAAAGTAAGGGCGCATATCGAAGAGATCGACAAGAAAACCCTGGCGATCAGGAGTGTTCCTTACGGGGTGACCACCACGCAACTGATGGAATCCATCGTCAAGGCAAATGACCAGGGGAAGATCAAGATAAAAAAGGTGACAGACAATACGGCAGCGGTGGTAGAGATACAAGTGGACCTGGCAGCCGGAATATCCCCGGATATCGCGATCGATGCCCTGTACAAATTTACCGATTGCGAAACCTCTATTTCTCCCAATGCCTGCGTGATCGTTGAGTTGAAGCCGCAATTCCTCGGTGTACAGGAATTGTTGAAACTGTCCGTCGACAAGACAAAGGATTTGCTCGAACAGGAACTGAAGATCAAACTGAACGAGCTGCAGGAAAAATGGCATTATACTTCTTTGGAGAAAATTTTCTTTGAAGAAAAGATCTATAAAGAACTGGAGAAAAAGCACGAGACCTGGGATAAAGTGCTGGAAGGTATTGATAAAGCATTCACCCCTTTTAAGAAACAGCTCAAAAGAGCCATCACCCGGGAAGATATTGTCAAACTCACCGAAAAGCCAGTGCGCCGTATCTACAAACTGGATATTGATGAATTGAATGACCAGATAAAGGCGCTGGAAGCGGAGATCAAACAGGTGAAACATGACCTGAATAATCTCGTGGATTATGCGGTGGCTTACTACGAGAACCTGCTGAAGAAATACGGAAAAGGCAGGGAGCGGAAGACAGAGATCAAACAATTCGAAGTGATAGAAGCCAAGAATGTGGCGATCGCCAACACCAAACTTTATGTCAACCGGGAGGAAGGGTTTATCGGGACAGGACTAAAGAAAGACGAGTTATTGTTTGAATGTTCGGATCTCGACGATATCATCGCTTTTACCCGCAATGGAAAAATGAAAGTCGTAAAAGTGTCAGACAAGACATTCATAGGAAAGGAAATTATCTATGCGGCCATATTCCAGAAGAATGATGAACGCACGACCTACAATATGATCTATATGGATGGCAAAACGAAGAAGAGTTTTGCCAAACGGTTCAATGTGACAGGAGTGACACGAGATAAAGAATATGACCTGGCCAAAGGGGATGAGAACAGTAAAGTGCATTATTTCAGGGCCTGGCCGAATGGGGAAGCAGAACTGGTGAAAATCGTACTGACACCGGGTAGTAAGGCCCGTATTAAAGAACTTGAATTCAATTTCGCGGAGCTGGAGATCAAGGGCCGGAGCAGCATGGGAAATACGAT
>JANMKG010000340.1:0-2884 GCA_031371915.1 Chitinophagaceae bacterium | reverse complement strand
ACCCGATAGCTATCGGGTCTTTAGCGGAGTCTTTAATTTTTACTCCAGCTGGTAAGCCAATTAAACTTTTTTTAAAATCGGCTGGGGCATTTAAGGTAAGCAGGGTTGATTTGGCTTTGATCTTTAGTTTGTCGGAGATGGAATTGGCCATGCGATCTTGTTTGATTGATAAAAATAAGATGGATCGGGGAAATGGGGTTCTTGAATCTTACGAAGCCTCCTCCCCGAACTTCGTTCCTAACCTTTGGTTATCTCACAAGGAGGAGGCCATCAACACACAGTCCTCGCTTATCGAAAATTCTTTAAAATAAGCCGGGGCCTAACATTGCTGAGCTGTGAACCGAACGCTGAAGAGTGCGACGCAACAGCCGATGCCATGAAAAACTAAAGCCGGGCAAATAATAAAACTCCACCAACAGGACAGAAACATACGTTCTTTAGGGTTCCAAAGTCCCCCCTTGCGGGGGATTTAGGGGGGCTTTATGAGGGCATTATTCTGCCAATTTTTCACCTTTCAATCCCACGGCATAATCATTGATTACTTACAGTAAATCATTAAATATTAAACACATGGGAAAGATAATTGGAATCGACCTGGGAACCACCAATAGCTGCGTTGCTGTAATGGAAGGCAACGAGCCAGTAGTAATTGCCAATGACGAGGGCCGCCGCACAACCCCGTCCATAGTGGCTTTCCTGAAAAATGGCGAGCGCAAAGTGGGTGACCCGGCCAAACGCCAGGCCATTACCAACCCGCATAATACTATTGCTTCAGTAAAGCGTTTTATGGGCCGCCAGTTTGATGAAGTGACCGAAGAGATCAGCCACTGGAGCTATAAAGTGGTAAAAGGTGACAATAATACCGTCCGGATTGACATAGATGGCAGACTTTATACCCCGCAGGAGATCAGCGCCATGGTGCTTCAGAAAATGAAAAAAACTGCCGAAGATTACCTCGGGCATGAAGTGACTGATGCAGTGATCACCGTGCCTGCTTATTTCAACGATTCACAAAGACAGGCAACAAAAGAAGCAGGTGAGATTGCCGGTTTGAATGTCCGCAGGATCGTAAATGAGCCAACTGCTGCCGCTCTTGCTTATGGCCTTGATAAAGGCAAGCATGATCATAAGATCGCGGTTTTTGACCTTGGTGGTGGTACGTTTGATATTTCCGTTCTTGAATTGGGAGAAGGAGTATTTGAAGTAAAATCAACCAATGGAGATACTCACCTGGGTGGTGATGATTTTGATAAAGTAGTGATGGACTGGCTGGCAGATGAATTCAAAAAAGATGAAGCGATCGATTTGAGAAAAGATGCGATGGCATTACAACGTTTGAAAGAAGCCGCAGAAAAAGCAAAAGTGGAATTATCATCTTCTACCGAAACAGAAATTAACCTGCCTTACGTAACAGCAGTGGATGGAGTGCCCAAGCACCTGGTAAAAAAATTAACCCGTGCAAAATTTGAATCATTAGCAGATAATTTATTTGCCCGTTGTTTGAAACCCTGCGAAGCTGCATTGAAAGATGCGGGATTAAACACATCACAAATTGATGAAGTGATCTTAGTTGGTGGATCTACAAGGATCCCGAAAGTGCAGGATATCGTAGAAAAATTCTTCGGTAAAAAACCACATAAGGGCGTGAATCCTGATGAAGTAGTTGCTATTGGCGCGGCAATACAAGGTGCGGTAATGACCGGTGATATAAAAGATGTGTTGTTGCTGGATGTAACGCCGCTTACTCTTGGTATTGAAACTATGGGAGGAGTGCTGACACCTTTGATCCCAAGCAACACAACGATACCAACTAAAAAATCAGAAGTGTTCTCTACCGCCAGCGATAACCAGCCCGGGGTACAGATACATGTGCTGCAAGGAGAAAGAGCCATGTCGAAAGATAATAAGAGCCTCGGCATCTTTAACCTCGATGGCATACCGCCGGCGCCAAGAGGCTTGCCGCAGATCGAAGTGACATTTGATATTGATGCCAATGGTATCCTGCATGTAACGGCGAAGGACAAAGGCACCGGCAAGGAACAAAAGATCCACATCGAAGCAGGCAGTGGCTTGAGTAAAGAAGAAGTGGAGAAAATGAAAGCTGAAGCCAAAGCCAATGAAGCAACTGATAAAGCAGAAAAAGAAAAAGTGGAGAAACTGAATATGGCCGACAGCCTGGTGTTCCAGACTGAAAAACAATTGAAAGAATACGGTGAAAAGATACCGGCTGAAAAGAAAACAACAATTGAACAGGCTGCTGAAAAACTGAAAGAAGCGCACAAGGCACAAGACATACCTGCTATTGATACAGCGATGGCAGCATTAAATGCAGCATGGACAGCAGCGAGTGAGGATATGTACAAGACAACCCAGGAGCAACCTGCGGGCGGGCAAGCTACGGGTGAACAAGGAACAAATGAACAAACTGCAAATGGTGAAGGGGCTGCGGATAATGTTACGGATGTGCCGTATGAGGAGGTGAAGTAAGAATAATGATTAGAGAGATTAGAATAATTTTATTGATGGCCCCTGCGAAGATCGTGGGGGCTTTTAGTTATTGTAGAGCCTACTCGAGCCATAAATAAAAATATTTCATGCTCATTTATACTAACAAAAAACCATTGTAGCGGACCCGATAGCTATCGGCCCGGGGAAGCCTTTTTCTCAGCCTGGTCTGTCAAGCCGGCCTGAATTTAATAGGTCTTGTTACAATATCTTTAATCCATGAAGTACTGCTTTTCGTTTATTTGTTTTTTCATGGTTACGGCTCAGCAATATTCTCATGCTCAGCCAACCTGCAACCTGCATATTGTAACATCTCCGGATAATTATATGGTAGGCTTTCCTTTTCAATTTGATGTAAACGGGAAATCATATAAACTGA
>JANMKG010000338.1:0-12925 GCA_031371915.1 Chitinophagaceae bacterium | reverse complement strand
GTAGGATTGATATCGGTGGCAGAAGAGACGTTTCCGTTTTCGTTGCACGGCCGCGATGGGACGGTGAAGGTCGTGTACGGGGCGTACCGCAGAAAGAGCCCGCCTGGCTTTTTTCAAGATCAATTCTTATAAACTATCACTGGTGAATGCTGCTTTTTGTATCACCCGCGAAGAACTAACTGACATCATTAAAAGTACGCTCCTGAATTATACCGACCCGGCGAGCATACTTTCTGATATCGGTTTCTTTGCAGCGGAAGCAGACAACTAACAAGAGAGTTTATAGTTTTTGGTTTTTAGTTTATGGTTCGGAAAGTCATTTAGTCCGTACTTTTCTTCTTTCTTCGATTAATAGATTGTATTTAATTTTTAGGAAAGACTGAATTAAAACAACTTCAAACCTCAAACCTCAAACCTCAAACCTCAAACCTCAAACTTCGAACTTCGAACTTCGAACTCTAAACCATTCCTAGCTTCTTCTTCAACACACCTGCCGCGCGGGTATACCCGCCTTCGGAGCCATCCACGAAGTGAACATGTTTGTCATTCATGTTTCTAACATAGCAGGACATCACTGATTCCTTGCTGACAAATATCCCGTAATAGATATCACCTTCTCCTTCCAGTTTATTCAGCGTGGTAACGAGTTGTTCCCGCTGTTGCGTGGTACCGGAAATAACCGTATTGATCTTTCCATCAATAACAAGGGTATCTGACATATTCACGAGTTGGGTGAGATATACCTTCCCGGGTTTGGTTCGAAAATATAGTTTGCCCAAAAGGGAAGTGGACCAGTTCCTGATCAAATACAGGGGCCTGTAGCCGCCGAGCTTGGTGCGCATTTCCAGGCTGATCTTCTTAAGGGTCCCTTTTAATTTCAGTCGTGGAATAGAGATCGGGGTCCTGCTTTGGGGAGCACCATAAATGCTGTCCACGCTGTCCATTACTTTTTTAAAAATGGAAGCCTGCCGGGCGCCATCCCTGGCGATTACCAGGAGGCTGACCACTTCATCATAATTTTGCGGGGGTTTGATCTTATCCCAGCGGCATTGCATCCCGCTCAGGTCAAGTTCATTTTCAGGATCCGGGAAAGGATCAAATGTATAATCTTCTCCCTTGATTATTCTTTCGGCGTAGGAGAGACCATCACCCAGCAATACAGGAATAGAAAATATCTCGGAGGTTTTTAATTTGCCGATAGCCAATGAATGATTATTGGCATAAATATTTTCTACCGGCACATGCCCGATCCGTAACATCAAATTAAAATTTTTCTGGGTGTTCCCCTGGTGAAGAGCCAGTGCCTGCATTACCGGTTTCAACACCGAGGGAGGAACAATAAAAGTTGCTCCATCACCACCAAAGAAAAAAGGAACAGTGAGATTTTCTCTATAGACAATATTCAGTACTGCAACAATACTGCCAGTGGCGACGAGGTTCACGGTTTCATGTAACCCGTTCCCGACGGCTTCAGTAGATTTTTTTACATCGGTGATAATCACATGCCAGTTGGAAGGCACTTTAAAAAAAAGATGCTCCTCCATCAGCAGGTCGCCCAGCGGGATCTCGTTCACCGGGAGACGCGAATAAAAAAGGTCTGTTGTTGAAGTGGCCATAAAGATGCAACATGAAGGTAATTTTTTTAAAAATACAGGAACACAAATTTTTGGTAGTGGGTTAGTTTGAAATTTATTCACCGCAGAGAACAAAAGTAAAAAGAGGTTTCGCAGAGAATCTCTGCGTAAACTCTGCCTCTCACGTTCTCTGCGGTGAACAAACCCATCAAAATTTCAAACTGACCCATTACTAAATTTTTAAGATCGTTATGATTTACGCTGATATCTCATACCTGATCTTCACGATCTTAAAAACCTGCGTTCACCCTGGAATACAGGAACGCAGATTGTTATGATTTTTATGATTAACGCAGAGCTATCATAATTTATCTTAATGATCATAAGAATCTGCGTTCTCTTTAAGAATCTGTGTTCAGCCTTATCTTTGCACACTATGTCAGAAGAACGCAGTCTTAATTTTCTGGAAGAGATCATCGAAGAAGACCTAAAGAATGGTAAGTATAAGGAGATCGTTACCCGCTTCCCGCCCGAACCCAATGGCTACCTCCATATCGGGCATGCCACCAGCATTTGTCTCAATTTTGGCCTGACCAAAAAATACGGTGGTTATACCAATCTCCGGTTTGATGATACCAATCCTGAAACGGAAGAAACAGAATATGTCGAAAGTATTAAAGAGGATGTACGCTGGCTGGGTTTTGAGTGGAAGCATGAACTTTACGCGTCTGATTATTTTGACAAACTCTATGAATTCGCTGTCACCCTGATCAAAAAAGGACTCGCATATGTTGACGACAGTCCAGCGGATGAGATAGCCGCTCAAAAGGGAACGCCTACCCAACCCGGTCACCGTAATAAATATGCTGAGCGAACCCTGGAAGAAAACCTCCGGTTGTTCAGCGAGATGAAAGCAGGTAACTACAAGGATGGAGAAAAAGTATTGCGGGCAAAGATCGATATGGCAAGTCCCAATATGATCATGCGCGACCCGCTTTTATACCGGATCAAACATGCGCATCATCACCGGACAGGTGATAAATGGTGTATCTACCCCATGTATGATATGGCCCATGGACAGAGCGACAGTATTGAACAGATCACTCATTCCATTTGTACCCTGGAATTTGTTCCACACAGGGAGCTGTACGACTGGTGTATTGAAAAGCTGGACATATTTCCTTCCCGGCAATATGAATTTGCCCGCCGCAACATGACCTACACTGTCATGAGCAAAAGGAAATTATTGCAACTCGTGAACGACAAACATGTAACCGGCTGGGATGATCCCCGTATGCCAACGATCAGCGGTATGCGCAGGAGGGGATACACGGCTGCGGCGCTGCGTGAATTTTGTGACCGGGTAGGGATCGCCAAAAGAGATAATATAGTCGATGTAGGGCTGCTGGAATTTTTTGTCCGGGAGGACCTGAATAAACTGGCTCAGCGCCGGATGGTGATCTTTGACCCCCTGAAGCTGGTCATTACCAATTACACCGGGAAAGAGGAGTTTTTGCCAAGCGAAAACAATCCTGAGGATCCGAATGGAGGATCAAGAGATATTCCATTCAGCAGTGAACTCTATATTGAAAGGGATGATTTCATGGAAAACCCGTCTAAAAAGTATTTCCGCCTGGCGCCCGGCCAGATGGTGCGGCTGAAAAGCGCCTACATTATTAAGTGCAATGAAGTAATAAAGGATGGCGAGGGGAATATAACCGAAGTCCGGTGTACTTATATCCCGGAAAGTAAAAGTGGCCATGACACGTCGGGTATCCATGTAAAAGGAACTTTGCATTGGGTCAGCATTTCTCATGCTATCACGGCTGAAGTCAGGTTATACGACCGGCTCTTTAAAGTAGAAGACCCCGGCAGCGGGGAGGGGGATTTCAAAGACTATATCAATCCTGCATCCTTACAGGTGATCAGGGCGGCCTATGCCGAGCCGGCCCTGAAAAAAGCCAGATTTGACGACCGCTACCAGTTTATCCGGAAAGGCTATTTCTGCCTGGACAAGGATAGCAGTCAAAGCGGGATGGTGTTCAACCGCACGGTCAGCCTGAAAGACAGTTGGAAGCCGGGCCAGAAGGGAGAGTGAGGGGAAACCGGGGTATCCGAAGAAGCTTCCCCATGCCGGTCTGAAAAAAAAATTTTGCGTTTCCTATTATAATTGTAGATTTAATTTTCAATAATCTTTCTCTGTAAACATCTGTTTATTTGATATAATTAATCACAACTGGCTGCTTATGATAATTAAAATTTACTCTTCCTCTTTACATGCTAGTTTTTTCCCAGGATCCGCTGACATCAAACCCACTCATTTATTTACCGGCTAAACAGATTTCGCAGCGTGGATTTCAACAGTGGTTTTAAATCCCCGGTGGGGATAAACCTGTTCAAAAACCTTTGACGGAATTATTTTTTATATTTCTCAATCATCATTACTTTTATGCAGTTAACCAAACAAACTCTTTTTATGAGAAATTTTACAACTCGTTTTTTACTGGTTGGTTTATTAGTAACGTTCTGCTTAAGCATCAACAGTTATGCGCAGCAGAGGCAGGTACTGGAAACCCAATCTTATACGGGCAAATTGGTAAGGACTACGCCAAAGCTCGCCGACATTGACCGTACAACGATGTACGGCAAACCCTTTGTCATAACCCGTGATATGGACGGCATTATCGGTATCGGTGATGCAATGGAAGAAACCGAAGAAAGAATTGAACGGGGCTTCGCGAGCAGAAATTCAGGTAAGGGTAAGGAAACCGGAGCTTTACAAGATCTTAATACGCACAATCCACAGGTTCCCGGATCATCGATCATAAACAGTTTCGATGGACAGACCTCTCCCGGACTTTCTCCCACAGATAATAATATGGCTGCAGGACCAAACCATGTTATACAAATCGTAAATAATACGGCCGGATCACAATTTACCATCTACAACAAAACAGGTGGTATAGTCCAGGGGCCTACAATTTTAGCAAGTATAACCGGTTTCCCGGGGTTTGGAGATCCAGTAGTGTTGTATGACCAATTAGCAGACAGGTGGGTATTAATGGAATTTGGACCGAACACGACTCCAATACATACATTGAATATCGCTGTTTCAACTACTGGTAACCCTACAGGAACCTGGAAGATCTACCAATACCAGGACCTGACATTTTTTATTGACTATGAAAAAATGTCTGTGTGGCACAATGCTTATTACCTGACTTCAAATGATTTTAATAATGCAGGTACCACTTATTTAGGTTCTTCTGTTTACTCAATGGACAGGGCTGCCATGATTGCCGGTGCGCCTACTACAACCATGATCAGGACAAGACTTACGGATGCCGGTCAGAATTTCTATAATATGGGTACCATTGGCCTTGAAGGTATGGCCACTTCTTCCCAAAGCGGGCTTTTTGCTTATCCAATCGGGCCAACAACTTTAAATGTTTTTGAAGTGATCCCGAATTTTGGTGGCGGTACACAAACGATAGGACCCAATACAGCTTTGACAATCGCCTCTTATGCAACACCCCCCGGTACAGTACCACAGCAAGGTGGCGGTTCTGCAGGAACGCTTGGCGAGAGAATGATGTTTAAACTGAACTACCGCAAAAATGGCGCTACAGAATCAATCGTTATGACCCATACCGTTGGAAACGCGGGTCTTGCGGCAGTAAGATGGTATGAACTCAGGCGGGTTGCTGGAAACTGGACCGTGTACCAGCAGGGAACCGTTACTGGTGCAGATGGAAATAGCCGCTTTATGGGTGGAATTTCGATGGATGGTTGTGGAAATATTGCATTAATGTATGATGTATCAGGTGCAACAGCAAACCCTTCAATAAGATATACAGGGCGAAACTCATTTGACCCTTTGAACACAATGACTTTGCCTGAACAAGTTATAATCAACGCGGGTGTCGGACACCCTGGAAATACACGTTGGGGAGATTATAATACAACCGTACAGGATTATTCTGGTGTAGGTACACCCCTTGACGGTACTTTCTGGAGTACTTCACAATATGGTAACCAATCCACCCGTATCGCTAAGTATACGATTACTAATGGATGTGCTCCTACAGTTAGTCTTGCAGCTGCAGGCGCTACGCTTGTTGCAGAAAACTGTACACCAGCAAACGGTGTTATTGACCCCAATGAAATAGTTACCGTAAGTTTATGCGTACAAAATACAGGTACGTTAAATACTACCAACCTCGTAGGTACATTACAGGCAACCGGTGGCGTTACTGTGCCAAGCGGTCCACAGAACTATGGAGTGGTAGTAGGCGGCGGACCTGCCGTTTGCCGCAATTTCAGCTTTACAGCTAATGGAAGCTGCGGCGGAACAATCACTGCTACACTTCAATTGCAGGATGGAGCTACCAACTACGGAACGGTCACCTATACCTTTACGATGGGTGTATTGTCAACCGTATTCACTCAAAACTTTGACGCGGTAGTCGCGCCTGCCCTGCCTGCAGGCTGGGTAGCAACAGCGCCGACCAACTTAACAGGTGCGCCATTATGGGTAACTTCCAGTGCGGGTACGCCTGCACCACCAGCGTTCTCAGCACCTAACGCTATTTTTTCTACAGATCCAGGCAATCTTTTAGATAACCGGATTGAAACACCCGGTATTGCAATAACAACTGCTTCAGCAAAACTCAGCTTCCAGAATAATTTCAACCTGGAAAGCGGATTTGACGGAGGCGTTCTTGAAATATCCATTCCTTCTGTTGCAGCAGGTGCCTTCCAGGATATCCTTGTAGCCGGGGGCTCCTTCGGTGCTAATGGATACAATGGTACGATCAGCGGGGCCTTCGCGAACCCGATCGCAGGTCGCCAGGCCTGGACTGGTAATAATGGTGGATTCCAGCTGGTTACTGTAAACTTACCGGCTGCCGCAGCTGGCCAGACCATCAAACTTCGTTGGAGAGAAGGATCAGACAACAGTGTGGCAGCAGTAGGCTGGCGCGTGGATGATATAGTAATTACAGACGGCTATACTTGTTCGTCTTCCTGCACACCACCTCCGCCTCCGCCATGTATCATTACATGTCCTGCTAATATTACCCAAAACAATACGCTTAACCAGTGTGGTGCCGTTGTAAACTACCCAGCGCCAACAGGTTCAGGTGTCTGCGGTACAATAACGGCTACTCCTCCGTCTGGATCATTCTTCCCGGTAGGTACTACCGTGGTTAACGTTCGTTCTAATGTTTTATATGACCAGACAGGTGCAAGCGGTGGTAATGCTATCAGCTCACAGAATTTTGAAGCATCGCTGAATGCATTTGACAACCAAGCTGCAGATGATTTTGTAGTTCCTGGTGGACAGGTCTGGACAGTTTCACAGGTAGCTGTTGGTGGCCTCTTCTTTAATGGTGTTGGTATACCAACAACAACAGCAACTGTTACTTTCTATAATAATTCAGGTAGCCTGCCTGGTTCAGTGGTACAAAGCTTTAGCGCTGTACCTGTAACCGGCGGAGCAAACTTTACGGCGACTCTGCCATCGAACGTGGTATTGAATCCCGGTACTTACTGGGTTTCTGTACAGGTTGATATGGATTTCACTCCTAACGGTCAGTGGGGATGGAGTACTTATGGTGCTACAAATGTTAACTCCGAAGCAGTTTGGAGGAACCCGGGTGGAGGCTTTGGTACTCCTTGTACCAACTATGCTCCTGTAGTTACAGGTGGTTGTATACCTAGTTCAAACCGTAACCTCATATTCAGGTTGATCGGCAGCAATTCTGTTCCTAACTGTTCATTCACTGTAACAGTACTTGATGTGCAGGCACCGACTATTACTTGTCCTGCCAACATCACTGTAAATGCTGCAGCAGGTTTATGTACTGCCAGCGTGGTTACACCAAATGCGGTTACGGCAGATAATTGCTCCGTAAGCAAACTGACATGGGTCATGACCGGTGCTACAACAGGTTCATCACCGCTGACAGGTATTAATAATGTTGGAACAGCCACCTTCAATGGCGGTGTTACCACTGTTACTTATACGGCTAGCGATCCTTCCAATAATACAGCGACCTGTTCGTTTACGGTAACTGTAAATGATACCCAGGCGCCGACGATCACATGTCCTGCTAATATTTCTGTGAATGCTGCCGCAGGTCTCTGTAATGCCAGCGTGGTCACACCTAACCCGACGACTGCAGATAATTGCGCGGTGACCAAACTTACCTGGACACTTACAGGTGCTACAACAGGAACATCGCCTGCAACAGGTATCAATAATGTCGGTACCAGGACCTTTAATGTAGGTGTAACAACAGTTACATATATAGCCAGTGATGCATTTGGTAACAGTGCTACCTGTTCGTTCACAGTGACGGTGATCGATAACCAGGCGCCAACGATTACCTGCCCGGCTAACATTTCAGGTACAACACCGATCGGTTCATGTACGCTCACAGTAGTTACGCCTAACCCGACCACAGCAGACAACTGCGGTGTTACGGTATTGACATGGGCTCTTACTGGTGCCACAACAGGTGTATCACCTGCAACAGGTATCAATTACGTAGGAACCATGGCATTCAATATCGGGGTCACAACCGTAACCTATACTGCAAAAGATGCATCGAATAACGCGACCAGTTGTTCTTACACTATTACCGTAGCAGATGGACAATTACCGGTTATCAGTGCACAACCAACCACAAGGACGGTTTGCGAGGGTACCAGCACCACCTTTAGCGTGACCGCAACCAATACGCTTACTTACCAGTGGCAGATATGGAACGGTACAGCATGGGTGAATACCGGTACTAACAGCAGTACATTGACTATTAACCCGACTACACTTGCCATGAACACGAATACCTTCCGTGTATTACTGAATGGATTGTGCAGCGTGGTGACTTCGGCTAATGCTTCATTGTATGTGAACAAACTGCCAGCCATCAGCATCGCGGCATCACGTATCCCGATCCTGTTACCAGGTGAATCAGTGAACCTTGTTGCAACTGTTGATCCTACAGGTGGTTCATTTGTATGGTTAAAGAACGGGGTAGCCGTACCGGGTGTAACCGGGGCTACATTGTCCGGTCTTACAGTTGATGATATCGGTTCTTACAGGGCGAGGTATACAGATCTTAATGGTTGTGTACAAACTTCCAACGAGATCATTGTAAGCGGTGCACCATCAGGCAACCTGTATGTGTTCCCGAACCCGAACTTCGGACAGTTCAGCGTAAGGTTCTTCAACCAGGTTGGTGAGTCAGCTACCGTTACCGTCTACGACGCGAAGGGTGCTAAGATCTACCAGCGCCAGATGGTTACAACAACGGCGTATACAAGACTCGACATTGACCTGGGACCAACCCTTAGCAGTGGAGTCTATATCGTTGAAGTGGTTAACGCTGCAGGCAAGAGGATGGGAGCGAAACGCGTAGTTGTGAGACATCCATAACAAGTTTATAAAAACATAATACAATGGCCATCCTCCGGGGTGGCCATTTTTTTGTACAGTATTCGGTGCTGCTGCGGACCCACGGCAACAAAATTTCATTTTCTTCCTGCTTCCAACACAGAGATACAGAGTAACAAAGCAACACAGAGAAATTAAACCCTGAGTAAAATCTCTGTGATCCTCTGTTACTCTGTATCTCTGTGTTGAAGTACTGGTTATTACAATTTCTTCCTACTTTCATCCTTTAATCAATTTAAATATGAAGCCTGTCATCCTGGAAAAAGCGTTTCGTTATGTGCTAAGTCTTATTTGCGGCAGTATGTTTGCTCCCGGGGTATCCGCGCAAACACCCCGTTTTATCTCCGATAGCCTGGATAGTTATATCGAAAGAGGGATGCAACAATGGCAGATCCCTGGCCTTGCTATCGCGGTAGTAAAAGATGGAAAAGTCTTGCTCAGTAAAGGTTACGGAGTAAGAGAACTTGGCAAGGAAGGAAAAGTGGATGAGAATACCCTTTTCATCATCGCCTCCAATTCAAAACTATTTACTGGTACTTCGCTTGCCAAACTTGATTATGAGAAGAAGTTATCGCTAAATGACCGGGTAACACAATATATTCCCTGGTTCAGGTTATATGACAGCACTTCCACTAAACTGGTAACCGTTAAAGACATGCTCTGTCATCGCCTCGGCACCAAGACCTTCCAGGGAGACTTTACTTTCTGGGATTCCAACCTGCCCAAGGATTCCATTGTCTGGAAAATGCGTTATCTCAAACCTCCCGGGGAATTCAGGCAGGACTATGGTTACTGTAATTCTGCTTTTCTCGTGGCCGGGCAGGTTCTTGAAAAAGTAACCGGGCAAAGCTGGGAAAGCTATGTACAACAGAATATCCTTACTCCACTGGGTATGACGAACACTTATATGAATACAGCCGGCATTGCGCAGCGTTCGAATGTAGCGGCCCCGCATAACAACCTGTTCAGTTCTATTACGAAAATTCCTTTTGACCAGGTGGACAACCTCGGACCTGCCACCAGTATGGTAAGCAACGTAAAGGACCTTAGCAAATGGTTAATGATGCAACTCGATAGCGGCCGTTATGAGGGCCACCAGGTTCTTCCCTGGCAAGTGTTACAGAAGACAAGAGATGCCAATATTCTTACCGGGAGCCGTAAGTCCGCAGCATTCCCCACCCATTTCAGGGCCTACGGACTCGGGCTGTTTATGACCGATTATGCCGGTCGCCAAGTGTACTGGCATACAGGCGGCGCTTTTGGCGAGGTCACCAATGTCTGTTTTGTCCCGGAGGAGAACCTGGGTATCACGATCCTGACCAACAATGACAACCAGAGTTTTTTTGAGGCACTCCGTTACCAGATCCTTGATGCTTTTCTTGGCGTAGGCTATACTGACAGGAGTAAATACCAATGGGGATTTTTTACACAGGGCAAGAAAGCCACTGATGATGAACTGGCGGCGCTGAAAACAAGAGTTGACAAAAAAGCGGTGCCTGAATTGAAACTGGAAGATTATACAGGCGAATTTTATAACACCCTTTACGGGCAGGTAAGTGTCAACAAAAGCGGTAACATGCTTATTTGCCGTTTCCAGCATCATCCCGACCTGATAGGATATATGGAGTATATGGATCACAATGAATTCAGGATGACCTATTCTAATATCGGGTATGGTGTTTACCCCGCAAAATTCTCCGTCGTGGATGGCAAGGCTGTTTCTGTCATCATCAAAGCCAATGATTTCGTGGAAAGTGATGCCTACCTTTTCTCCAAAGATCCAAAAGGATTGATGGTTCGGTAAGCAGGAGAAGAAAAGGCAAGGGGCCGGCTGAAAAGAGTTTCAACACAGAGATACAAAGGTACAGAGATACACAGAGTAGTTGTTTAGAATAGCTTTCTTTGTTTTATTGATTTTGTGCAACCGATAAAACCCTTTACAGGAAAGAGTTTTATCGGATAGCTGGAACTGTTATTTATATTCTCCGTATACTTCTCTCAAAGTATCTGCGATCTCTCCCAGTGAACATTTATTTTCTACAGCTTCCACGACAGTGGGCATGATGTTTTCAGTGCTGCTGGCTTTGTCGTTTAATGTTTGTAAAATACGGTCACAGGTGGCGGGGTTGCGGTTATTGCGAAGGGTCTTTAATTTCTCTGCCTGTACTTTACGGATCGAATCATCCACGCGTAAAATAGGAATGGGTGATTCAGCGGTTGACTGGAATTTGTTGACTCCAACAATGATCTTCTGGCCTGTTTCAATATTTCGCTGGTATTCGTAGGCACTTTTGGCAATCTCGTTTTGAATAAATCCCTGTTCGATTGCTGAGACACTGCCACCCATCGCGTCAATTTTCCCGATTAGCTTCCAGGCCGCTTCTTCCACTTCATGGGTAAGTGCTTCAACAAAATACGAACCCGCCAACGGGTCTGCTGTATCGGGAACACCGCTTTCAAAAGCGATGATCTGCTGGGTGCGCAAAGCAATTCTCGCGGCTTCTTCGGTAGGAAGACTTAAGGCTTCATCATATCCATTGGTATGAAGGGATTGCGTACCCCCCAGTACGGCTGCCAATGTTTGTACGGTTACCCGGGAAATATTGTTCAGGGGTTGCTGTGCAGTAAGCGTACTGCCACCGGTCTGGGTATGGAAGCGGAGCATCATTGCTTTTGGATCAGTTGCTCCGAGGTCTTTCATGATCTTCGCCCACATTTTCCGCGCCGAACGGAATTTCGCCACTTCTTCAAAAAGATTATTATGAGCATTGAAAAAGAAGGAGAGACGTTTACCAAATACATTGATGTCAAGACCTTTCTTCAACGCCGCTTCCACGTAAGCCTTTCCATTGCTTAAGGTAAAGGCGATCTCCTGCACAGCTGTACTCCCGGCTTCCCTTATATGGTAACCCGAGATCGAAATGGTATTCCATTTCGGGACCTCCTGGCTGCACCATTCAAAGATATCTGTGATGATCCGCATGGAAGGTTTGGGAGGATAGATATAGGTTCCCCGGGCAGCATATTCTTTTAATATATCATTCTGTATCGTACCTGTTATTTTCCCCAGGTCGGCACCCTGTTGTTTGGCCAGGGCCACATAAAAAGCGAGTAATATGAAACCAGTAGCATTGATCGTCATGGAAGTGCTGACATCTTCCAGTTTGATCCCGTTGAACAGTGTTTGTATATCTTCCAAAGAATCTATGGCGACGCCAACCTTTCCTACTTCCCCTTCCGCAAGCGCATGATCGCTGTCATAACCTATTTGTGTCGGAAGATCAAAT
This sequence comes from Chitinophagaceae bacterium, assembly GCA_031371915.1. Lineage (GTDB taxonomy): Bacteria > Bacteroidota > Bacteroidia > Chitinophagales > Chitinophagaceae > JJ008. The sequence continues at coordinate 605 of JANMKG010000338.1, read as the reverse complement.
GCTACACTTAACCCGCTTACTCCCTGTGATAGTAAATAATGATAACGCTTATTACTTTCTTCCGCGGTGGAGAACCCGGCATATTGCCGCATGGTCCAGAGTTTGCCACGGTACATGTCGGGTTGAATGCCTCTTGTAAAGGGAAAGGTTCCTGGTTGCTGGTTGTTGGTTGCTGGTTGTTGGTTACTTGTTGTTGGTAAGTCCGCCTCCGTGTATACAGGTTTTATTTCAATACCAGAATCAGTAAACCTTTTGCTTTCTTCAGACATATAATGACTTTACAAATTTCAAGTAACCAGCAACTAGCAACCAGTAACCAGCAACTAGCAACCAGCAACCAGCATCACTTCATGATCTTTTTCGCTTCAAAATTCAACGCCTGCGCTACCAGCTCATGCAGGGCACCGTTGGGTTGCGACATGATCACTTCGAGAATTCTTTTGTTCAGGTCAGCAGACGAAGCGGCAGGGGGAAGGGTTCCGGCTACCTGGTTCACGACCATGATATTTTGTTCTTTCAAATTTCGTACGGCGTCCCAGCCAACGGGGCTTACATATAATTGCTGGGTACTATTATATTCAAATTCATGTTTGATATTCTCTGTA
>JANMKG010000320.1:0-1785 GCA_031371915.1 Chitinophagaceae bacterium | reverse complement strand
AAGAATATTTCCCTGCAAGCGGCTTTTTTTTACCTCCTCTTTTTTATATCCCTGGCCATTACTTTATTGCTCACCATTCTTTCCCTGCGGGTAGCCAAAGAAGAGAATATAACAGGTAATTGGTGGACCTATATAGAGGATGCCCGTTACTATGGATTGATCACCGTGCTGGTCCAGCTTTCCGTTTTTGTGCTATACACACTTAAGCATAGATATTCCCCGGTCTTAAAATATTTACTGCTACTGCTGTTATTACCAGAAATGTTCCGGGGAATAGTCTTTGATACAAAGCGGGTGATGCTTTTCAAAAAAGAAAACTATAGTTGGCAAACCGAGCTTCATCTTCAGCAATATGCAGACGCGATCATACAAAAAGAAAAAGCTGGGAGCAGCGAAAGAACGATCGTTGTTTCGGGTTCTATGTATTACCTTAACTACCGCGTTAGTTTGTACAGTCATGTGCCGGTGATGTCTCAAAATCTCGCTATTAATGATACTAGTCAACTGAGAACCCAAAAACCCGTTACTATATTGGTGATCCTTGCGGAAAAAGACCTGGCGGGTTATGCACCTTTCCTGGCAAATAAAGAAAAAAAGCTTGCAGGGTACCTGAACGGGTTCTATTTTTATACTCTCCATGCCGATCCCCGTTAATAGCCGGAATGTTTTTATCATATTGCCTGCTTACAATGAGCAGGCGGTCATCAAACCTGTTATCGAAGAACTGCTGGCTTTTAATTACCAGGTGGTTGTGATTGATGATGGCTCTGAGACAAGGCTTTCGACGATGTTACGCAATATGCCTGTTTATTTATTACGGCATGAAATAAATCTCGGCCAGGGAGCTGCCCTGCAAACAGGGATCGAATTTGCACTATCAAAAGATGCACAATGGCTCGTTACTTTTGACGCGGATGGACAGCATGATGCTGCGGATATCGAAAAACTTATTGATCCGCTCTGCAACGACAAAGCAGATATCGCATTTGGATCCCGTTTTATGGAAGGAGCGACAGGTAATATGCCGATGAAAAGAAGGTCGCTGTTAAAGATCGCTCGCTGGCTGAATTATTTTTTTACAGGCCTCCTGCTCACCGATGCACATAACGGGCTACGGGCCCTGACAAATTCAGCGGCTTCCCGGATCCGGATCAGGGAAAACGGGATGGCCCACGCGACGGAAATATTATCCCAGGTAAAAAAACAGCGGCTTCGTTATACAGAGATCCCGGTAAATATCCGCTATACGGGGTATTCCCGGCAAAAAGGCCAGACGATCTGGAGTGGGTTCCGGGTATTTTTTGACCTACTTTTAAACAAAATTTTCAAATGAACGGTATCCAGGTTCTACTGGTCGGCGGGGTGTTGATCATCTTCCTTTACTATACGTTTCGTTTACGCAACGCTTTACTGGATATGCTGGTACTTGTTCTTTTCACGGGGTTGGCGATCTTTTTTATTTTATTCCCCGATTACACCAATAAGATCGCCGCCAAACTGGGTGTAGGCCGCGGGGCCGATCTACTGTTCTATATTTGCATACTTTTTTTTCTTTTCATCGTACTGAAATTGTTTGCCCGTATCCGCCGCCTTGAAAGAACCCTGACTGACCTGGTACGCACGCAGGCGAAAGAAGAAGCCGACTTTCTGAAAAAAAATGATCAATCATGATGGATCCAAATAAAATATTGGTACTCGCCCCGCATACCGATGACGGCGAACTGGGTTGCGGAGGTACCATCGCTAAATTCTGCAGCGAAGGAAGGGAAGTGTATTACGCGGCTT
>JANMKG010000291.1:0-10879 GCA_031371915.1 Chitinophagaceae bacterium | reverse complement strand
GAGGTACCTGATCTTGCTATCAGGGTTATTGGGATCCAGTTTATTCACCTGCGAGATCACATCGTCTGTCGCACTGTAATTGATTGTCGTGATATACTTCCCTTTCAGCGAATGCGTCAGTTCGATATTATGGGTGTATTGAGGACGTAAATAAATATTGCCCTGGCGGTAGGATAAGGAATCCAGGAAATAAGTAAAAGGATTCAGGTCCTGGTAGTTGGGCCTGTTGATACGGCGCCCGTAATTGATCGTCAGGGTATTGTTTTTATCCAGTTTATAGCTTACAAAGGCCGTGGGAAATAAATTCGTGGTGTCTCTTTTGAATTTGGTCTGGGCAACAACCTGGTTGCCCAGCTGGTTGCCATGGGCGATCGTATTTTCTACCCACAGCCCGGCCTGGAAAGACCATTTCTTTACCTCTTTATTGAAATTTACATAGGCTGCATTGATATTCTCATCATAAATAAAATGATTGGAACGGATCAGGTCCTCTTCCCATTTCCCGTTAATAAGGTTCTCATAGTTGACCAGGTTATCATTCTTCACATAACTTGTTTTTAAGCCTGCTTCAACCCGGCCTCCTTTGATGGGATGCGTATAATCGGTCTTAAACGTATAGATATCAATATCAGAGGGCAGGTGTCCGCGGAGCGAAGAAGATCCGGTGTGCTGCAAAGCGTTATTAAAATAATCAGTAGTAAGGACCATATCGGAAACACTGCTATAGACCACGTAATCAAAATCGGCCGTCAACTCTTTCCCGGTTGAATCGAATACATGTCTCCAGTTAAGGTTAACAGTTCCGTTCTTGAACTTAATATCATTACGGGTATTGGAGACCAGCCGGCTCTGTAAGACACGGTGTTCATCACTCAGGTTGCCAACGGTTACAGGTGTAGGATGACCACTGAAGGCAAAGCCACTCAGCACAATACCAAACGTGTTCTTTTTGTCTGCATACCAGTCAATACCCACTTTAAGGGTATGATTGTTATTCCGGAATTTAAAACGGGTCTCGGTATTATTATAACCCACGATATTCTTATCCTCATCCAGGAAACGGTTCTCAAAAGTGAGTGTATTGCGACCCTTAAACATATTGGGATTATAATTCCCGAAGAAATTGATCTTGTTCTTCCTCCAGTTAAAATTGACACTGTTCTGTGACTTAGGAATGAAATACAATTTGCCGGCTTGTTTATAAATGCTGGAAGTAGCCCCTACCATGAAGTTGCCATTGAACCCGGCATTCTTCCCTTTTTTCGTTTTGATATTGATGACCCCGGAATTACCAGCCGCGTCATACTTGGAAGAAGGATTGGTCATGATCTCTATCTGGTCCAACGCCGAAGCCGGCATATTTTTAAGCATATTGGCAAGATCCGCTGCTGACAGGTAAGATAACTTTCCGTCGAGCATAACGATCACCCCTGCTTTTCCGCGGAGACTGATATTTCCATCGTTATCAACACTGATCCCCGGTGATTTTTCAAGCACTTCCATTGCAGTAGCGCCAGCATTGGTTGGCGAAGCATCCACGTTCACCACGGTCTTATCGATCTTTGTTTCAATAAAAGGGCGTTTTGCAGTAACTGTCACTTCTCCAAGGCCTTTGGCGGCAGCTACCATTTGCAAAGCCGGAACCTGCACCTGTTGACTGGACTCACTCAATACAAACGAAGCGCTAAAACTTTTTTCCAGTCCTGCGGAAGAGGTAGAAATAAGATAATTGCCATCAGCAATTTTCTCAAATTCGTATTTACCGTCCTTGCCTGTAACGGCCATCTTCACCAGGGAAGAATCTTTTGCTTTCAGCAGCGAAACAGAAATGGATGGCAGGGGTTTATTGGAAGCATCCAGTACAGATCCTGAAACTTTCCCCGACTTGTTCTGTGCTGACAGGGCAACACTTACAAAAAGGAAGAAACAAAGAGTAAAATAATTTCTCATGTCATGGCCGGTTTAATGGTTCGGTTTAAAAACTAAAATTGAAGTATAAACCGATCACGTTAAAGCGAAATATGACAAGTTTCGTAGTTACCGTGACAAAGGGTAAAAATTACTTACCGATACACCAGCGGTAAATTTTCCATTTAATTAAGTATCAATGTTAAAATGGCATTAACATTCATCCGAAAAACAAAAAAAATCTCCCTTTCGCCAGGGCAAAAGGGAGGTGGAAAAGGTTTAATTATGTATAAAACACGCTGATCAATTACCTGTCTTTACTCTTCCTTGTTCATCAGAAGCGCCGCCTTCTTTTTTACTGCTACCGGCTTTTAATTTTCCTTTATTAAAGCGCCAGGTAAAGGAAAGGCTTACCGCACGGCTGTCATTGATATCGGTAAAACGGGCATCCACATTACCATACTTGCTATAGCCTTTGAATTTGCTGCCGGCAAAGATGTCACGAACATTCAGCTTTACAGATCCTTTATTCTTTAATACCTGTTTACTGAAACCCGCATTTACCTGGGCAATGGGTTTGATAAAAATCACACCTTCAAGACCTTTGCTTCGGTAAAAACCACTTACTTCAGCAGCCCATCCTTTGCCCCATTTAAATTGTTGTTGTACCTGCACCATCATCATATTGATACCAAGTGAAATATTCTCATTATTCACTACTCCTTTAAAACGATTGTTGGAAAGATTGGCGTATACATTACCGCTCCACCATTTCTTTATTTCCTTGTACGCACTTACGGCAACACCAAACTGGTTGCGGGTAGCAATATTTGCCTTCTTGATGAAGGTTTCATTTGTCGCTTCATTTTGTTCAAGTACTTGTTGGATGATATCTGTCGTAGTACTATAATTCAATGTCGTAGTCAGGAATCCCTTATAGGTATGGCTCAATTCAATATTATGACTGAACTGGGGTTTTAGGTCAGGGTTACCTTTTTCAAAAGTGTACCTGTCAAGAAAATGGATGAAAGGATTCAGGTCTTCGTAATCAGGGCGATTGATCCTCCTGCCATAATTGATAACGAATGAATTTTTCTCATTGGCCTTATATTGCAGGTAAGCGGTCGGGAAAAGCTGAGTATAATTTCTTTTGAAATTTACTCCCGTTGTCAGTTGATTACCTTTTGCATTGGTGTTTTCCATCCGAAGTCCCAATTGCCCGCTCCATTTTTTTCCAAGGGGCCTGCTATAATTCACATAGGCGGCGTTCACGTTTTCCTCGTATACAAAATGGTTGCTGCGGTTAAAATCATGTACCAATTCACCATTCTGCAGACTGTCATAACTAGCATTATTATCTGTTTTTACATAACTTGTCTTGAGACCCGCTTCAAATTTTGCTCCCTTCTTCAAGGGCAATGTATAATCCACCTTGCCGCTATAGATGGTGATATCCTGCGGAAGATTCCCCATCAAGGTATCAGGTCCTTTTGTAAGGTTACCCCTATTGTCATAATAAGCACTTGTCAAAGGCTGCTTGCTGGTAGACCTGTATTGGAGGTAATCCAGGTCAGCGGTTATTTCCTGCCCGGCAGAATCCAGCACCGTGCGGAGGTTAAAATTGCCACTGAAGTTGTTCCATTTTTCATCATTGGTAGTGGAACTGATCGCTTTGCTTTGTAAAACAGCATTGGGGTCATTGATGAACGTGGTACTGTTGCTTTCCCATACTTTAGGATTAGAGAAACCGCTAAGCACCACTCCCAGCGTTGTTTTCTTACTCACCGTATAGTCCAGTCCAACTTTGGCACTGTAAAAATTACTTTTATTGATCATCGCAGAATGCTGATCAAATATGGAAATGATATTTTTTGTAGTTGTCTCCCGGAAATTCCGGGTGATCAGCAGGTCTTCTCCACGGTGGTTGCGGCTGTAGTTCAGGCTTGAGAACAGGTTGATCTTACCATTACGGTAATTAAAATTGCCGCTTTCATTGAATCGTGCATATTTGCCCTGGGTAAACCCTGTGGTCAAACTACCATTATATCCAAATTGTTTGTTCTTTTTTGTTTTGATATTGATCACACCTGAATTTCCGGCCGCATCATATTTAGCAGGCGGGTTGGTCATGATCTCGATCTGCTCAAGCTGACTGGCACTCATACTGCGCAACATACTAGCCAGGTCGGCACCACTTAAATAACTTGGGCGGCCATCGATCATTACGACAACACCCTGTTTTCCTTTGAGGCTGATATTACCATCTTTATCAACCGTGATACCGGGAGATTTTTCCAGTACTTCCAGTGCAGAATTACCGACATTCGTCACGGACGCTTCTACATTCACGATCGTACGGTCAAGCTTCTGTTCGATCAACGGTTTTTTTGCCGTCACTGTTACTTCGCCGATCGATTTAGCCTGGGGAACCAGTTCAATTTTTTTTAAATTAACCGAATTGGTGCCTGACGTAACATCAAAAGTTTCAGAGAAACCTTTGGTATGGCCTACAGCGGTAATGGAAACGAGGTATTTTCCTTCTGTCACGCCGTCGAATTCGTATTTGCCAGTTTTATCGGCTACGCTCATTTTCACTACGGAACTGTCTTTCGCTCTTAATAAGGTGATAGTAGCGGATTCGATGGTTTTGGTATTCCCGTCGATCACTGTTCCGCTGACTTTGCTGGCTTTTTGCTGAGCCTGGCTGGTAAGGGACAGGCTAGTCAGAATGATCGTCAGCAGGGTTAAGGTCTTTTTCATTTTTTTGATGTTTTATCTATTTAGTACTTGTTTTTGATTATTACAGCCCAAAACTAGGTACTTTGTATTACCAAGTATATTGTTTTAAAATAAACGGCCTGTTTTAGGGATGACCGGTCATTTTAATGTCATTTGGGGGATATTTCTAAGACGCAGAAGGGCAAACCGGGTTACAGGTCCGTTTCGATTAGGGATGAGTGGCGAATCATCCCGATCAACGGAAAAACTCCCTTTTTGGAGGCAGTTCAAAGCTTGAAACAGGGATTCAGGCCAGAAGAACAAAGACAAGCCCTCAATAACTATCTTGCAATAAACTCTGCAAATGACCATAGATTTCCGCTCCGATACCGTTACCCGCCCTACCCCTCCTATGCTTGAAGCCATGATAAAGGCAAAAGTGGGAGATGATGTTTTTGGAGAAGATCCATCGATCAATGAATTAGAATCTCTTGCGGCTTCTATGTTTGGAATGGAAGCAGCCATCTTCTGCCCTTCCGGTACCATGACGAACCAGGTAGCGATCAAATGTCACACACAGCCAGGGGACGAGGTGATCTGCGACGAAAACTCACATGTTTATCAATATGAAGGAGGCGGTATTGCCTCGAATTCAGGTGCTTCGGTAAAATTGCTGCGCGGTGACCTCGGAAGGATCACGGCAGAACAGGTAAAAGCCGCTATACAGCCCGATGATCCTCACAGGGCAAAAAGCAGCCTGGTTTCCCTGGAAAATACTTCCAACCGGGGTGGCGGGTCTTGCTATGATTTCCAGGAAATAAAAAAGATCAGCATTGTTTGTAAAGAAAATGGACTTGCCTTCCACCTCGATGGTGCAAGACTATGGAATGCACTCGTCGCAAAAAAAGAAACACCAAAACAATATGGTGAAGCATTTGACAGCATTTCCATCTGCCTGAGTAAAAGTCTCGGCTGTCCTGTAGGAAGTTTATTATTGGGCAATCAAGACCTGATCAAAAAAGCAAGAAGGGTCAGGAAAGCATTTGGAGGCGGCATGCGGCAGGCAGGTTTTATTGCCGCGGCGGGAATTTATGCACTCGAACACAATATAGAGCGCCTGTCGGAGGATCATGATCATGCCCGCCAGATCGCCGAGGCGATTACTGCAAAAGAGTTTGTCAAAATCGTATTGCCAGTTGAAACCAATATTATCATCTTTGAACTAAAGGACAGTTTTACGGCCCCTGACCTGGTCGCTAAATTAAAAGAACAGTCGATCCTCGGTTATGCGATCTCGCCCAACCGGGTAAGACTCGTTGTTCACCTTGATATCAGCAAAGAAATGGTAGCAAGAACCATCCGGGCCTTCCGTGAACTATAGTATCTTAGAACCTATGTTACCTAAGATCAACCCAACCTCGACGAAAGCCTGGACAGCTTTAGCAGAACACTATGCAGCGATGAAGCCTGTTCATCTTCGCGATCTTTTCCGGGAAGATCCGGACAGGTTCAGGAAATACTCCTGTTGCCTGGTGGACCTGGTATTTGATTACTCCAAGAATATCATCACGGATAAAACAATTCAATTATTACTGCAACTGGCAGAAGAATGCAAAGTGAAAGAAGCCATCAGGGCCATGTTCAGTGGCGACCCCATCAATGAAACTGAGAAACGTTCGGTCCTTCATATCGCCCTCAGGAACCTGACTGATCAGCCTGTTTTTGCCGGGGGAATTGATATTATGCCTGATGTAAAAAAAGTACTTGATAAAGTAAGATCTTTTACCAACTCGGTTCACAAAGGAAAATTCAGGGGCTATACCGGCAAGCGGATCAAATATATTGTCAATATCGGTATTGGCGGAAGCGACCTCGGACCTCAAATGGTCACAGAGGCGCTTAAACCTTACTGGATAAATGGAATAGAAGCTTATTTCGTTTCCAACGTGGATGCATCGCATATCGCCGAGACACTGAAAAAAATAAAACCGGAACGTACCCTTTTCCTTATCGCCTCCAAAACCTTTACCACACAGGAGACAATGACCAATGCCCAAACGGCAAGGGAATGGTTCCTGTCAACAGCGAGAAATGAAAAACATATTGCCAAACATTTTGTCGCCTTGTCTACGAATGAGAAAGAAGTGGTGAAGTTTGGGATCGACAAAAACAACCTGTTTGAATTCTGGGACTGGGTTGGCGGTCGTTACTCCCTCTGGAGCGCTATCGGTCTTTCCATTGCCCTTACAACAGGGTATAAGAATTTTGAAGAGCTGCTGAGAGGTGCCCATAAAACGGATATGCATTTCAAAACGGAATCCTTTGAAAAAAACATCCCGGTAATAATGGCCCTTTTGGGAATATGGTACAATAATTTTTTTGGCGCCCGGTCAGAAGCCATTCTTCCCTATGACCAGTACATGTATCGTTTTGCCGCTTATTTTCAACAGGGGAATATGGAAAGCAATGGCAAAAGTGTTGACCGTAACGGGGAGCCTGTGGAGTATCCAACCGGGCCAGTGATCTGGGGTGAGCCTGGAACCAACGGGCAGCATGCTTTCTACCAGCTCTTACACCAGGGAACGCCTTTTATTCCCTGCGACTTTATCGCCCCCGCTCAAACGCATAATCCCCTGGGTGATCATCATCCCAAATTATTAAGTAATTTCTTTGCGCAGACAGAAGCCCTGATGAACGGGAAGACGGAAGAGGAAGTCGAAAAAGAATTACTGGCACAGGGATTGACCAAAGAGGAGATCGTCAAACTGCTTCCCTACAAAATATTCGCGGGAAATAAACCCACCAACTCCTTTCTTTTAAAAAAGATCACTCCTTATTCACTGGGAGAACTTATTGCACTCTATGAACACAAGATATTTGTACAGGGTGTGATCTGGAATATCTTCAGTTTTGACCAATGGGGTGTAGAACTGGGCAAACAGTTAGCCGGTAAGATATTACCGGAATTACTGGCAGAAGGTCCTGTAACCAATCATGATTCCTCTACCAATGGCATGATCAATGCCTGGAAGCAAATGAAGAAATAATCTTATCTCCTTTTGGTCCATATATAACGGGCCCGCCCCGATCGCTTTCCCTCCCCGAAAGCGATAGATATTCCCTTGGAGTACACATAAAATCACAGTTCAAACCAGGCGCGGTGCCGACCCCACTGATCCATCAGTATTTACTTTCAGTAAGCAGATCACCTTCTTTAGATACTGATCATTCCAAACCCTGATGAATATAATGTTGGATTACAAAAAAAGACCCCCGCTGTTGCAGGGGTCTTGCTTCTTAGTAACTATTTACGTTATCTCTTTGATCTTAATTGCTTTGCTTGATCACGATTCCGGATGTGATCTTACCGGTACGTTTGTGTGCAACCTTCACTACATAAGGACCGGCAGCCTCTTTGCTGATGTCGAACTCGATCCTCGTATATGGCTCAGACACGTTAGTAAGCACCACTTCTTTCGTGGCAACTATCTGGCCTTGTGAATTAAACACAGTTACATACCTGTTCTCGGTAATAGCATCTCCGTAATACAATCTTACTTCGAATTTTCCTGTTGTCGGGTTCGGGTAGATCCAGAGACGATCTGATTTTTCAGAACCGATCACGAGCTTATTAGAACTGGCTGTACAACCGTTGGTAGCTGTTACAGTTGCCTGGTAAGTTCCGAGCTGGTTGATTCCAACTACAACTGAACTGGTGTTAGCACCTGTAATAGCACTACCATTCAGCGTCCAGGAATAGGTGGCAGCCGGCGGAGTGCTGGTAGCTGTGATCGTTGTTGTTTGTCCCGGTGTGAGTGCCAGGTCAGGCGCAGAAATTACTACAGTTGGCAGCGGCTTCACCGTCAATGGTGATCCGGCACTGTTAACGGTTCCGCAAGGTCCTGCTGTTACTCTCACACGGTAGATATAATTATTCATTAACTGGGCTACATTATTCAGCGTAAGCGTTTGGCCTGTTTGACCTGAAATGTCTGAATAGGTTAACCCGCCATCAATACTTACCTGCCACTGGTAGGTTAAAGGACCACCACCAGTTGTATTAGCCGTAAACGTTGTACCACTACCCAGGCAAACTGCACTTGACGTTGGTGTAACAGTAACGCCGGTAGCAGGGTTAGATACGTTTACATTAACACAGGTAGGCGCACTGGTACATGTACTTGTACTGTAAACCACACAATAAGTACTGTTTACTGTAGGCTTAACATAGATCGTATTGGCAGGCGTTCCTGCTATGTAAGGTACTGTTGCAAGCGCATCAGAGAACATAGTATTTGGAGGCGTTGCAGGTGATGATTGTGTCCAAACACCTGATGAATTACCAAAACTAAAACTGATTGACCAGCCAGTGAATACTCCAACGTCACCAGCACCGCCATCGCACATGGCAAGTGTCCAGTTACCATTCAGTGCGCCGGAAGTAAGTGCACCCCAACCAGAAGCATTGGAAGCAAAACCTGTAGGATCCATGATCACGTAGCCCGGGTTGGTTACGCCATTGAGATTATCAGCAAGGAAAGGACCTGTAGGAGGAGTGATTCCATAACGGAATGGAGTTGGTACTGTTTTAAATACAACAGTTCCAAGTGAACTGACCACCGCGTCATAGAAACCGGCATTCGAAACAGAAGCTGGTCCGTTATCTGTATTTGTATTGTGCTTATACAAACTAAGGATCTGGCCATTTGGCGCTTTCAGGTTGATGATCATATCAGCAGGATAAGTATGGGTCATGTTTAAAGTAACCCTTACCTCAGATGGTGTTCCCGCCGGCAACCCGGATACTGCCAATATATTGGTAGTAGGTGCTGCATTTCCATCAGGGATAGTAACATTGACAGGTCCTGAAGAAAAAACAGTCGGTGTAGGCGTATTGGTCAGCGTTAATGCCTGGATAGAACCGGCACATATTGTAGCAGATGTTGGAGAAACCGTTGCTACCAGCGGGGTAACGGTCAATGTGGCCGGTGTACTGAAATCAACAGCCGTACAAGGACCTGATATCAATCCCCTGTACTGGTATCCACTCATGCTTACAGGAACATTGGTAAGCACCAACGAATTCGTAGTAGCTCCTGAATAAACACCACCATTATTTACCGTCAGCCATGGTGAGGCAGGAGTGATCCTGTATTCCCATCCGTAGACCAACGCCAACCCGGTAGCAGTAAAGGTGAAGGTTGCATTTCCACCACATGTTGTAGTAGCATTGGCGGGCTGGGAAGTAAATACACCCTGTCCATCAGCAACCAATAAAGGATTAGAATTCGTAGTAGTAGCGCTTGGCGTACAAGTCACTTTAGCCCTGTACCAGGTCGCCCCGGCTTGGGTTGTAGAAAGTGTTGAAGCTGTTGCACCGGCAATATCTTGATACGTAACATTATCAGCAGATTTCTGCCATTGGTAAGTAAACCCGGTCTGGAAAGGATTGTTCTGCAGGGACAGGTTAAAACTGGTGCCTGCGCAAACAGGGTTGGAAGAACTTAATGTATTGCCGGGAGCAGGTGCTCCGGAACAAGGAGTTGGAGGTATACAAGTTAATTTCTGGTTGTTATTAGTACCGACAAAGTCATTGATCTGGCGGCCACCTGTAACATAGAAACTACCACTCAAGACAGCACCTGTCATTCTTGAACGAGGCCCTACAAGGGTTGGTAAGGCTGACCATACATTGGTAGCCTGGTCCCATTGCAGTACAGTATTGCTGATAGCACCTGTAACATAACCACCCGCTATTACACCACCACCGTTATAGGCTGTAGTAGCACCACCCCAACGGGTTGCTGGAAGGTCAGCAATAGATACGTCGTCCCAGGTATTCGCTGCGGGATCATAACGATAGGTCTTGTTCGATTCAACTCCTGCAGGTGAAGTTCCACCAGCACTATATACAAAGTTGCCTGACGCCCATGCATTGACAAAACCAACACCCAGTGGGTAAGGAGCGCCTGCGCTCCAGGTATTGGAAGCAATATCATATACTTCAACAGCAGTCGTAGCCGTTGCAACGTTGAACCCGGTTATTTTAACGATCTTACCATTTACATATACAAAAGCATGGTTCCAGGTTGGCACAGTACAAGGTGCAAGAGTTGTGTAGGTATTGCTCGCAACATTATACCTGCGTAATGTAGTTGTAACAGCACCGACGTTATCAGAACCACCAACGATGTAAACATCTGTTCCGTTGCTGGCAGCTGCTGGCCACTCTTCTGCAACTGGGTAAGCTGCG
>JANMKG010000263.1:0-2239 GCA_031371915.1 Chitinophagaceae bacterium | reverse complement strand
CTGTTATTAATTTTATATGACCGTCCCTCCTTCCTGAGATTGTAGAAAGGCGGGACGGTCTTTTTGTAATAATTGGCAGGATTTTTAATATAGTATAGGAATGATACCGTTTACAAAACAAAGCCTTCTATGTTTAATGACGTTATTCTTCTTATCGCTGAACCTGTTGACCTCTGCACAGTCAGGTTCAGTGATCGTTAAAACATATGCTTATTATGTGGAAAGTGTTAGGGGTAATTTTCCTGAATATGCCCAAGAAGAAGTTTTAGGAGGTAAGGTTGACAGTTCAAGAATTTTGCCCAAAAGAATTGATACCTCTATTGTGATCTATATCGAAACAAAAAATAAATTGGTCTCATGGGATACGGCCTGGCAAAAAGGACAAGGTTTTCTTATTACTGCATTCCCTATTGAGCAGAGCCCTGTTTATTTAGGAACCAGGAGAGGTGGAAATTCGGTAGTGATTAAGCCCTCAAAAGGAAATTTTCTCTGGCAATTACAATTGTCGCCAATTAGTTCATGGAGATCTTTCCCGGTAAAAATCACAAGGCATGAAATAGTTTTAAAAGGAAAATACAAACGGAAAACCATCAGCTGGAAAACGGGGATTTTGATAGATCTTAAACCTCTGCCTTCTGTTTAATACCGAATTCTTACACTCTCAAGAATGAAAAATTGTCAAATCGGTCGAGACTTTCGGATCCACCCTGTCAATTGTTTCTTAAAACTGAAAATTTGTCTTTATTATCCAGAAAGGCATGGTATTTCCTTTACCTTTGCCGCCCGCCTTCGCTAAAGCTCCGGCGGGCGAGCCCATAAACGGGTTATTATTCAAACAAAAAAAATCAATAAAACAATGGCTAAAAAAGTAAGCGTTACCCCACTACATGACCGGGTAATTGTAAAAGCCGCTGCTGCGGAAGAAAAAACAGCAGGTGGCATCATCATTCCCGATACGGCTAAAGAAAAACCACAACGTGGTGTTGTGATCGCTGCCGGTCCCGGCAAAAAAGATGAACCTGTAACAGTTAAGACAGGCGATACTGTTCTCTATGGCAAATATGCAGGTACTGAAATACAGATTGAGGGGCAGGACTACCTGATCATGAGAGAGTCGGATATTTTGGCGATAGTGTAATGCCGTACTTAGTACTAAGATGATAGTACTAAGACAAAGCATCACAAGAATGGACCACGTGGCATTAATGCCAGGAAAGAAATCTAAATTCTAAGTACTTAATACTAAAAATCTATTTAAAATGGCAAAACAACTCTTCTTCGACATTGAAGCGAGAAATAGGATGAAAAAAGGCGTAGACATTCTATGTAACGCTGTGAAAGTTACCCTCGGTCCAAAGGGCCGCAACGTGGTACTCGAGAAAAAATTCGGTGCACCTTCTATTACTAAAGATGGTGTTACTGTAGCTAAAGAAATTGAACTGGAAGATCCCATTGAGAATATGGGTGCACAGATGGTGAAAGAAGTAGCATCCAAAACTGCAGACATTGCAGGTGATGGTACTACTACCGCTACAGTGTTAGCCCAGTCTATCATTAGTGAAGGTTTGAAAATGGTAGCTGCTGGCGCTAACCCGATGGATCTGAAACGGGGTATCGATAAAGCAGTGAGCAAAGTGGTTGAACATCTGAAGGGTCAATCACAGACAGTAGGAAATGATAGCAGCAAAATTCAGCAGGTGGCTTCTATTTCCGCCAATAATGACAACGAGATCGGTAAACTGATCGCCGAAGCCATGAAGAAAGTTGGTAAAGAAGGTGTGATCACTGTAGAAGAAGCAAGAGGTACCGAAACCGGTATTGAAGTAGTGGAAGGTATGCAATTCGACCGCGGATATATCTCTCCTTATTTTGTTACCAACAGTGAAAAAATGGAAGCTGAGCTGGAGAATCCATATATCCTGATCTATGATAAAAAGATCAGCAATATGAAAGACATCCTTCACATTCTTGAAAAAGTTGCACAGGGCGGACGTCCATTATTGATCATTGCCGAGGACCTGGAAGGGGAAGCGCTGGCAACTTTGGTTGTAAATAAATTACGTGGCACCATTAAAGTGGCGGCTGTAAAGGCTCCTGGTTTTGGAGATCGCCGGAAAGAAATGTTGCAGGATATCGCGGTGCTCACAAAAGGTATTGTGGTCAGTGAAGAACAGGGCTATAAATTAGAGAATGCTGATCTAAGTTACCTGGGTGTAGCTACAACTGTTACTATCGATAA
>JANMKG010000273.1:0-2750 GCA_031371915.1 Chitinophagaceae bacterium | reverse complement strand
ATTTATTTGCGGGTAAAAGTTTTGAAAAACGCGAACTGTGAATTCAGTTATAGTGAGGATGGAAATTCATTCAAAAGAATCGGTGAAACACTGCTCGCCAAACCAGGCCGCTGGGTAGCTGCAAAAATGGGATTATTCTGTACCGGGGCGGGAAAAACAAATGATGCGGGGTTTGCGAATGTGGATTGGTTCCGGGTGGAAGCATTGGTTAGGTAAGGTTTCTCGCAGCGTGCGCGGAGGAGCAAAGAGCGCAGCGAAAGATAAATCACCAGTGTACGAACGTTGCGTCCGCTGCTCCTTTGCGTGCGCCGCGAGAAACCCATCCGCTGCGAGAAACAAAAATAACCCGACACCGTTCCCGGCAACGATTGCGTAAAAAAACCCATGCAAACCGTTGATTAACAACTAATATCTGGTTAGACTTGTATAACGAAATCCCCTTAAAACGGGTTGCTTACCAATGAAAAAAATACTCTTCTACTTTTCCGCGATGGCGACAGGTATGGCTACCTTTTCTCAATGGGAAAAACAGCCCGTCATCCCCACTCCAAAATTCAGGAAGGACACGATCAATATCTTAAAGTACGGAGGGGTCCCCGATGGGAATACCCTGAATACAAAAACGATCAATAACGCCATTGATGCCCTTGCAAAAAAAGGCGGTGGTGTTGTGCTTGTTCCGCCAGGTTTATGGCTCACCGGTCCCATTGTATTAAAAAGCAATATCAATCTTTACCTGGCTACCGGGGCCACTTTATTTTTTACCAATGATAAAAACGAATACCCCATTGTAGCTGCTAACTGGGAAGGCATCCCGCAAATGCGTAATCAATCTCCTGTTTCCGCGACCGGGGCCACCAATATTGCGATTACCGGCAAGGGGATCATTGATGGAAATGGTGATGCATGGAGAGCTGTGAAAAAAGAAAAACTGAATGAGACACAATGGAAAAACCTACTGGCTTCAGGGGGTGTGCTGGGTGAGGATAAAAAAACCTGGTATCCTTCACAACAGTACCTGGATGCAACTAAATTACCTGCCAACCCGGGACTGATCACACCTGGAAAAGATGCAGCTTATTATGCAGGCATCAAGGATTTTCTTCGTCCTAACCTTGTTTTACTTACCAGTTGTAAAAATATATTACTGGAGGGTATCACCTTTCAAAATTCACCGGCCTGGTGTTTACACCCACTGATGTGTGAAAATCTCACGATAAGAAATATTTCTGTCAAGAATCCGTGGTATGCACAGAACGGTGACGGGATCGATGCGGAGAGCTGTAAGAATGTATTGATCGAAAATTCCGTGTTCGATGTGGGTGACGATGCACTGTGTATGAAAAGTGGCCGTGATGAAGATGGAAGAAAAAGAGGAATGCCCATCGAGAATGTGATCATCCGTGGTTGTACCGTGTACGCGGCCCATGGCGGCTTCGTGATCGGCAGCGAGATGAGCGGGGGCGCCCGGAATATCTATGTAAGCAACTGTACATTTATCGGGACCGATATAGGGTTGCGTTTCAAAACAACCCGGGGTCGTGGCGGCGTGGTCGAAAATATTTTCGTAAAGGATATTTACATGAAAGATATCGTTGGCGATGCTATCCTGTTTGATATGTATTATATGGCCAAAGATCCTGTACCCCTGGCAGGCGAAAAAAGAGAATTACCAAAAGTAGAATTCAAACCCGTTGATGAAACCACCCCTGTTTTCAAAAATATTACCATCAGTAATGTGTATTGCAACGGTGCTGACCGTGCCATCTTTGTCCGCGGTTTACCCGAAATGCATATCAGGGATATTTTACTGGAGAATATGGTCCTGCAGGCCAACAAAGGATTTGATATCCAGGAAGCCACGGGTATCAGTTTTAAGAACATCAAAGTGATCAGCGAGGACACCAATCCCGTGGTTGATGTACTACACAGCGATAAATTGGTTTTTGACAATATCAGTTATAAGGACGGAGCCCAGTTATTATTTCGCATTAATGGCGACAGGAGCAGCAACATCACTATTAAAAACACGGATGCTTCCAAAGCAAAAGCAAAGGTCAGCTACGAGTTGGGTGCATCAGAAAAATCCGTCACGATGCACCCAGCCCCTAAAGGTGAGTAAAGAGAATTTTATATGAAGAGAATTTTTCTACTACTATTTGTATTATCAGCCTCGTTAATTCAGGCACAAGATCGCTATAGTGAAAAAATGGCGGCTACTGTAATGAATACCTGGAAGGATTCCTTTGCCCTCGATGGTAAACCCGCCAAATGGACTTACGATATGGGCGTAATCCTGAAAGGCTTTGAGGGTCTTTGGCTGAATACAGGCGATTCAAAATATTTCAATTACATACAGCAACAGATGGATGTTTTCGTACAGGCTGACGGAAGCATCAAGACCTATAAACAGGAGGAATTCAATATCGACAATGTCAACAATGGTAAGCTACTGCTCCTGCTCTACCGGGTAACCCTGAAAGAAAAATACCTGAAGGCCGCTAACCTGCTGCGGGAACAGTTGCGTCATCATCCCCGCTCCAACGAAGGCGGTTTCTGTCACAAAAAGGTTTATCCTAACCAAATGTGGCTGGATGGGCTGTACATGGGGGAACCTTTCTATGCGGAATACGCGATGCTGGCGCATGAAGACACTGCTTTCAATGATATCGCCAACCAGTTCATATATATGGAAAAACATGCGAGGGATGCAAAGACAGGGTTACTTTACCATGCCTGGGATGAAAGCA